>RZZX01000297.1 GCA_009929715.1 Bacteroidia bacterium
TTTTGCATACGCGTCTATTTCATGGATGAGGTTTTCATCCAAACGAATGTTAATGGCTTTTTTCATTGTAGTGCCTTGTAGTGTAATGTATCTACAATTATAGCATAACATGTGTAAAAAAGAGAATGACTAGCATAAGAGGCTTGAGTTTAACATCTGTAAAAGTGTAAAGTAAAGCCCTGACCCCTATTTTGGGAAATAAAAAAAGAGAGTGGCGAGTGCCACCCTCTAGGATATAAACATTGTACAAATTAGAATTTGTAGTTTGCCAAAAATCTTAACTCATCTTGATCAAATTTGCTAGCGCCATCTGTATCATTCTCTTGAGTCTCATATTGAAGAGCAAAAGAGAGACCTTTAAGCGCTGCTACGTCATAAGTAACGGCACCAACATATGATGTAAATTCAGTATCATTAGCTCTTACACCTGTTTTTTTATCTTGCTCGATTTTACCGTATTGCGCTAACACACCAAGACCTGTCACACCTACTTTGCTTAGATCATACGTTGCAGTAAAGAGGTAAGAGTCTGTGTTTGCACGAGCAGTTTCAGTACTTGCACGAATTAAACTACCTGTGTAAGTTGATGGTCCATTGCCAGCACCTAAGATAACAAGATCTTTGTTACTGGTTGTGCCATAGGCAAATGATGCACCAAAGCCCGCAAGGTCTTTAAGAGAAATACGCGCAGCAGTATAATAACCATCCATATCCACATCTTTATCAGTTCTAGATGCACGGTAGTTTGCATCAAAACCGAGTTTGAAGTTACTCATTGGTAAAACATAGCCAGCTTCTGCATAATACACATCAACATCGCCAGCTTGTGTTGCACGATTTACAGTTTCAACATCGTTGGTTAAAACATACTGTGCTGTTAAGGTTAAGTTAGAGATAGATTTATTAATTACACCTGCAGTGTAGGCATTATCAAATCTGAATGTACCTGCATTACCAAATACCGCTCTGTGTTTAAAGCTTGGTTCATCACCATCAGCATCACCCATTACAGCGCTTGTTCTTCCTTGAAACTTATCCACATACCCTGCAAACAAAGTTGTTTGAGGAAGGTCTGTGTTTACAAGAACAACACCCTCAAATGACTCTTTAAAAATACGTGAACCAGAACCGTTCACCAACGGAGTAGAAATGTACTGGCGACCTACTTTAACATCGGTTTTACCCAATTTGTAGCCTAAATATGCCTCAGAAAGCACTGCACCGCTTGCATGCATATCGGTTCTAAATTTTGCTTCTGCATCATCTTCAATCCATGGTTGCGCAGCACCTTGGAATGTCGCACCTGCATAGAAACCATACAATGAGTCAGTTACATAGTTAAGCTCAACTCCTAATGCAAGAACATTTGCGTTTTTATTGGTTGCAGCATCTTCATTCGTTCTGTCAAAATACCATGCTTTTAACTGACCTTTTACTGTTCCGTTTTTGAATGCGTCAGCCAATGTATCTGCCGCAAAAGAGCTA
>RZZX01000298.1 GCA_009929715.1 Bacteroidia bacterium
CTGTTTCCTCAAATTAATTTTTCGGCCGATTATAACCGGACTTTGAAAAAGCAGGTTATGTATCTTGATGGATTCGGAGCCATGGGAGGAGGATCTGAAACAACAACACCCACCGAAGGAACAGAAACTATGGATATAAGTAAAGGAATTGAAGTAGGTCGTGATAATAACTGGAGCTATGGTTTTAATGCGTCCATGCCACTTGTTGCACCAACACTTTGGAAAAGCCTTACTATATCGGCCATTGATGTGGAACTTGCAGTTGAAAAGGCCCGTTCATCAAAAATAGCCATGGTAAATCAGGTAAAGAAAAGCTTCTATGGAGTGCTGCTGGCAAACGACTCTTACCGGGTTTTTAAAAGCAGCTACGACAATTCCATGGAAAACTACCAGGATATTAAAAAGAAGTTTGATCAGGGACTGGTTGCCGAATATGATTTGATTAGAGCAGATGTAAGTGTAAAGAATGCCATTCCAAATATGCTTCAAGCCGAAAACGCGCTGACACTTGCCAAATGGCAGCTTAAAGCCCTTTTAGGTATGGACCTGGATCTTGCCATAGATTGCGAAGGCAAACTTACAGAATTTGAAAACGAGTTATACGCAGATTACCTAAGCACCGACACTTCGTTGGTCAACAATTCGGATCTTAAACAGCTTGATATTCAAAGCAATCAGCTCAAAGAAACCATCAAAATGCAAAAATTTGAATACCTGCCTACCCTATCCTTGTCTGGAATGTATCAATGGTCGGCTATGAACAATAATTTTAAATTCAGCGAATACAGATGGAATCCCTATTCGGTTGTAGGAGTGTCGCTGTCGATTCCAATATTTTCCGGAGGAGGCAAATACCACAAAATCAAACAATCGCAGGTAACTCTCGAACAACTCAGCTTACAACGTGAAGATGCCAAGCGAAACCTCCAATTGGCTCTTAAGCAGTATCTGGACAATATGAATACCTGTATCAAGAAATTCAATGCAGCGCAAAAAGGAGTTAGTCAGTCGGAGAAAGGATATCAGATCGCGCAAAAGAGATACGAAACCGGATCAGGCACGTTGCTTGAATTAAATGATGCAGAATTAGCTCTTACTCAATCGAGATTAAATTACAACCAGGCTATTTATGATTATATGATAGCTAAATCAGACTTGGAGAAAACTCTGGGAGAACAAAAATAAAATGAATACAAACAACAAATTCAATAGGATAAATACAATGAAGACAAGTAAAATGTTGTACAGAATACCCGTCATAACCATGGCTGCACTATTATTAGTGTCTTGCAACAGCGAAAAAAAGGATCAAACCACCACACAAGATCAAAAAGTACAGGTAAAAGTTGAAACAGTTACTTCGCAAGACGTGGAACAGACAAGCGAATTTACCGCTACCGTTGAAGCGAGTGTTACAAATAAGATAGCTCCTCAAATGGCCGTTCGAATAGATAAGGTGTTTGCAGAGGTGGGCGATAAAGTCA
>RZZX01000299.1 GCA_009929715.1 Bacteroidia bacterium
ACCGGCGAATCGTTTACAAATGCACGGGATTTACCCGATGCATACAGTTCGCGGCGCAGGATACAATGCCGGGCATCGTATTCGAGATCGTTGGCAATAAAAAACGGTTCCAGCTGATAGAGCGAGATATCGAAGGTGGCTTCAATAACACACCTGTCGGCCTCTTTCTTGATACTTTTTCCGTCGGCCCGCTGACCTAAAACAAGGGAAAGAGCTCCAAGTATGATTGACTTTCCGGCTCCCGTTTCGCCGGTTATCACCGAAAAGCCATTGGCAAATTCTATGTCGAGACTATCGATCAGAACATAGTTTTGTATGAATAAGGACTTAAGCATAATGCATCACTTTTTCAAAGATTCCAGACGGGTAGTCTGCGTTGGGTAGATTGCCGACAAGAGTTTAAATCCCTCCTGTTTTTCGGTTTGATTGGCTTTGGTGTACACACCTGTCACCTCGTCGAGCTTGCCATCCGAAAAAAGCTGTAGTAAAACAGATCCGGGGCGTGCCGACTGTATTTGCTGCAATACAGGGAGTGACTCGATGATGGTTGTGCGTCCGCGATCCGGATTTGCAGCCATCTCGTCCAATCCTTTCCGATGGTATGTGTACCAGAAGTTCCGGAAAATCTCGGAGGTATTGTCGGTCAGCGCAGTAATCAGGGCATGTCTGTTACGATTGCCATCGAATGCTTTCCATCCGTTCCAGGCCATTTCCGACTGAGCCAGGGTGGTTACCTGCATCGCTTGTTGCAGATAGGCAGTTCCTCCCTGGGGTGCAAAGCTGTCGAAATCCAGTCCCAGGATAACATAGATATAGAAAACCACCGAGGCGGTAAGGTTGCTCTGCAAGGTATTCTGCGCGTAGTCCAGCGGTTCGAACTCGGTATAGTCGAAATCCAGCTGGGTATCTCTAAAATTAAACAACGTAGTGGAATAACCCGAATTATAGACCGGACGACGGGCCTGCACCTGTAACTCGGCCTTGAAGCTCGACTCGGAAGGCATTTCGTTTATAATAAACGTAAAGGTACAGTCGATCCGTTCGTTCACGGCAAACGTGGCATCCGTCCACCTCCGGTTATTTATAAACTCAGTAAGTGCCGTCTGCAGTGTTGTAAACACCTGTTTGTTGGTTCCCTGCACCTTGTCACTGTTTATCGTGACCCGGGCATTGAGTTCCTGCGCCCCGGCTGTAAAACAAAGCAACAGGCATACAAACACATACATCAGCTTCTTCATTCTATATCGGTTTTATTCTATACGTTAATACATGCTTTTATTTCAACAACGATGCCAGTTTTTCAACGATATCCCCTGCAACTTCATTTTTGGGCTTTACAGGATATTCGGTCAGTTTGCCGTTGGCTTCCAAAATAGATACCTTGTTGGTATCGCAACGGAAACCGGCACCTTTATCCTTTAACGAATTCAGCACGATAAAATCCAGGTTCTTCCTTTCAAGCTTTTCCGTAGCATGCGC
>RZZX01000120.1 GCA_009929715.1 Bacteroidia bacterium
TTAATTGAAATATAGTGTTTTACGAAAAGATATTATCATATTACGAAAGCGCAAACGACCGTACAATTTAATATACCCACGGGGGTTTCGGACTGATCCCCAAAAAGCTTGCAGCTCGCCAACCGGAACTGTCTTTTTGAGTTTCCCAAACAGATAAATAAGGTCCACACAGTCAATTACCCCTACCCAACAAGGTTACTCACCAAAAATATAAAAAAACGGAGCAATCCAAAAGTCTTGTGAACGGCACCGACTCTTTGTTATAATAATTCCATATCCATAAACGAAACAGAATTTACGTCAATGAGTTTTAGTATGCCATAGTCAATAAAAACCTCTTTGACTATGATTTCTCGCACAACTAGGCGAAGGTAAAACCGGCATTTCCCTTTCGCTTTTGAACGTCAACTGTTCCACAAAAACATCATAAGAACCAGGCTGTTATGCGGCTTTCATGATGCCTTTTTAGTCACACAACAAGAGAAACTTTTTTGTTTTGCGATACAATAATCGTCCGACTACAATAGAACGATAAAAGAATGGCAAAAAAAAAATCATCTTCTTTGCTAAGAAGAAAGAACGTTCCTGTATCTTTTCTTTATCAATAGAGCTTAATTTAACGGCCACATAGGGAGCCGATTGATCTCTTCTTATGTAATTTAGAACCTTTAAAATGCGAAGAGGTCAAAAGGAGATAAAGAGCATAAAAAAAATCTGCCAAATCCGAATTCTCTTCTTCATTGACAGATTAAAATGAAAGCTCTTTCTTACAAAAGAAATTCCCTTATAATTGAAAATCTTTCCGACGCAAAACGAAACTATTGCTCAAATATTTCTCACGAACAATCTTGTTTTCGGCTAACTCTTCCGGAGTGCCTTGAAATAAAATTTTCCCTTCAAAAAGCAAATAAGCTCGGTCAGTAATACTCAACGTTTCCTGCACATTGTGGTCCGTAATCAGAATACCAATGTTTTTATCCTTCAACTTCCAAACGATTTGTTGGATATCCTCTACCGCAATAGGATCGACCCCAGCAAACGGTTCATCGAGCATGATAAACTTAGGATCAATAGCCAAACAACGCGCAATTTCCGTCCGTCGCCGTTCACCTCCAGAGAGCTGATTCCCGTTGTTCTTACGCACCTTCTGCAAACGAAACTCAGCAATCAAACTCTCTAACTTATCTTTCTGATAGTCGCGAGGCTTATTAGTCATTTCAAGAACAGAAGCGATGTTATCCTCCACCGTCATCTGACGAAAAACCGAAGCTTCCTGCGCCAAATAACCGATACCATTCTGAGCCCGTTTATAAACAGGGAAATTGGTAATATCCAAATCATCTAAGAAGATATGCCCTTCATTAGGTGTAATAAGCCCTACTGTCATATAAAACGAAGTCGTCTTACCAGCCCCATTAGGACCAAGCAAACCTACAATCTCTCCTTGCTTCACATTTATGGATACATGATTCACGACCGTTCGCTTACCATATTTCTTAACTAGGTCCTCCGTTCGGAGCACCATCTTGCCTTCTTCCATATTCTTGTTATTTTGCGGCAAATGTAGCAAAAATAAGCCGAAATAATGTACATTTGCAGATAAATAGTAAAGTTATGATAAAAGGATTACAAATAGTAGGTAGATATCTGATACTCATGAAACGAACCTTCGGTCGTCCAGAACGTATGCGAATGTTTTTCAGCCAATACATCAAAGAACTCGAACAACTGGGGGTTAATTCCATAGGCATCGTTCTTTTGATCTCTTTCTTTATTGGAGCGGTAATTACCATTCAAATTAAACTAAACATTGAAAGTCCCTGGATGCCTAGATGGACCGTCGGTTATGTTACTCGTGAAATCATGCTGCTCGAGTTCTCCTCCTCCATCATGTGTTTGATACTCGCCGGGAAAGTTGGTTCCAACATCGCTTCTGAACTAGGGACCATGCGGGTTACCCAACAAATTGATGCTCTAGAAATCATGGGAGTCAATTCGGCCAATTATTTAATATTCCCCAAAATCATAGCAATGGTAACGACCATTCCCATTCTTGTAACCTTCAGCATTTTTGCCGGAATCATCGGCGCATTTGCTACATGTTGGTTTGGAGGTGTAATGAATGCCGTCGACTTAGAGTATGGGCTACAATACATGTTTAGCGAATGGTTCATTTGGTGCGGCATCATCAAATCACTCTTCTTTGCATTCATTATAGCCAGCGTTTCCGCCTTCTTTGGCTATACAGTTGAAGGCGGCTCTATCGAAGTAGGCAAAGCGTCGACCGACTCAGTGGTTAGCAGCAGTGTGCTAATCTTATTTGCCGATTTAATATTAACCAAACTCTTAATGGGATGATCGAAGTAAAAAAACTCTATAAATCTTTTGAAGACAAAGACGTGCTCAAAAACATCGATGCAAAATTCGAAAATGGGAAAACCAACCTGATCATCGGACAAAGCGGTTCGGGCAAAACAGTCTTAATGAAATGTATTGTAGGGCTCCTTACACCAGAAAAAGGAGAACTCTTATACGATGGGCGTAACTTCCTACAGATGGGTAAAAATGAGAAAAAACTCCTACGCCGAGAAATGGGTATGATCTTCCAAAGCGCAGCTCTATTCGATTCCATGTCGGTATTCGAGAACGTCATGTTCCCACTAAATATGTTCAGCAACGATACTCTGCGTGAGCGAACCAAAAGAGCCATGTTCTGTCTAGACCGTGTTAACCTCCGTGATGCCAAATCTAAATACCCAGGTGAAATAAGTGGAGGAATGCAAAAACGAGTCGCTATCGCACGAGCGATAGCCCTGAACCCCCAATACCTCTTTTGCGATGAGCCAAACTCGGGGCTCGATCCTAAAACATCCCTAGTGATCGATGAACTCATTCACGACATTACCACCGAATATAACATGACCACCATCATCAATACACACGACATGAACTCCGTTATGGGTATTGGCGATAAAGTCATCTTTATCTATGAAGGTAACAAAGAGTGGGAAGGGACCAAAAAAGACGTCTTTACCTCCGAGAATGAACGATTAAATAATTTCATATTTGCCTCCGATCTCCTCCGCAAAGTCAAAGAAGTAGAGGCCATGAAACAAACGAAGCTACAATAGCACCCGTTTAAAACCATAAAACACCTTGTAAAAGGGCCAAGTCACAGAGCAAGATATTACCCTCATAAAAGAAAAGAGCCGCTTTCAGACAGATTACTCTGTTCCGAAAGCGGCTCCTTTTTTATCATTTCAGACCCTACTTCTGACGAATATAGACATTAATCGGCGTTCCCGTTAAGTTCCATTTCTCACGCATTTTATTTTCCAAAAAGCGTCGATAAGGCTCTTTCACATATTGTGGCAAATTAGCAAAATACACAAACGAAGGAACCTGTGTATTAGGCAACTGCGTAATGTATTTAATCTTAATATATTTTCCCTTATTAGATGGAGGAGGATACGCCTCAATCAAAGGCAACATCTCCTCGTTCAGGCGCGCAGTAGGGATTTTCGCAGTCCGGTTATCATAAACCAAGCGAGCTTCCTCCAGCACCTTCAAAATACGCTGTTTAGTCAGTGCGGATGCAAAAATAATCGGGAAGTCAACAAAAGGAGCAAAGCGAGAACGAATCGTATCCTCGAACTGATTCATCAATTTTGCTGTTTTATCCTGTACCAAATCCCATTTATTCACCACCACGACAAGTCCCTTTTGATTCTTTTGAATCAGAGAGAAAATATTTAAGTCCTGGCTCTCCACACCACGTGTTGCATCAATCATCAAGACACACACATCCGCATTTTCAATCGAACGAATAGAACGAATAACCGAGTAATATTCCAAATCCTCACTCACCTTATTCTTCTTTCTAATTCCAGCTGTATCGACCAAGTAAAAGTCAAAGCCAAACTTATTATAACGCGTGTAAATCGAATCACGCGTTGTTCCTGCAATCTCAGTTACGATATTTCGTTCTTCACCGATAAAAGCATTAACGATAGATGACTTACCTGCATTAGGACGCCCCACCACTGCAAACCGTGGAATATCATTATCTAAAATCTCGTCCGATTCTTTTTTAAATTTGCTCACGAGCACATCCATCAAATCGCCCGTTCCACTACCAGAGATAGCCGAAATACAATATGGATCGCCGAGGCCTAATTTATAAAATTCAGGAGCATTATACTGCAAATCATTATTATCAGTTTTGTTGGCCACGACAATGACCGGGCTCTTCGACCGGCGCAAGATGGTAGCCACCTGCATATCAAGATCAGTCATTCCATTCACCACATCCACCACAAACAGCACCACATCAGCCTCTTCCAAAGCCAATATAACCTGTTTACGAATCTCCTCTTCAAAAATATCATCAGAATTAACGACCCATCCTCCGGTATCAACCACAGAGAACTCCCGTCCGAGCCATTCAGATTTACCATACTGTCTGTCGCGCGTTGTCCCCGCTTCATCGTTCACAATAGCCTGACGAGTTTGCGTCAAACGGTTAAATAAAGTAGACTTACCCACATTTGGGCGTCCTACGATTGCAACTAAATTTCCCATAGTTATAACATATTAATTGACGACTATCACAGTCGGCTGATTAGTTTAATCAAGCTGATAACCATAATTACGAAGCCGTTTATCCGAACTTCTCCAATCCTTATCAACCTTTACAAATGTTTCCAGGAATATCTTCTTGCCGAAAAAGCGTTCCAACTCAAGCCTTGCCTCAGTAGCCACTTTTTTCAGCGTTTTTCCCTGTTTACCAATGATGATTCCCTTTTGAGAATCACGCTCTACAAAAATAACAGTTTTAATATGAATTTTGTTGGCTTCCTCCTTAAAAAGTTCCACGCCAACCTCCACCGCATAAGGAATCTCCTTATCATAATACAACAAGATTTTCTCACGAATAATCTCTGTCACAAAAAAGCGAGACGATTTATCAGTCCACTGATCCTTATCAAAATAAGGAGGCGACTCCGGCAGCAGCTCTTTAATCCGTTTAAAGATATACTCCACATTAAATTTAGAAGCAGCAGAAAGCGGAATAATCTCCGCCTGCGGAATTAAGCGTTGCCAATCCTCGACCAATTTAACCAATTTATCTTGATCCGTAAGATCTATTTTATTGATCAAGAGTAAAACGGGAACCTCCATTTTACAAACCTTCTCGATAAACTCAGAATTCTTATCAGGAGTCTCCACCACATCAGTGACATAAAGCAAGATGTCAGCATCAGAAAGTGCCGATGTAGAAAAATTCAACATAGACTCTTGCAACTTATACGTTGGCTTCAACACTCCCGGTGTATCAGAAAAGACGATCTGCATATCCTCCGAATTATAAATTCCCATAATTCGGTGACGTGTTGTTTGCGCCTTAAATGTAGCGATTGAAATTCGCTCCCCCACCAAGGCATTCATCAAAGTCGATTTTCCCACATTTGGATTTCCGACGATATTTACAAAACCTGCTTTATGCATCATTAAACATTATTAATTGGAAAAAAAAACGCATCGAATGAGATATAGGATGCGTTTTTTATATTAAATATATCAGAAACGTTTTTTACAACATATTCTTACTACCGTCATATCCCCACTTCACATACACGGCCCCCCAGGTAAACCCAGCACCAAATGCAGTGAAAATAAGATTATCCCCTTTCTTCAATTGACTTTCAAAGTCCCACAAGCAAAGAGGCAATGTTCCGGCGCTTGTATTGCCATAATGATCAATATTCACCATTACCTTATCTAAAGGTACCTCTACACGATGCGCCACCGCTTCGATGATACGCATATTAGCCTGATGAGGAATGATCCAATTGATAGAATCCTTATCCAAGTTATTCTTGCGAGCAATTTCTTCGGTTACATCCGACATATTCGATACAGCATATTTAAACACTGTACGTCCTTCTTGATGAATAAAATGCATCTTATTATCGATTGTAAAATACGAAGACGGGCAAACCGATCCACCAGCTTTCATGTGTAAGAAAGGCAACCCTTTACCATCCGTTTTCAGGATAGCGTCCATTATACCAAAATCTTCGGTTGTAGGCTCAAGCATACAAGCAGCAGCACCATCACCAAAGATCGGACAAGTAGCCCGGTCAGTATAATCTACAACAGACGACATTTTATCCGCGCCAACAATAATGACTTTTTTGTATCGTCCAGAGCGGATAAAGTTAGCAGCCGCTTCAAGCATATACAAAAAGCCACAGCAAGCAGCCTGCATATCAAAAGCAAATGCATTTTTAAGTCCGAGCTTATCGCAAAGAATAGAAGCAGTAGAAGGGAAGTGATAATCGGCAGTTGTTGTTGCTACAATAACTAAATCAATATCATCAGGATTTGCGCCTGTTTTCTTCATCAAGTCTTTAGCGGCTTTACGTGCCATGTAAGATGTTCCCAACCCCTCCTCGTTCAGTATTCGTCTTTCTCTAACACCGATCCGAGTCATAATCCATTCATCGTTGGTATCGACCATTTTACAAATCTCGTCATTAGTCAAGACATAATCTGGTACATAACCCCCAACTCCAGTGATTACTGCATTTATTTTTTCCATTAAATCTGTTTTTAGTTAACAACGCGCATAATACCTAAAGCAGCCTGAGAGTATACTCCCCGGCTGTTTTTGGTGCATATAACAGTCTCTGTTTATACAGCTGCTGCTTTTTCGATTGCGAGTTTACCTCTGTAGTAACCACAACCGCCACACACAGTGTGGTAAACATGCCACTCACCGCAGTTAGGACAAATAGCCAACGTTGGGGCTACAGCCTTGTCATGAGTTCTTCTCTTTGCGGTTCTTGTTTTTGATTGTCTTCTTTTAGGATGTGCCATTTTCTTAAAACTTTAATTATTATCTAATATTTTTTTTAATTCATTCCAACGTGGGTCAATCTGTTCAACGCGCTCTTCCTCATCACCCACCGTTATCTCTATCTCTGTTTCCATTAAATCTTCTTCATCTCCATCTGCATCACCAGAATTTGTTCTTAAGTGCTTACTCAATTTTCCAGCCACAGTCTTATTACACTTTCCAGGAGCATGTACATGCTTCATTGGTACAGCAAGAGCTATGAACTCATACATAAACCAAGCCACATTAATATCTCCCTCTTCTTCTGGGATAATAATCATATTATCACCTTCCTCAGCGTACTCCTGACCAAACTTCACGATCAGCTTATCAGAAGAGGCTACAGACTGCTCCATCTCGTCTAAACAACGATCACAAGGCACCCATACCACACCCTCCGTTTTAAAGTTCAGTTCAAAAGCATACGCTGTTCTTTTAACGATCAGCTCTACATGAACCTTCCCTTTCTGTATTTCCGGTCCGTCGATATACGAGAAATAAAGATTATCCAAAACGAACTCATACTGTGCAGAGTCCGCCTTCATGGCCTTCAAATCGATTTTATACTTATCAAACTTTCCCAAAGCTTTCTCTTTTTTAATAAATGCAAAGGTTCCAAAAGTCACGATTACATCTTATCTAAAAGTCTCTTAGTTACAAGAGAATAAGTTTCAGATACGATATAATTCGGGCGACAAAGATACAAATAAATATCCTCATTACATATAAATTGGCCGTAAATATTCTTTTTTTTGGCTTGTTTTCGATGATTTTATTCAAAGAAAGCATCCTCAATCCGCCCTTTTCCTATTGCTAAAAAAAAAGACCCTTCGTCGAAGTATTTCTACTCAGACGAAGGGTCTTAAAACGGCGGCTACCTACTCTCCCACAGTTACGCAGTACCATCGGCGTG
>RZZX01000121.1 GCA_009929715.1 Bacteroidia bacterium
ATATTAAAGGTTTGACCATCTCTAATATACTATAAATCAATAATATGCACAACTTTTTAAACATCAATATATTATCTTTTTAATTCCGCCAACGGGTAAAGTAATCTTTGTTTTTCTTTTCATATTCTATTTAAGTTATCAATTTTATTATTCGTGATATTAAATTTATATAGCAAAAATAGCCTTACCATATTATTCTTAGTTTCAAATTAAGATATTTGGTTTTCAATTTTAGATAAAAGTAAAACTGGATTTACTTAAAAGCATATCTATAAGCCAGATAAGAAAAGCGTATTAACTAATGCTTGATAAAACCTAAGCAGGTTTACATCTAAGGATAAGTGTTTGTATTAAAACTTATTTGAGAAATAATTTAATCTTGAGTTGAAACTCTTTCAGTCCTTTGTGTCGAGGTAATTATTTTGAATGGCAAAGGAGCCAATATAAAGAAGAAGTGATCAGTCCATAAATTTGTTGGAAAGTTTAAAGATCTTTGATAGCATAATAATCATGCAAACATATATAAACAAAAAAAATTCCCACAAATCATAGATTTGTAGGAATTAGACCTTTAACTTACCGGTTTTGTTCGGCTTGTTCAGCGGAGAGATAGGTTTGTGAACCTAACGCTCCAGTATCTTAGTCTTCAATCTTTTACAAATCAAATTATCTATATGGTAACGATTTAGGCACAAAAAATTACTCCTATTTCTGTCCACCTTTGACCAGCGATTGTCTGCCTATATCTTGAGTTCAAAAGTAGTACTATTTTCCTATATAACCAAATATATGATTTACAATCTTTAAAATGAGGTGCAAGGTGCAAGCCTATATATACATATATGGCTTGCACCTTGCACCTCATTTTAAACTTTTATCTGAATACATTTTGAAGTAAAAAGTCCATTTTAGGCTCTATTTGTTGTAATATCTCTAAAATTTTCCCGTAATTTGCATAAAAGTCACTCAATGTATTTAATCGTTTAGTAGACAATTAAATATAGTCAATTATTTGATAATAGCAACTTTTGTTTGTTTATTCAAATGCACTACGGGTCAAATAAACTATATTTGCAATAAATATAAAGAGATAAGTAATGGACCTTTTTGACGAAATAACAGAATTTAAGACTTCAATGGCTATCCGGAAAAAGCTGATGGAATACAGTGTGGTAAAGACCTTCAAGGAGGGTGAAGATATTCTTCGTGAAGGGGCGTATATTAAAGGGGTTCCTATTGTTGCCACAGGAAGTGTAAGGGTAATGCGCACCAATGACGATGGCAGGGAGATTTTGCTTTACTACATTAAAAGCGGTGAGAGCTGTGTGATGTCTATTCTTGGCGGACTGCACAACGATACCAGCAAAGTAAAAGCGGTAGCGGAAGAGGATACAGAGGTTTTCTTTATCCCTAATGATAAGCTGGCTATGCTGATAAAGGAGTTTCCTCAGTTTCTGGATTATATTTTCAGACTCTATCACAAGCGCTTTGAGGAGTCTCTGGATATTATAAACGAGATTGCTTTCAAGAAGATGGATGAGCGCTTACTGGCTCTGCTGGAAAAGAAGGCGGAACTCTATCACGACCGGACAATTAATATTACTCATGAACAGCTGGCTAATGAACTGGGCACGGCAAGGGTGGTAATCTCTCGCTTACTGAAGCAACTGGAAGAGTATGGCGCAGTGAGTCTAGGACGCAACAAGCTGACTCTACTAAAATCTTTGGAGGGATTTACTCCGGAAAAATAAAAGAACTAGTTCTTTTATTTCATTGCTTTTCTCATAAAAACATCCTTATGTAACAAAAGTAGCTGACCAGGGTTTTGGGATGCTCTACATTTGTTCCATAATTAAAAATGAGGGACAATGAAAGAGAAGAAGAGAACTATCAGATTACTAACGGCCGCCTTAGTTTGTTTAGCGGCTTTGGTACCTGTAAAAGCACAAAACGACACACGTTTTCTGAGTCTGAATGAGGCTATGGAGAGTGCTTTCAAGGGAAACAAACAACGACTTACCACTTCGTTGGATGAAAAGATTGCCACGTCCGATTACCGGAAAAGCGATGCAATCTTTATGCCTCAGGTAAATGTTTCCTACTCGGTAATGGCTACCAATGATCCGCTTAATGTGTTTGGATTCAAACTGCAGCAACAGTCTGTAAAAGCGGAAGACTTTAATCCTACCTTACTTAATAGCCCCGATGCATTGACTGATTTCAATGCAAACATCGAGGTACAAATGCCTTTATTTAATCTGGATCAGATTTATATGCGAAAGGCTGCGGCGGCTCAGAAGGATGCTGCCCGCTATGGCACCATTCGCATGAAGGAATATATATCTTTTGAGGTGAAGAAGGCTTATCTGCAACTACAGCTGGCTTACCGCGAAAAGGGTGTGCTGGAGGAGGCTCTGGGTACTTCGAAGGAAGTCTATGCTTCTGTGGAGCGCTTCTTTGCTCAGGGTTTGATTCGTAAATCGGACGTACTGAATGCTAAAGTGCACGTAAGTGGCGTGGAAACGAACCTAGAGAAAGCAAAGAGTGCCATAGCCAATGCTTCTGATTACCTGAGCTTGCTGATGGGGCAATCTACTGGCGTAGTTTATCAAGTGGAGGAACCAGCCTCAGCAATGATAGCTTCCAATGGTTCGGTATCTGATCTTCGTTCTGACTTTCAGGCAATGGAAAAGGCTATGACGGCTACGGAGATGATGAGAAAGTCTTCTGGGTTCTCTCTGGTACCCCGGCTGAATGCTTTCGGCACGTACCAATGGAACGATAAGAAGTTTGCTTCCTTTGGTTCTGACAGCTATCTGGTTGGTGTACGTCTATCGTGGACTTTGTTCAATGGAAACCAAAGCAAGTATAACGCTCGCTCGAGCAAGCTGATGGGCATGAAACTGCAGGAGCAGCTGAGCAATGAGAAAATGAAAGCGCAACTGGAATACAACAAAACCAACAGGGATTTGGGCGACATTGCTTTTGAACTTCGCAAACAGAACGATATGGTGGAACAGGCTACGGAAGCTCTCCGCATCACGAAGGATCGTTTCGATCAGGGATTGGAAAAGACAGCAGATGTGTTGATAGCTCAGACACAATTATCGGGTCAGCAACTCAATTATGCGCGTACTGTTTACAAACAAAATCTCACGGCTGCTTATATGGAGTTCATCACAGCCAACGAATCAAACAATAAATAATCAACATATAAAAGATAAATTCTATGAAATCAGTAAGATATGTATCCGTAATGTTTTTCTCTCTGGTAATGGCCGGAGGTATGCTTCAGGCTTGTTCTTCTTCAGATAAGGAAGCTAAAGTGCAGGAAGAGGCTGTGGCTGTAGTAACTGCTTTACCATCGTCTACCGAGGAATCGGGTGTATTGGCAAGCGGACAGATTGAAGCCGGACAAACAGCTGTAATCAGTACCAGAGTAATGGGAAGCATTAGTCGCATTTATGTAAAAGCGGGCGACAAGGTAGCTAAGGGAAAGTTATTAGTAAGCATCTCTAACGCAGACATCATGGCTCAAAGGGCTCAGGCTGATGCAGCTATCTCGGAAGCTAAAGCAGCAGCAGCGGTTTCGGCAAAGGATTTGGAACGTTTCAAACAGCTTTATCAGAACCAGAGTGCTTCGGCAAAGGAACTGGAGAATGTTACTCTGCAACACCAGTCAATCAGCTCTAAACTGGAGACTGCCCTACAGATGAGGAATCAGGTAAATGCTATGCTGGCTTATACACGCATCACTGCTCCTTTCTCGGGAGTAATCACTAAGAAATTTATGGATGAGGGTAGTATGGCTAATCCGGGTATGCCGCTACTGGCTCTGGAGCAAAGCGGAAACTTCCAGGCTGTAGTCTCTGTACCGGAATCGGACATAGCCAGAATTAAGCAGGGAGCAACGGTTAATCTTACGGTAAAATCATTGGGTATTACGTTCCCGGGAACCATTTCGGAGATTAGTCCCTCCTCTCAGTTTACCGGTGGACAATATGGAGTAAAGGTTGTAATAAGTGATAGTAAGTCGTTAGGAATCAAGGCAGGTATGTATGTAAATGTTTTAATTCCGGGCGAACAGGTAAAGAGCTCTGAACCTGCAAGAATGACAATTTCGGTGAAGGCCGTTGTTAATAAAGAGCAGCTTACCGGAGTGTATGTGGTGAACAAGGAAAACAAGGCTTTGCTTCGCTGGGTAAGATTAGGCAAACAGATGGGTGACCGTGTAGAGGTACTTTCGGGCCTGGCTCCTGACGAACGTTTTGTGGTAAGCACAGAAAGACGTGTATACAACGGTAGTAAGGTGATTGAATCAAAATGAAATAACGACCGATAAAGAACTAAAGATATGAAAGAAGGTTTTGCAGGAAGATTGGCGAATGTGTTTATTCGCTCTAAGCTATCCGTACTATTGATGATTGCTTTCTTGCTCCTGGGAGCATTCAGTATATTCCTGATCCCACGGGAAGAGGATCCGCAGATTGAAGCACCAATGGCTGATATCATGGTGGCTTATCCGGGAGCTAATCCTACGGAAGTGGAAAGCAGGGTGTCTATCCCTCTGGAGAAGGTGGTATCAAACGTAAAGGGTGTGGAGTATGTATACTCTACTTCCATGAACGGAATGACTATGGTTTCCGTACAGTTCTTCGTGGGACAGGATATGGAACGTTCCCTGGTAAAGCTATACACTGAGATTATGAAGCACATGGATGAAATGCCGCAGGGTGTTTCCATGCCGTTGATCAAGACTCGTGCCATTGATGATGTGCCTGTGTTAGCGCTTACTTTGTGGAGCAATAAATATGGTGATTACTCTCTTCGCCAGTTGGCTGAGGTAATGACTACCGAATTAAAGAAAGTACCTGATGTAGCTGCCGTATCTATTCTTGGCGGACGTAGCAAGGAGATAAAGGTGGTACTGGATAAAGATAAGATGACGGGGAATCATCTGGACATGGCCGGTATATCAAAATACATTCAGGGAAGCAATATGCAGTTGTCTTCCGGTAATATTCTGAGCGGTGACTCTGCATTCTCCGTACAAACAGGCAGTTTCCTGAAAACGGCTGATGATGTGGCTAATCTGGTGGTTGGTGTAAACGAAGGTATGCCTGTGTATCTGCGTCAGGTTGCTCAGGTGGAAGAAGGTCCGGGCACTCCCAGTCAGTATGTATCTTACGGAGAAAAGGGTAACTATCCGGCTGTGACTATTGCCATAGCAAAGAAAAGTGGTGTGGATGCCAAGAAGCTTGCCGGACAGATTCTGGATAAAGTAAATCATTTAAAGAAGGAGCTAATTCCTTCGGACGTAAACGTTACTACTACGAGAGATTACGGTCAGACAGCTTCGGATAAGGTTTCGGAACTTTTGCTTCACTTATTTGTGGCTATCATCGCGGTAACATTGTTTGTTATGCTGGCTATGGGATGGAGAGGCGGATTGGTTATTTTCCTATCGGTACCGGTTACCTTTGCCCTAACGCTCTTCTCCTACTATTTCCTGGACTATACGCTTAACCGAATCACACTGTTTGCACTGGTATTCGTTACAGGTATCGTGGTAGACGACTCTATTATCATAGCAGAGAATATGCACCGTCATTTCAGAATGAAGAATTTACCTTTCATTCAGGCAGCTATCTACGCTATCAATGAGGTAGGTAATCCAACCATTCTGGCTACCTTTACGGTAATAGCCGCTGTACTGCCAATGGCTTTCGTATCCGGTATGATGGGCCCTTATATGAGTCCGATGCCTATTGGAGCATCTATCGCTATGATCTTCTCATTATTGGTAGCCTTGACACTGACTCCTTATTTGGGTTACATCTTCCTTCGCTCTAAAGAGGATAAGGATAACAGTGAAGTTGCTGAAGAGGGTGAAACAAATCTGGAAGATAGCAAGGTGTACAGAATGTATAGGAACATCGTGTCTCCTATGTTGGAATCGCGTAAGAAGAGATGGACGTTTATGCTTGCAACAGTAGTTCTGCTATTGATATCTCTTTCTCTGTTCTATACTAAATCGGTACCGGTAAAGATGCTTCCATTCGATAACAAAACACTTGCTATTCACCCAGCAAGTACTATCTATGGCAGTTTCACTGAGGAACAACGTCAAAGCATGGATGTAAGTTCTAAGACTATCCGTTTATCGGTAGGATTAGAAAATATGGCGGATCTTTATAATGATATAAAGCAATCACTCGCATAACAATTAATACAACCTCTTCGCCCCACAACGGGAACGAAGAGGCCTAACTTTCTAACAACAATTTTTAGATGTCAAACTTGATCATTGGTTTTACTCGCCACCTAAACTTCGGCACCATTTTAATCCCTTATCTTTGTGAAATTGATTCCGAAGATAGTATGCTGGCGGAGGAACAAGCCACTGAAGCCTCACTTAAAGATAACTCGCTCACAGATGTGGAGAAAGAGATTATCCGTCTCTCGTTAACGTACTCAGAAAAAAGCCTAATGCAGGCGTACTCGAAAGAGAAAAAAGTACCCGATTTCCTACGCAAACTAAAGGAAGAGACCTTTAAGAAAACGATTCGCCCTTTCATTGAGAAAAAACAATTGGAAATCATTAAACTCATTCGTGAGAACGATCTACCAATGTATTTTAAAGAAGCTGGTAAAAAGAAGCTCTATATTCATAACAGAATAAAGACTATCCAAAAGAACGCCGAAGTGCTTTTTGAATTTGAAGCAAACGAAGAAACTTTCTCGTATGCTATCACTTGTAAATGCGAGGGTGAGCCTATCGCTTTGCAAGAGAAAAAGCCTATCCACGTGCTTACTTCACACCCTGCTTGTATCTTAGCTAAAGATGAACTCCTTGTATTTAATGACATAGAGTCGTCACGTCTACTTCCTTTCTTTAAGAAAAGATTGGTAGAAGTACCTGCTGCTATGACTAAAAAGTATATGGAGCAAATAGTACTTCACGCCATCGAACGCTTTGAAGTAAATGCTGTGGGATTTGATGTTATCGAACAACCGATGGAGAAAAGGGCTGAACTTTCAATCGAGACTTCGGTTCTTGATAAGCCTATTCTTAAACTTCAATTTTGGTATAACGACCGATGCTTTACTTCTGAAGCTGGTAACGAGAAAAAAGAGGTTAAAATGACTGAGGTTGACGAGAAGTTTAGTTTCACTTACTTCAAACGCGATGCACAATGGGAAAGAGAATGCATTGCTCAACTTGAACAATGGGGACTTTGCTTAATAAGTGATTTACAATTCTTCATTGCCGAAGATGCAAAGCATAAAACTCTAATAGAATGGGTTGAAGCATACAAGGATGAACTAAAAAAAAAATTCAGCTAACCAAGTCGACTTCTGGCTTTAATTATTTCTTGGGAAACATATCTGTATCGCACGAAATAACTGTTCAGCCCGACTGGTTCGATATTGAGATAAAGGTACAGATTGGAGAGTTCTGCTTTCCTTTCTACCTTTTCAAAAAACAAATAATGAAGGGAAATAGGGAGTTTATCCTTCCCGACAATACCATTGCTATTCTTCCCGAAGAGTGGTTCGAGAAATATGGCGAACTACTTGCTTTAGGCAAGAAACAGGATAATAGCATCCGTCTACAGAAAAGTCACTTCGCACTACTAGACGAGTTAGAGAAAAGCAATCAAGACAACTTACTCAAACAGGAATATAATCATAACCCGTTGGCGGAATTAAATAAGCGCATATTTAAGTCTGCCAATAGGTTTGTTGTTAATGTGGTTTATATATTGAAGGATTGTAAATGCACTTATTT
>RZZX01000300.1 GCA_009929715.1 Bacteroidia bacterium
GCGCGTATACTCCTGAAGCGGGATAAGGACAAGTGCCCCTAGGAAGGGCCCCCAGAACGTTCCGAGACCGCCGAGTATCGTGATCAGGACAAATTTCATTGACATGTCAAGGGACATTACCATTGGCGGATCAACACGGTAGTTGTACTGTGCGAAGAAGGATCCGCAAAGCGCTGCCAGTGATGCGGAAAGGGCCATTGCAGAAAGTTTCACGACAGTACTGTTTACGCCCAAAGACTCCGCAGTCTCCTGTCCTTCACGCACAGCCCTCAGATAATAACCCATCCTGTGTCTCTCTATCCATCTTACGACGCTGAAGACAAGAATGAATATCGCAAGCGCCCCGAGATAATATCCGTTCTTGGTGTCTGACCAGGAGAAATTCACCCATCCGTCCGGGAGTATCGGGTAGTCAAGTCCCAAAGCTCCGCCAATGGTATCCCAGATCATAAACAGACGGTTGAATATCTCTACTATAGCAAATGTCGCTATTGCAAAATAGTGTCCCTTAAGCTTGAAGCAGGGATAGCTTATAACAACAGAAACCAGTGCCGCAACAAGCATGCCCAGAGGTGCCCCATACCACGGAAGGCTTTCAAAACTGACCACCGCCAGGGCCGCTCCGTAAGCTCCTATCCCAAAGAAGACAGAGTGTCCAAAGGAGGTCTGTCCGCAGTATCCGCTTATTATATTCCACGACTGGGCCATTGCCGCATAGAGGAGTATCATCGTCGCAACGTGGCCGAAGAAAGACCCTCCAATTACACCGGGAACAAAGGGCAGTATGAATGCGACAGCGATAAATCCGTACCATAATTTGTCTGCTTTATTATTAAACATCGCCGTCACCACCCAAAAAGACCCTTAGGTCTGATCATTATTACAACAAGATAGATCGCGAAGACTGCCACGTACTTTACTACCGCAGCAACGTAGAAACCGGCAAAGGATTCCACAAGCCCGATCAGCAGTGCCGCGAAGAGCGCTCCCGGAATGCTTCCAAAACCTCCGAGAGCAACCACTACGAACGCGATGAGACTGAAAAGCCCCCCCACCTCGGGATGCACTGCAAGATATGTAGTCATAAGTCCGCCCGCTACGCCGACACAGGCGCCGCCAATGCCGAATACGAGCAGATAAATATTTTCAGTGTCGATACCCATAAGTTCAGCCGCTTCCTTATCCATCGCAGTCGCCTGGATCGCCCAGCCCACTCTTGTCTTTTTGATCAGCCAGTAAACGCCAAGGAGCACTGCGAGCGAGAAAATGGCCGTAACGAGTTGGGGGACGGAAACTATTGCTCCGGCGAACTGGAATGTCTTTCCTTCCATTATTGTGCCGGACAGCAGACGGAAATTAGGGGTAAAACGATTCATGCAGAAATTTTTGAGAAGCATCGAAAGGCCAAATGTCGCAAGAAGAGGCGCCATAGCAGCTTTTCCAAGACTGTTCTTGATTATCAGC
>RZZX01000301.1 GCA_009929715.1 Bacteroidia bacterium
AGAGGAATTTGGTTGTGGCATTTGGCAGAAAACCGATGGCAGTGATAGATGGTTTCCTGAATGCTATCTGCTTGATGACACAGATGATGATATGAACTACTATGATACTTTTGAGCAAATGGCAGAAGCAATTGAAGAATTGTGTGGCGAAAAACCTGAGAATTTTGAGGATGCTGAGGGTATTCTTAGTAAGTATGACCTTGACGAGCACATTTTTGCACATGAAGTTGAATACACTTCACTATCGGATTTCTAGTTGTCACACGTCCCGATTGTAATCAAACAGTCGGGATTTCCCATTTTAGGAACTATTTTGATATGAGAAAGATAGATTGTGAACAAAAATATCTTAGGTATCAAAAATAATACCTACATTGTGTACTAACAAAATAAACACCATTGCGGTTATGACTATCAAGAAAATTTGGTTCGACAGTAATTACATTTATGGTGAAGATGAGAATGGAAGAACTCTCAAGCAATCACTTATATGGTATCCTCGATTGAAAGAGGCTTCAGATGAAGAACGCCAGAATTTCCGCATAGGTTACGATGGTCTTCACTGGAGAGCTTTAGATGAAGATGTCAGCTTTGAAAGCTTTGAGTATGATGATGCAGAGCCAACACCGTTGCAGAAATTCTTCCTTACCCACAAGGAACTGAATATCTCAGAATTTGCTAAGTACATTGGTATCAATGCCAGTCTGCTTAGAAATTACATCAATGGCTTCAAAAAGCCGTCAAAGGAGCGTGAGCAGGAAATTTTGAAACACATCCATGCTCTAGGTGCTAGTCTAACAGCGACATCGTTCTAATGAACTTCTAACTCTTTTATATTGTCCCGATTTTCCTATGCAGTCGGGACTTTCTGTTTCTATACTAGCCTTTGTCGGCACTTCCATTTATACAGCCATGTGGCTTGTGGTTCAGATCTACTTCTATGAATGGAAGTCAGATCCTTCCCTTTTATTATTACCCATTCTTTTGTTACAGACACGTCCCACCTCGTAGCGAAATGGCGGAACTGTTTGGCTATATACACCTCCTTGCAGTCGGAGAATCTATCCAAAGCTCAAACACAAAGTGGCTATCATTTATGCACGTTGGACGTTCTGGGCGAATGCTCGCTCATCACTCTTTTCCAATGTGTATGCATTGTCGCCACATTACTGTTTGTTTGAGCTGTCAGTCACGCTATCTCGCTACGCCCACCCATATTTCCTTTTATATGCTCCACTTTTATGGCTTTGCTTAAAGTCCAGTTCTATAGGTCTGATCTCATCATCATATCATACCTAACAAAGCGGATTTTTCTACAAAGGTATTAAGTGGCATTACCCAAACATCAAATCTTGAAATCAGTGCCTTTGGAAATCTTCCTCTCATGAATGCGAGCGTATTTCCATATCCAGATTTGCCTTATTGGTGCCACTCCTTTGTGATGCAGAAAAATCGCCC
>RZZX01000302.1 GCA_009929715.1 Bacteroidia bacterium
AAAAGTTCCGAACCCGGTAAAGGCACCACTTTCCGCATAGAATTAAGGAAGTTCAAAGCTTAAATAAGACCTATATAAAAAATAATAAGAATAGGTGTTGCATATATGTTTAGTTTTTTCGTACCTTTGCAAGGTTTTTACACTAAAAGGCTTTGGGAAAATTTGATTTATATAAAGTAGAATTAAAGAACCTCTCCCCGGGAGTACATGAATACGAGTACTTTCTGGAGAATAAGTTTTTTGTGGACATTGACGGAGACGAAGTCCAGAAGGGCAAAGTGAAGGTAAACCTCACGGTAAAACGTACGTCGATGGTGTTTGATATGAACTTTCAGCTGGAGGGTATTGTTTATGTTCCGTGCGACAGATGTCTGGACGACATGGAACTCCCCGTTAGCACTCAGAACAAGCTTGTCGTTAAGTTTGGAAAAGAATATGCCGAAGAAAGCGAAGAGATCGTAATTATTCCTGAAGAGGAAGGCGAAATCAACCTGGCATGGTTTATTTATGAATTCATTGCCCTGGCAATTCCGATGAAACATATACATGCTCCCGGAAAATGTAATAAGGCGATGTCTTCTAAACTTAAAAAACACACAGCCAGAAGAGCTGATGATGAAGACGAGTTTGACGAAGAAGCGGCAGATGATATCGTTGTTGACGACGATGCAGCCGATATGCCTTCGGATCCGCGCTGGGATGCACTGAAAGGATTGGTAGAGAATGATAACAATTAAATAAACTAAAAATGGCACATCCTAAAAGAAGACAATCGAAAACAAGAACAGCCAAGAGAAGAACTCACGACAAGGCTGTTACTCCTACAATGGCTATTTGCCCTAACTGTGGCGCATGGCATATTTACCATACTGTATGCGGCGAATGCGGATACTACAGAGGTAAATTAGCTATCGAAAAAGAAGCTGCAGTATAAGGTTCGTCAAATCCGAGAGATTTGGATGACCAAAAGAAATAGCCCTAAAAACACTTTTAGGGCTTTTTTTTAATTTTGAGACATTTGTCTCTGCATATTATTTAGTTATGGATAAAATCAATGCGGTAATAACAGGAATCGGGGGATTTGTACCAGAAGATGTGTTGACTAACAGCGATATTTCAAAGATGGTCGACACAAGTGAAGAGTGGATAATGACCCGTGTCGGGATTAAAGAACGCCGAATTCTCCGTGGCGAAGGTTTAGGTACTTCCTATATGGGAATACAGGCAGTTAATCAACTGTTTAAAAAAACCGGCGTAAAACCGGAAGAGATCGAGGTGTTGCTTTGCGCTACCACTACTCCTGATTATCATTTTCCAACTTCTGCTTCAATCATTGCTTACAATACCGGTTGTAACAATGCCTTTACATTTGATGTACAAGGAGCATGCGCCGGATTTTTATATGCCCTGGAAACCGGATCGAATTACATTCGTTCGGGAAGGTATAAAAAGGTATT
>RZZX01000122.1 GCA_009929715.1 Bacteroidia bacterium
CCGAAAAGACAACCGGAGTAGCCCGATGGGGTGAAGCCTTGATTTTTCTTTGTTACTTTCTTTGTATCAAGACAAAGAAAGTAAAGAGTAAAGAGTAAAGAGAAAAGGCTGCAGCCAATCGGATTACCCCGACAAGCTGCAGCCTTAATTTACGTCTTTGCATCAAGACAAAGAAAACTCTACTTCATTTTAAAAACCAGCGTTCCCCCCTTCACGACATCCTCGTGAGCGATAAAGTTTTTAAGATACGGCTGTCCATTCAACGTTACGCTCTCCACGTGCAAACGCTCTTCGGACAACCCCTCAGCAATTACCGTAAACACCTTTCCATCGGCCAGATGCAGCACCATCTTAGGCAACTGCGGAGCCCCAAATACATAGTTTCCGCTCACCGGATCGACCGGATAAAATCCCATCGCACTAAACATATACCAAGCCGACATCTGTCCACAATCATCATTACCACACAACCCATCGGGCTTATTCCGATACTGCGTTTTAAAAATCTGGCGCACCAACTCCTGAGTCCGTTCCGGGCGACCAGCCACCGTATAAAGATACGCCACATGATGACTCGGTTCATTACCATGCGCATACTGTCCGATAAGTCCCGTCACATCCGCCTGACTTGTTTCCAATTTCAATGTAAAGACCGAATCCAATTTATTCAAGAACGGCCCTTCACCACCGAAAAGCTTAATCAATCCAGGGATATCATGTTGCACATGCCACGTATATTGCCAAGCATTCCCCTCCGTATAATCACCCCCACTACTTTCGGCATGCGCCACATCACTCGGGTTAAAAGGCGATTTCCACGCACCATCCGACCGGCGTGGACGCATAAACTTCGTTGTCGGGTCAAACAAATTCTTATAGAAATCAGCTCGACGATCAAAATAAGCAGCCTCCTCCTTCTTTCCCATCCGGCGCGCCATATCCGCTGCCGCATAATCATCATAAACCGATTCCAAAGTCGACGAAACCGATTCCGCAGGAGTCAGATCAGTAGGAAAATAGCCATACTTCATATAATCCTCCCAGTTCGACTTCAACTTATGAGAAACAGTCTGAGTCTGCTTAATCACCGCAAAAGCACGTTCCGCATCAAATCCACGAAACCCCTTGCGGTAAGCCTCGGCCACCACCGAAACGCCATGATTACCCACCATACAATAATTCTCTTTTCCCCACAGCGTCCAGATCGGCAAGAAGCCCTGTACCTCCCCTTGCTCCACTAACGAACTCACAAAGCCATCGACACGTTCCGGGACCAACAACGTATAAAACGGGTGAGCTGCCCGATACGTATCCCACAAAGAGAAAGTCGAATAAAACTTTCCCCCTCCAGCTTTCACCACAGAATCTGCCGCATTCCGATAATACCCATCCACATCAGAAATCTCATTAGGTTGAATCAAAGCATGATAAAAAGCTGTATAGAAGTTAACTTTCTCCTCATCAGTACCAGACACCTCAATCCTTTTTAAATAAGCATTCCACTGAGCACGCGCCCCCTCCTTCAGACCATCAAAATCCCAAGAAGGAATCTCAGCCAGCAAGTTTTTCTTCGCCCCCTCGACACTCGTTGTAGAAAGCGCCACCTTCATCATCAGCTGTTCACCAGGCTTCAATTTAAAGGTAGCCACCAAGCGTTTCCCCTTCTCCGTCTCCCCCATAGGCAATTCCAACCGGCTCGCCACAGGATGATCAAATTTCAAGACAAAGAAGTAATCCTGATCCACCCAAACACTATTACTCACATGCCCAGTAAGCGTCTGAGCATCCTCCCAATTCACCTCACAATGGCGCACTTGAGAATGATACTGCTTCTCATTCCATGAAGGGCCATGTTGTAAATCAATCAACACAGAAGCCGAATCGGCCTTATGGTAAGTATATCGGTGCAAAGCCGCATGAATACTAGCCGTGAGCTCCGCCTTAACCTGAGGCTCATTAAGTTCCACAGTATAATAACCCGGCGAAGCCTTTTCACTTTTCTTATCAAACGAACTCCGATAAGCATCCCAAGCACGCACCCGTTGTCCAGTTACCGGCATCACTAAAATATCGCCTAGATCCATACAGCCCGTCCCATTGAGATGCGTCTGTGTAAATCCCCAGATAATAGAATCTTGATAAGTATATTCCGAGCAATAACGCCACCCCACTGCCCCCGTTACAGGGCTTGTTTGCACCATACCAAATGGGTAGCAAGCCCCAGGAAAGGTATGACCATTATCGGCTGCTCCGATAAAAGGATTCACATAACGGGTGTAATCCTCTTGCTCCATCTTCTGCAGAGAAGAACAAGAAGAAAAAACAAACCACCCCATCAACATCAAAAATAAGCTCGTTTTTTGTTTCATCATCGTATTTGTTTTAGTAATCATCTGCCAACAAAGATACTAACCATTTCTCTATTTTCACTAAAAATAATCGCTTTCATGTGATAAATAAAAAAAGATTGCGACCTATTGGTAAATGTCAACACAATTATTTATCTTTGTTAGTTATATAAGGTAGCTGACAATAAAACTTAAAGCTCATGAAAGATTTTTTTAAATTTACTCTTGCCACAGTAACCGGCATCGTTTTGTCCGGCATTGTCCTGTTCATCATCGGCATTGTCACTTTTTTTGGCATTATGTCGTCTTCGGAAACCGAAACAATAGTGAGAGAAAACTCAGTCATGTTGCTCAATCTAAATGGCACATTGGTAGAGCGTACAGAAGAGAGCCCCATGAAAGTAATCTCCGGTTTCTTGTCTAACCGCCCTGACGATAACACCTATGGATTAGATGATATTTTGGCATCAATCGCAAAAGCGAAAGAGAATGATGACATCAAGGGAATTTACATACAAGCCCATTCATTATCGACCTCCTACGCTTCACTGCAAGCGATCCGTAACGCCTTGGCCGACTTCAAAAAAAGCGGCAAATTTATCGTCTCTTATGCCGACAGCTACACTCAGAAACTATACTATCTCTCAAGCGTAGCCGACAAAGTGTTACTCAACCCCAAAGGCATGTTGGAATGGCGAGGTATAGCCTCTACGCCTATCTTTTACAAAGATCTTTTGCAAAAAATTGGCGTTGAAATGCAGATCTTTAAAGTGGGCACTTATAAATCGGCTGTAGAACCTTTTAACTCTACTGAAATGAGTCCAGCTAACCGCGAACAAGTTAGCGCCTTCATCGGCTCCATATGGGAACAGATGGTCAGCGATGTGGCTCAATCACGCCACTTACCAAAAGATTCTCTGCAAGCTTATGCCGATCGATTATTGATGTTTCACCCAGCCGAAGAGAGCGTTTCTTCAGGTTTAGCAGACACATTAATCTATCGCAACGATGTGAAGGATTTTCTCAAAAAAATGGCCAAAGTGGATAAAGACGACAGTCTACCGCTATTAGGGCTAGACGAGATGATTAATATCAAACGCAATGTTCCTAAAGATAAAAGTGGACACATCATCGCTGTTTATTATGCAGCTGGCGAAATTGTCGACGCAGCCGGTGGCGACACAGAGGGATTAATTATCGGCAATGAGGTCAGCAAAGACCTAGCAAAACTGAAAGAAAATGACGACATCAAGGCAGTCGTTCTTCGCGTCAACTCTCCGGGGGGTAGCGCTTTTGCATCGGAACAGATCTGGCACGCCGTAAAAGAATTGAAAGCCAAGAAACCAGTCATCGTCTCTATGGGCGATTATGCAGCATCGGGCGGATATTACATCTCATGTATAGCCGATACCATCCTTGCTGAACCAACCACTCTAACAGGTTCTATCGGTATCTTTGGAATGGTACCTAATGCACAGGAATTGGCTCGCAAGATAGGCGTCACTTATGATGTGGTTAAAACCAACAAATTTGCCGACTTTGGTAATTTAATGCGTCCGTTTAATGACGACGAAAAGGCACTCATGCAGATGATGATTAATCAAGGCTATAACACGTTTGTAGGACGCTGTGCCGAGGGACGTGGAATGAGTAAAGAAGCAATCGAAAAAATAGCCGAAGGACGCGTTTGGACAGGCAAAAAAGCAAAAGAGCTTGGACTAGTGGACCTTTTGGGAGGAATGGATAAAGCACTAGAGATCGCTGCGAAAAAAGCAAATGTTAAGACGTATACAGTTATCTCTTATCCAAACAAGAAGGATTTCTTCGAAGCGCTATTGGGGTCGGAATCATCTAACTATATCGAGACTCAATTACTCAACAGCAAGTTGGGAAGCTATTACAAAGAATTTGAATGGATTAAAAACATCAGTGAACGTTCAATGATCCAAGCTCGGATCCCATTCGATCCAGGCATAAAATAGGAGAGCTTACATGGAGAATCACTTTATCAAAATAAACAAGTGGCTTTACCCTGCCTCATGGCTTTATGGGGCAGTGGTAAAAACAAGAAATAAACTCTTTGACTGGGGCGTGCTCCGGTCAAAGAGTTTTGACATTCCAATCATTTGCATAGGCAACCTTGCTGTGGGGGGAACGGGGAAAACTCCACACACGGAATATCTGATAAAGTTGCTCCAAAAAGAGTATAATGTAGCCGTGCTTAGTCGCGGATACAGGAGACAAACGAAAGGGTATGTTTTAGCCACACCCGACAGTAACGCACGTTCTATAGGCGATGAGCCTTACCAAATCTATCAGAAATTTCCTGATATAACCCTGGGGGTCGATGAAGATCGCTGTCACGGCATCGAAAAACTACTGAGACGAAAGAAACCACCCACGCAGGTTATCTTACTTGATGATGCTTACCAACATCGCTACGTGAAAGCCGGACTGACTATTTTATTAACTGATTATAACCGACTGTTCTGCGACGATGCGTTATTGCCAGCAGGCCGCCTTCGCGAGCAGAAGAGCGGAAAGTATCGGGCTCAGATCATTCTTGTAACGAAGTGTCCATCGGATATCAAACCGATCGATTATAACATTATTGCCAAACGCTTAGATTTGTATCCTTATCAGAAACTCTATTTTTCAGCGTTCAAATACGGCAATCTCCAACCGGTTTTCCCACATCAGTCCGCTGATTTAGAGAAACCAAAAGAACAAGCGTTGGCTTCATTAACGGGAAAAAGTATCGTTTTGGTCACAGGTATTGTCTCACCACAACCGCTGATGGAGGAGCTCAAAAAACGAACTTCGCAGGTGGAGCTTTTAGCTTTCGATGATCATCACGCCTTTACCAAACAAGATTTCATGCAAATCCAAACGTGCTTCAACCAACAGCCACCGGGAAACAGACTGATCGTCACGACCGAAAAAGATGCGGCGCGACTAATCCATCACCCGGATTTTCAGGAGGAACTAAAGCCGTTTGTTTATGCACTCCCGATTACTATTAAAATTTTACAAAATCAACAAGATAATTTTAACCAAAACATTTTTGACTATGTTAGAGAAAATTCAAGAAACAGCCGCTTATCTTAAAGGTAAGATGCACACAGCCCCAGAGACTGCTATCATTTTAGGCACCGGATTGGGAAGCTTAGTCAACGAGATCACTGACAAATACGAGATAAAGTATGAAGAGATCCCAAACTTTCCGGTCTCAACAGTAGAGGGACATAGCGGTAAGTTGATCTTCGGTAAACTAGGCAACAAAGAGATTATGGCCATGCAGGGACGGTTCCACTTCTATGAGGGATACAACATGAAAGAAGTAACATTCCCTGTACGTGTGATGCGCGAACTGGGTATTAAAACTCTTTTTGTGTCGAATGCGAGTGGATCGACTAACGCTGCTTTTGAAATTGGCGACTTGATGATCATCACTGACCACATCAATTACTTCCCAGAACACCCGTTACGTGGCAAGAATATTCCTTATGGTCCGCGTTTTCCGGATATGAGCGAAGCGTATGATAAGGAGTTAATTCGTAAAGCGGATGCTATCGCTGCAGAAAAAGGAATCAAAGTACAGCACGGCGTTTATCTAGGTACACAAGGGCCAACTTTTGAGACACCTTCTGAATATAAGTTATTCGGCATTTTAGGCGCTGACGCAGTGGGCATGTCGACCGTTCCAGAGGTCATCGTTGCCAGACATTGTGGCATTAAAGTGTTCGGCGTCTCTGTTGTGACTGATCTAGGGGTAGAGGGTAAGATCGTTGAAATCTCGCACGAGGATGTACAGAAAGCAGCCGACGAAGCTCAACCCAAAATGACTACCATCATGCGTGAACTAATCAACCGGGCATAACAGAGCAAGTATGAGAACAGAAATAGCCTCTCTCGGCGAGTTTGGTCTGATAGATCACCTCACCGAGGGTCTTACTTTAACTAATAGCTCTAGCCAATATGGCGTAGGCGACGATGCTGCTGTACTTTCCTACAAGGCCGATAAGCAGATTCTGGTGACAACTGACCTACTGATGGAGGGGGTTCACTTCGACCTGACGTATTTCCCGTTAAAACACCTAGGATACAAGGCAGCAATCGTCAACTTCTCCGATATCTATGCCATGAATGGCACACCACGTCAGATTACTGTCTCATTGGCTCTGTCGAAAAGATTCAGTGTAGAAGATATGGAAACATTCTATGCAGGCATTCGCTTAGCTTGTGAAGAGTATCACGTAGATATTGTGGGAGGAGATACCACCTCTTCGCTAACTGGGTTTGCCATCAGCATCACGTGTATTGGTGAAGCAGATAAGGAAAGTCTCGTTTACCGAAACGGCGCTCGAAACACTGATTTAATTTGTGTCAGCGGCGATCTTGGGGCAGCTTACATGGGACTTCAGCTCTTGGAGCGTGAGAAAAGTGTCATGAAGGGTGCTAACGATATCCAACCAGATTTCACAGGTAAAGAGTATCTTTTGGAACGTCAACTGAAGCCGGAAGCCCGCAAAGATATCATCGAAGAATTGGCCTCTGCAGGTATCAAGCCAACAGCCATGATTGATGTCTCTGACGGTTTATCTTCAGAACTAATGCACCTCTGTAAACAGAGCCAAACAGGATGTCGCGTTTACGAAGAACACATCCCGATCGATTTCCAAACAGCAGTTATGGCAGAAGAGTTTAACATGAATCTGACCACTTGTGCCATGAATGGGGGAGAGGACTATGAGCTGCTCTTCACTGTTCCGATAGCTGATCACGAGAAAGTGTCTGAAATGAAAAGCATTCGCATCATAGGACACATCACAAAGCCAGAACTGGGATGCGCTTTAGTGACTCGCGACGGACAGGAGTTTGAGCTGAAAGCTCAAGGTTGGAATCCGCTTTCTGAAAAAGACGAAAAATAAATCGAACTTTATTATACTGATAATTAGCAAACTAGCTTTTTATCAGTATTTTTTCTTTCTAAAACATTTGCACGTTAGGAAACTTTTACTACCTTTGCAACCGCAAACAAGAAAAATGGTGCCATAGCTCAGTTGGTAGAGCAAAGGACTGAAAATCCTTGTGTCCCCGGTTCGATTCCTGGTGGCACCACTTCTAAAAGCAAAAATCCCTGAATTCATCTAGAATTCAGGGATTTTTAGTTTACCACCCTGCCCTCCAAAAAAGAACACTCCCAAATAGTTTTTCGGGATCAGTCCGGAAACGGGATCAGTCCGAAAACCCTGGGGATATGTTAAATTGTACGGTCGTTTGCGCTTTTGTAATATGATAATATCTTTTCGTAAAACACTCTATTTCAATTAAGATCTGTCGCTT
>RZZX01000018.1 GCA_009929715.1 Bacteroidia bacterium
TGTGTGATGACAGCAAAATAACCATTAAGGGCTGATTTATGCAAATGAATCAGCCCTAATTGTATGATCTAATTAAAAAGGTTTATCGGACAGCAATAATTTTTTTTAAATTAATAAGTTGAAATTTGTTTGTGGACTCGCATGTCCTTGATATATATCAATTCTGGGCCAAATGTATCCGGAATGTTTATCCCAGGCGATACACTTCTATCCTGTTTCTTTCCTTTTTTATTCTCTTTTTATCCTTAAATGGGTGAAAGTTAGCTGTTTGGTTCTAAAAAGGCGTTTTGAGTGGCTTACTTCCGATTGTTTTTAATTGTTTCGTATAGTTGGTTAATAATGGGACTCTGGTGTTCATTCTCTAGAGAGAGTTGTTCGATTTCTTTGCGTACATTGTATTTATGTCGGTTGACGGTGAGCTGATCTACGTCCAAAACCCGAGAGATGGTATTGGCATCAATACCTTGGATGAAGAGTAGTACGGTGATGTTATACCGATCTCTTCCTCGGCGTTTCATAAATGAGAGTTGACTGAGATCAGCGTATTTATCGGCGAAGTTGAGGCAGGCCTGTTTCAGCGTTTTGCGTAACTCTTTCTCTGCTTCCCCCTTTTTATCATCCAAGGCATCGAACAACATTTTAACGTGACGTTCCAAAGTAGCCAGATCTTCTTCAATGGTGGGTAGCTCATTGGTCGTAGTGGCTCCGATAGGTTTCTGCTGTTGGCGGTGATACCAATAATAGAGACCTCCTGCAATTACAACCAATAGCGGTAGAAGTCCGAGTAGCCCAAAGAGCGGTGAGGGAGAGGGCTCTGTAATAAGGATAGGGGCTAGCTCTTGGCCATTATAGAGAAACAGACCGGAGTTGCACCCCAGCACCGCTTTTCGGCCATTCACGGCAATACATGACTTTTTGAAAGAGAGGTCAGTGTATTGTGGAATCGGTACGCTTGGGTCTTCCAAGCCTTTGAAATTCAACCCGTGGTAATAGAGGATAAAATGTCCCTCATTGGGATTTCTATCTTGAACACCCACGATCGATTTAACATGTTTCATCGCTAGTAGGGTGGTATCTCGGTAGTTTAGCAGTCCTCGTGAGGTGTTTAGGTAAAGGCTTCCTCCATTCACAATCACGTCGTACGTACTTTCGTAAGCCGATAAGTCGCGCAGTTTTTGGAGTGGTGCCTCGTCTTGACTCTGTTTTCTTCCATACACCCCTTTATTCAGTGTAGCCACGAATAAGCTGTCCTCTTTTTCGCAGATGCCCACCACATAGGCGTCGACTGTATCCTTTACATTGCTCGATGTGAGGAGCGGAATGGGTTTGATAGGTCTCTCTTTGATGCCGGTCCATACTCCCAAGAAGTTTCTAGTCCCGATGTAGAGTTGCCGTTGGCTGGTGGAGTAATATAAAGTATTGAAATTATTAAGCGCATGCGCTCCAAGAGGGCCAATTTCATTGAAATGCAACACACACGTTGCCCGGTTCTTTTTGATTCGGAAGAGACTTTTTGAGGTGGCCAAGAAGAGCGTCTCTTTGTCGGCTTCTACCAGTTTAATCACATCGTCGTGAATCTCCAACCCCTTTATCTCCCCCAGACACGTGGACTCTCTGTCCGGCTGGTTGTATCGGAATCTATACCGATGAAGTTTAAGGTCATCTGTCAGGAAATAGATGGTGTCGTTGCTCTTTTTATCGCTTACCGCTATGACATTATTGTCCGAGCCCAAAGTGTTTTGGTGGCGTGCAAAGGCATACAACTGTTCTTTGCAGGCCAGGTATAAGAAGTTCTTTCCCATTAGACCAATCTGCTTACCGGTGCTGCTGATGCCGTTGGGCAGTTCACAAGTTAAGCGTTGCCCTTGTGCGTGGAAGGTGAGCGCATGGTGTTCGGCAATCCATTCGTTGGGGTAGTTGGTATAGAAGCAGGCGTTGCCTTTATGAACGGTGATTGGCTGCTTATCGGGTGTTATCTTTAAAACGGAGTGGTCCAATAAGGCATAGACGGTATCCTTGACAAACGTGAGGTTGTTGATGGCTGAATCGATTAGAGCCGTTTGGAGGTTGGCCGAGACAGCGGGGGTGGAGGTTCGGTATAGCCCTAAATCGCTGGCAATGTAGAGTGATCGGTTGTGGACCGCCACTTTGTTGACGCCAACATGAGCCGCTTTTTTACCCAATGGAATGGGAGATAACTCTTGGTCAAAGTGCGAAGCTGCTAAATTGAGTTGGTAGAAGCCGTTGCTTGTACCGATGTAGAGCAGCTGGTTGAGGCTGTCTTCGGCTAGGCTGTATACCGAGTAGTTCGAGTTCTTGCCTTTGATATAGAAGCTCTCCACAGATGAACTATTGGGTCGATAGAGCTTCAGTCCGGCATCTCTTGTCCCGATGAAGAGTGAATCGGAGCGGTGTTCCAGAATATCGTATATCCGGTGGTTGCTTCCGATGTCATGCCGTTTCCATAAGCCGTCCTCTTTCTCTATGAGACATCCATCTTCTAAACCGATAAACAACTTGTGTGGAGCGTGCGAGGGGCTGATACAAGTGATGGACGCATCGAAGGTGTTGATGGTGAAGGTCATCTGCTGCTCTTGCGGTGCAGGTGTTGGCTGGCAAGCGGTTAATAAGTTCACTATGATCCATCCGGTGAGGAGATTAAACAAGGGCTTCATCTGTACAAACATATAGCGGTTCAACTTTCTTTTGGGCGACAAAGTTAATCGCTTTCCTTGGAATAAGGGGTGTTATTGGGGGCTTTTTTCGAAACCCCTCTGCTTACAGTACGTCTTTTAACGTCTCTTCCCAGATCTTATACCCCTCTTCATTGAGATGTAGCCCGTCGGTTGTCAGCTCTTTGCGCAGCACGTCATTTCCTTCTTCCGTAAACAGTGGGAAGAGGTTGAGGAAGGTGAGCCGACGTTCATGAGCCAGTTTAGCCAATCGCTCATTGATGAGTGGGATTAGGTTGGTTTTTCCGTCTAGCCTCCGATACCTTTGGAAACTCTCATTGATGGGCAATAAGCTTTGTAGGAGGAGTTTCGTGCGGGGGGAGTCTTGGCGGATTTTGTCGACAAGTTGGGTAACGAGCGTCACAATACTGTCGACCGATAGATCATGGGAAACATCATTGATACCTGCCATCAGAATGATTTTTTTAGGCTTGCTTTGGAGGATCTCTTCTAAACGGGCATACATGCCAGAGGCGTCGTCGCCGATAATTCCTCGGTTGCGGAGGTGTTTTCTGGATAAGCGGATGCCCCAATTGCCGCCATTCTCCGTCAGGCTGTTGCCTAGCATCACAATCTCTCTGCGACCGATTGGTTTCTCGGCCTTGAAGGCTTCTAAACGGGCATAGTAATGTGGAGAGCGGTTCTCGACAAGCGGTGGTGTGCTTGTTGTCATGGAATCTGTCACGTTGTTTTGCGCTGTGGCAGAGAGCGCGATGCTCAGTGCCACAGCACAGCATAAACCGAGTTTGTTCATGGTTGAGTGGTTTTTAGGATTGTTGCTCTGCCCCTGACCGGTAAGCGTCGACTGCTTGTTTTACGGAGCCGTGGGTGAGCAAGAGTGTTTGAGCTTGTTCGTAGGGGAGGTTGAGTTCCTCGATAATCATGCGTGTTCCTCGATCTACCAGCTTCTGGTTGCTCAGCTGCATGTTGACCATCTTATTCCCTTTGACACGCCCCAATTGAATCATAACCGATGTGGTGATCATGTTGAGAATCATCTTTTGACCGGTGCCCGATTTCATGCGTGAGCTGCCGGTGACATATTCCGGGCCAACCACCATCTCAATGGGGACATCGGCTTCGGCAGCCATCGGAGAGTCGGGATTGCTGGTGATGCAACCTGTTAGAATGCCGTGCTTGCGAGCTTCGTGCATGGCACCGATCACGTAGGGCGTTGTGCCCGAAGCGGCAATGCCAATCACGGTGTCTTTGTTGTTGATGCCGTGTGCCAGGAGCTCTTCCCACCCTTTGGTGGTATCGTCTTCGGCATTCTCTACTGGATTACGCAAAGCGATATCGCCACCGGCTATCAAGCCGATGACAACGGTGTTGGGCATTCCGAAGGTCGGGGGAATCTCAGAAGCATCGAGAACGCCGAGCCTTCCGCTTGTGCCGGCTCCCAGGTAAAAGATTCGTCCGCCTTGTTTGACGCGTGGTACGATTTGCGTGACGAGCTTTTCGATCTGTGGAATGGCTTGTTGTACGGCAAGGGCTACTTTCTGATCTTCGGTGTTGATCTCCTCTAAGAGTTCTCTCACCGACTTCTTTTCGAGGTCGGTGTAGAGAGACGGTTGTTCTGATATTTTAATGAATGACATACACTTCGGTTATTGGGTGATTAGAACGGTTTGATGGTAATGCATTAAACCTTGCATTGGACTTTTAACAATGTTGCCTAGGCGAATTCCGCACATCTCCGCCGCTTCGGTTAGAATCGGTTTATAATAAAAGGCTACCGATCCGATGAAGTGGACAGGGGTTTGTTGGTAGTTGTACTGCATGACGTTGCGTTTCAGAAAGTCAACAAAGCTGCGGAGGGTCATGTCGTGTATTTCCGGTAGGTCAATGTGCTGCGCTAGAAAGGGCGACAAGCTGGCTAGGAACCGGTTGGGAAAGGGTTGCCTGTATACGCGATCGATGATATCGGCAGGGGTTAGCCCGTAGGTGTGGAGGAACTCTTCTTTTAATCCTGCTGGCATCTGGTTTTTAAGCAGGTTGCCGATGAAGAGTTTACCTAATACGGCTCCGCTACCTTCATCGCCTAAGATGAAGCCGAGCGGAGAAACATTGTTGACGATTTCTGTTCCGTTGTAGTAGCACGAGTTGGAGCCGGTGCCCAAAATGCAGGCGATGCCGGCTTGATGACCGCATAGGCCTCTTGCCGCAGCGAGCATATCGGTGCTGACCTCAATGTTGCCTGCTACCTGTAAATGGGTTGCAATGGCGCGACGAACAGTTTCGATCTTGTCCGGGAAGGCACATCCGGCGCCATAGAAATGAACCGTATCGAACTGCCGACTGCTGATAAATGGTATCAGTGAAGTCTGGATTTCGCGACTGATTTCCTCTTCCGACTGGAAGAAAGGATTTATACCTCCGGTACTGAGTTGTTGGAGTAGTTGACCATGTTCTACAACGCACCAATCGGTCTTGGTAGAACCACTATCTGCAATAAGTATCATATTTTTATATATATTTTTTTCTTGTATAAAATGTAGCCGATAGACCAGTTTAGTGTCACAAATAATAAAGCAAAGGCGAGTGAGCCTGGATAATCGCCCAACAGAGGTTGGAGGATGACTTTATAGAGGTAACCGTGTAGGCTGATGTTTCCATCGGCATAGGGTATTAGAATGTTGCTTAAAAGGATGGAGAGCAGACCGGCCATGACATAGATAAACAGCGGATTGACACCAAAGGATTCGAAGAAACGACACCAATTACGATGGCCTTTGACGTCGATAATCCAGATGAGGAGTGCCAAGAGGCTTGAGGCGAGTCCGCATGTCACGATGGCAAAGGTGGGCGACCAGATTTTTTTGCTGATGGGGCAACCGTAGCTGAGCAGGAAGCCGCTGAAGGTGAGGATGGTACCGATGATAAATAGTCGTTCGATCTTCTCATCGACATTCTTGACTTGCATGAGCAGGCGCCCTACACAGAAGCCTATTAAGACGTGGGCGATGGAGGGGATGGTGCTGAGGAGTCCTTCCGGATCGATGCCGTTGTCTTTATACATGTGTGCTTCTCCAAGAATGGCGTGATCGACGACGGAGAGGATGTTGGTACTGTCGTAAGCAAAGCCGTTGCCTAATTTTAAAAGGATGAAGTAGCCTCCTAGTAGCACGGCTATCAGGTAGGGGATGTATTGGTGTCTTAGCGTCAGTGCTAGAAGTGCGGTGGCACCGTAGCATAGGGCTAATCGTGGCATCACGCCTAATATACGCAGGTGATCGAATGTCCAGATGGATTGTCCCAACCGGCTGATAAAGGAGAGCTCCTCTTCACCTAGCGTGTTCCAAGTGCGGCAGAATAGGGAGAACCATGCAATGCCTAAGCCGATGGCAAAGATGACAACGGTGCGTTTGATTATTTTAAGGGCGGCTGTGCGACTGAATTGGAAGTCGTATTTCCGCAAAGAGATGTAGGTGGAGATGCCCATGATGAACATGAAGAATGGAAAGACTAAATCGGTCGGTGTGAGTCCGGTCCATTCGGCATGGCCTAAGGGGGCGTAAATGGAACTCCAACTGCCGGGGTTGTTGACCAAAATCATGCCGGCGATGGTGATCCCTCGCAAGATGTCGAGGGCCAATAGGCGTTTGTTGGTGGTTTGGTTCATTGTAGGTGTTTTTTTATATCGTTTGACGTTTATTTTTCTTTTGCGTACAGGCATCGACTAGGTAGACAATCGAAACGTAGGGGATGCCGGTATGGGTGGTTAGACCGATCTCACAGGTGCGACTATTGGAATAGCCTATGTGGATGTGGTGCTCTTCTAGTTGAGGGCGTAACTTGCGTAGGGCGTATTGGTTGACTTCCGGATGGGTAAAGCCTTTATCGCCGGCAAACCCGCAACAGCCGATCTCTTCGGGCACAAATACGTTGTGCGAGCAGAGTTGTGCCAATTCGAACAGCATCTTGTCGAGCTTCATCTTTCGCATGGAGCAGGTGGCATGGATCGTTATCGGACGGTCGGTCGGCGTAAATTCTAATTTGTCTTGTAAGAAGGTGTAGATAAATTCTACCGGTTCGTACAAGGGAATTTTCTTTATCTTCTCACGCATACGGTATAAGCAGGGACTTTGATCGCAAAGGACTGGGTAACGTCCGTGGGCGCTTGCTTCCCACAAAGCCGCTTCTAGTTCTGTCGTTTTTTGATCGGCAATGGCAGGCATGCCTTTGCTTTCCCAGATGGTTCCACAACATAGATTTTCCATGTTTTCGGGGAAAAGGAGTTCGTATCCAGCTTTCTGAAGCAAAGCTATCATCTTGTTGGCTAGTGCTTGCTCTACCGGTGATTGGTGGGCTATCCCCATGGTTTGGTTGATGCAGCTGGGGAAGTAGACTACTTTGGCTTCTTGCACTTGCTGTGTCTCAGGGTGTAGCTTAAAGGATTTAGGCATAGCTGGAGTCCATTGGGGAATGCCCAATGTTTGATGTAATCCTTTTGTGAGGTTGCTCATGGCAGGTGTACCAAGGAGCTGATGGACTGTGTGGGCCAGGGTTAACACCGGACGAACAGCTGCTTTGGTTCCTGCAAAATGGTTGGCTGTATATTCTCCTAAACGGTAACTTAAGCTGTTTTTGGGTAGCTGGGCTTGACGAATATCGTGGGTTAGATGCCCGGTGTTGATGCCCATAGGGCACGACATGGCACAAAGCCCGTCGCCAGCACAAGTCTGATTGCCAGCGTAAGCGTACTGTTTTTCGAGTCTCTTTAATCGATCTGGTTCTTTACCGCTGCGTTTGAGTTGGGAGATCTCTCGTTGTGTCACGATGCGTTGGCGTGAAGAGAGGGTGAATCCGCATGTCAGACAGTTCACTTCGCAGAAACCGCACTCGATGCAACGATCCACATGGGGGTTGGTGAGTGGGAGGGGTTTGAAATGCTTGAGGTGACATTGGGGGTCGTCATTAAAGATCACGCCGGGGTTTAGTAGCCCTTTGGGATCAAACAGTGCTTTGATTCTTTTCATGAAAGTGAAGGCTTCTTCTCCCCATTCGTATCCAACGAAAGGGGCCATGTTGCGACCGGTGCCGTGTTCGGCTTTGAGTGAACCGTCGTATTGGTCGACAACTAAGTGCTTGACTTCGTCCATGAGTTTCTCATAACGGGACACTTCTGGCTCTGTGGCAAATGATTGGTTGATGATGAAGTGGTAATTGCCTTCTAGTGCATGCCCATAGATGCAGGCATCGTGGTAACCGTTTTGTGCCAATAGCTGCTGCAAATGGGCGGTAGCTTGTGGCAGATCATCTAGATGGAAGGCTACATCTTCTATTAAGCAGGTGGTCCCTAATGGGCGTGTGCCGCCTACAGACGGGAAGATGCCGGAACGGATAGCCCAGTATTGGGCATACTCTTCCGGTTTGTTGGTGAAGTAGACCGGTACAGCTAAATGAAACGGTTGTAGTGCTTCTTCTATCTGTAGGATGTGTTGGGCAACCTCTTCGGGGGTTTCGCCTTTGGTCTCGGTGAGGAGGGCGGTTAGCCCCACACCGGTGGTATCATTGACCGAAGCCAATGATTTGGCATCGAGCAGCTCGGCACTTTTTACGAGGGTATTGCCGGTCTTATCGGTGAGTTTTTTGAGTGCAATTACTGCTCGGCATGCTTCTTCGATTTCCGAAAAATAGAGCATGGCACTTGCTTTGTACGGATAATCTCGTTCGGTTTTCATGGTCACTTCCGAAAGAAAGGCCAGTGTACCTTCCGAACCAACTAGGCTGTGGGTGATGATTTCGAATGGATCATCATACAGCACAAAGGGGAGGAGGTTGAGCCCCGTCACGTTTTTGATGCGGTATTTGTATCGAATGCGTTCGCACAAGGCTCTGTTTTGACGAATCTCATCCCGGATGGCACAGAGTTCTTTTATAAAATCGGCATGCGATTGTCGGAAGAGGTTTTTGCTCTCTTCACAACCTGTATCGAGGGTGGTACCATCCATGAGAACTAAGCGGACAGAGAGTAACATCCGGTCGCTGTTGGCGTGTGTACCACAGTTCATGCCCGATGCGTTATTCATGACAATGCCACCCACCATGGCGCTTTTTATGGAGGCGGGGTCTGGAGCAAACTTACGACCGTGTGGAGCTAGTAAATCGTTTACTCGCTGACCGATTAGGCCGGGTTGCATGGTGATCGTTTGGTAGTTGTCTGCCAAGGTATAGTTTTCCCAATGTTTGCCAGCTACAATCAGGATGGAGTCGCTGATGGCTTGTCCGGAGAGGCTGGTACCAGCTGCCCGGAAGGTAACTGGTAGGTGGTGGCTGGAAGCTGCTTGTAGAAGTTCCGACACCTCCTGCTCGTTGGCTGCTTGAATCACGACTTGGGGGAGAAGACGGTAAAAGCCGGCATCTGTTCCCCAAGCGAGTGTGTGCAGCTCATCCGTGAAGAGTCGTTCGGTGGGAATGAAACGGGTCACTTCCTTTATGAACTTGCGATATGTCGTGTTTGGTTTCATTCGCTTTATTTATATAAGTAGTACTTTTCTGCTAAATGACGAAAAGTTTTGATGTCTTTATTCCAAAACTGTTGGATGTCTTCCCAACGGTGGCGTTTGCTGAATTGTTCACGAACCTGTTTGGAACCACTTACTTTATCGAACATGCTGTAACGCTCTTTGTTGGCATGGTCAAACACGGCCCGTTCTGGGTAAAGTTTGGCTAGCTCTTGCATGACCAAAAATTGAAGTTGGCTCAATGGTGCTTTCCGGTAGTCCACGAGGTGTACTTGGACGCCTTGAAGCGTTTCGCCCTTGCCAACGGCATAGAATGGGCGCAAGTGAATGGGGCGGAAAATCACACCGGGCACATGGAGCCCATTGAGGTTATGCGCCAGTTCGTCGGCTTTGATCCAGGGTGCTGCAAACATCTGAAATGGGATGGTGTACCCTACACCAATCGATAAGTAGCCTAGTTCGCCAACGATACCCGATACTGGATAGAAGTAAGCGGTATGTGCGTGTGGAATGTGTGGCGATGAGGGAATCCATTGCAGACCGGTAGCGGTGTAATCCATTTTGCGTTTCCATCCTTTCATCTTTACCACGTGGAGGTCGCAGGACTGACCGAGCATCTTTTCGGAGTTTAGTAAGAGGGCCAGCTCACCGCAGGTTAATCCGTATACATAGGGGATCTTGAACTGACTCACAAATGAGATGCAGTCATCGTCGGGAATGTTGCCCTCTATTTTTAAACCACCCAATGGATTCGGACGGTCGAGTACGATAAATGCTTTGTTGTTCTCCGCTGCGGCTTGCATGGCAAGGCCCATGGTACTGATATAGGTAAATGAGCGGCAACCGATATCTTGGATGTCATAAACCAAGACATCAATCTCTTTCAACATCTCTGGGGTGGCTTTACGGGTTTTGCCGTAAAGAGAATAGACAGGTAAACCGGTAGAGGCATCTTTGTTGTCCGTTACATGATCACCGGCATGTACATCTCCTCGTACGCCGTGTTCGGGTCCGAAGAGTGCCACCAACTTGACGTTGGGGGCTTCATGCAGAATATCGATGGTCGACCGCAGTTGGTTGTCTACACCGGTAGGGTTGGTAATCAATCCTACACGTTTGCCTTCCAAACATTTGAACTGTTGCTCTTTCAACACTTCAATGCCGGTTTTTATTTTAATCTGTTGGCCGTGTAGTTGCCCGTTCCATAGGCAGCATAGGCTCAGTAGAAGTAGAGTGATTTTTTTCATCGTTGTGTGTTTTGTTTCGAATCGTTAGTTGGCTGACTCTTTTGAAGACTCTTTACCATAATGGGGGTCAATTTTGATAAAGGCACAAACCGCTATGGTGGCTGCGCAACAGATCATCACCCAGATAAAGAAGCGTTCGTAACCGATCTGCTCTTGGAGCCAGCCGGCTGCCATGCCGGGTAGCATCATACCGAGGGCCATGAAGGCGGTACAGATGGCGTAATGGGCTGTCTTGTGCTCTCCGTCGGAGTAGTAGATGAGGTACAGCATGTAGGCGGTAAACCCAAACCCGTATCCAAACTGCTCGATAAAGACACAAAGATTGATGATGATGAAGTCCTGAGGCTGGAAGTATCCCAAATAGACGAAAGTCAGGCAGGTGAGCGACAAGCTCCAAGCCATGGGCCACAACCATTTCTGTAATCCCCCCCTAGCTGCACAGACACCACCGATGATGCCACCTAATGTTAGCCCGATGATGCCGATAGTGCCGTAGACCAATCCGACCTCGGCTGTAGTAAGTCCCAAACCGCCTTTTTCTAGTGGGTCAAGTAGAAACGGATTAATCAACTTGACGAGTTGGGCTTCGGGGAAGCGGTAGAAGAGCATGAATAGAATGGCTACACCCGCTTGTTTTTTTCTGAAAAAAGAGGCGAAGGTTTCGATGAAGCCGTTCATGATGGTTTGTGCACTTTTCTTTTCGGTCACCGCTTTATCGGTTGTCGGTGTGGGCAGAATGAATTTATGGTATAGGCAAAAAGCGATAAATAGCCCGGCTAAAATAAAAAAGGTGATGCTCCAAGCCATCTTGATACTGCCGGTCCAGTATTCCAACCCACCGGCTAGCATGACTAAGAGGCCTTGCCCGGCGATGGTGGCGATGCGGTAAAAGGTGCTTCGAATACCTACGTAGAGGGCTTGGTCTTTCACATCGAGGGCCAACATATAGAAGCCGTCGGCAGCAATGTCGTGTGTGGCGGAGCTGAAAGCGACCAACCAAAAGATGGCGAGTGTGCTTTGAAAGAAGTTGGGCATGGGAATGGTAAAGGCTATGCCTGCCAGGCCGGCTCCTACTAGAAGTTGCATGGTCACCACCCACCACCGTTTGGTTTTCAGGAGGTCGACAAATGGACTCCAGAAGGGTTTGATAACCCATGGCAGATAGAGCCAAGAGGTGTATAGTGCAATGTCTGTGTTAGAGATGCCTAAGTTCTTGTACATGATCACCGAGATGGTCATTACGGCTACATAAGGTAGTCCTTGTGCGAAGTAGAGCGATGGGATCCAAGCCCATGGCGATCTTTTTTTTGTTTTCATGGTCTTATGAATAGAGTTTGTCGATAAGCGCATTAATGTAGTAGTGAAGCAAGATGGTGCGATAATCGTAACCTTGTTCGCCCATCACTGCCGCACCGATTTGGCAAAGACCTACGCCATGCCCCCAGCCTGCACCAGTGAGGGTAAATCGCTCGGGAAGGCCTTCGGGTGTTGCTCCCTCTTTGTCGATCACGAAGGCTGAACTATAAAGGTGGGAGTTGGATAGGATCCGACGAATCTCTAGCTCTTTACCAATGATGCGGGTTTGCTTGGTGCCGATGATTTTGAGCTTCCAGAGCCGACCGGAGGTGCCACGGGCTACTGGTACTAGGTCTATAATCTGCCCGTAATCTACGCCCGAACGGGTTTGGATCAGATGACTCAGCTTCTCTTGTGAGTAGCTTACCGTCCAACGGTAGAAATCAGTGGTCTCTTGATCGTAATTGTTGAGTACTTGCGATAAGATGGCTTTATCGGTGGTGTTACAGAAGGCCTCTGGCGAGGTTCGTATCCAAGCTTCTGCCTCTGCTTCTACTTGCAGATTGGGCAGATCGGTTATCTGTTTACTGTCTCGTTGACGGCGGAGATAGGGGTGTTCGGCCTCTTCCCAGCAATAGGGAAACTCTTCAAAAGCACCACCGCAGCATTTAGAAAAACGGGCGTCACAAATCTCACCATCGTACATTAAGACTTCGCCTCGGGTCTGCTCGATGGCTTCACGGACCATGGGGGTTGAGGCCCGTGTGATACCTTGATAGCGCTGACAATGGTCGTCGGCACAGACATCAAATAGGGTGTGATCTTCCCGGTCGTACCAACGGATAAGCTCCTCTTCTGTTTCCGATGAGGCCTGATAGGTGCTCTTCGACAACGAGAGTTGGTGGTTCTTTTGTATCTGGGCGAGCAGCCAACTTCTGGAGATGACTGCATGCGCCTTTAGTAGTTCTAATGAAGCGGTTGCACTCATCTCAGAAGAGATCACACTTGTTAGATATGCCTCTATGGGGAGGGTGTTTATAACGGTAATGATACGGTCGGTGGCTATCAGTTTGAGAGTACCAGGGAAGCGTTGATTCTCTTTGCGTTCCCAATGAAAGTTAATGCCAATCGTGACTCCAATGAGTTCGAATGAACAGACCACTGGATCGGTAGGCTCAAACAGTAGTTCTTCGTAGAAGTGTCCATCCCAGATGAGTCGTCCTTTGGAGCAAATAACAATCTGCTTACCACTCACTCTTTTTTCACCCACGGTGTATACGCCCGACAAGACAAACTCTTGTTGGGGAGCCGACAAAATGCCTACTTGTACCTGAGGTTCTTTTATAGCCATGCTTTTAATTGTGTTTTAAGTGTTTGGAAATCATCGGGCTGTATACACACTTCCTGAAGGATAGTTGTGATCTCCTCGGCTGTAATTTTTATAAAATCTTTCTCTAATGGGGTGATAAATACCCCACCCATGTCTACGGAAGCCGGGCTGATGAGGAGGTTCTTATCGCCTTCGGCTAGGTAGCAACTGGGGCGGTGCTTGGCACGTGGGAAGAGGCAGGTAATCCACCGTCGCCCCTCTTTCCAAGTAATCAAGTTCATCATAGGCTCCTCTTGCGGTTGGGTGTGTAAGGCCACTTTCAACGCTTCATACACGGTCTCGAACAGTTTAGCCGCCTCTGTCTTGTTGGTCGACTCCAAAACCAATGTGTTGCGCGGTTCGTCGTTCAGAGCCCAGATAGTGGTCTCCGCAGCATTGCCTAGTTTTTCCGCTTTCTGCTTCTTCCAATCGTCTTCTAAAGGCAAAAAGCCTTTATTTCCTGCTTGAAAGTGCATGTGGTCCGGTGCAGAAGCCCCACAGTGCGGTCCGTTATAAAAGATCACATAGTCCGTTGCTGCATCGGCTAAGTTGAGCATGTCAATAAAGCGTCCGGCAATCCGTTGGTCGGTGTGGCGTTTATCTGGAACAGTCAGGTGTCTCTGGAAAATGGGAAACGGGTTGACTAAGATCTGATAGTTCTGTTCGAATGCCAAGCCGATTTGTTCGGATGACAAGTTCTGGCGACAAAGGAAGCATGGACGTTCCTGTATCGATTTGGCATCCACTTTAGCGGCCGATGAGGTGATACGTGCCGGGTTAAACTGCACTTTGTAGCAGTTGCCGTTGATCGTAAACTGTTTCTCTTGTACAGTTTCCAAAGCTTTGTAGTTCTGTTTAGCCAGATTCCACAGCGCTAGCTGTTTGTTGAATAGCGTTTCGAGTTGTTCTTTCATGGTCTCCTTGAACTAGCGGTTGAGTCCCATTCTGGCTTGCAATTCCCAAGTCCGAATGCGGTCTTTATAAAGGTTGTGTCCGTTCATCTTCACCACATCGAGCGAAGCATCCGAATTGTCGTCCCAACGACGGCAGAGGTAAACCACCTCATAGACCCGTCCGATCTGATAATTACGAGAGAAGCGTAAGCCTAAGGCATAATCTTCGCCGTAGCTTGTGTTGGGAACATTCACCTCGCGAAGTACTGGTGTATAGAATGCACGTGGTGCTCCCAATCCGTTGATACGCAGGGCATTGTTTCGTCCGTTCTCTGGGCTCCACTCCTTGTGATCGATGATGCCCGGGGCAATCATATTCATGTTGAAATCGGTCATCATATACGTACCTACTACCATGGCGCAATTTTGTTCATAAAATGCGTCAACCATGATTTGCAGGGTGTTCTCGTCCTTATAAACGTCGTCACTATCGAGCTGTACGGCAAACTTACCGCAGAGCGGATGGTGAACGCCCACATTCCAACACCCACCGATGCCCAAGTCTTGTCGTTCGGGAATGAGGTGGATAAGTCGGCTGTCATCGGCAAACTCCCGGATAGCTTCTGTGGTGCCGTCGGTCGAGTGGTTGTCGATGATAATCAGGTTGAACTTAAAAGAGGTCTTTTGCAACAAGACCGACCGAATGGCATCGCGAATGGTACGGATGCGGTTGCGTACAGGGATAATGACAGATGCTTCGTACTCAAAGGACTCAGCATCGAACGCGATGGGTTGAAAGTCAGGTTTCAAGTAGCCGCCGATCTCCTTTAGGTGCTCTGTGCACGCTTGTTCCATCTCGATCTGTACGGCCCGGTTCTTCGGATCCACATAATCGAATATCTTTTCTCCGCTTTTGCGGGTATCGTTTTCAATCTCTGTGTAGAGGTATTCATTGATGTGCACCAACGGAGCTATTTGTGACAATTTCAAACGCAAGTCGTACCATCCGGCAAAGTGGTAAGTAGCCTTCATACGGTTGGCAGCGGCTTTTAACGCCTCAGCTTTAAAGAAGAGCACCGATCCGAAGTTGAAATCGTCCCGTAAACTTCCTGTTTGATAATCGATGACCGGAGCTTGGCTCTGCTTGCCGTCGATGAGCTGATAATGGTCCGCATAAACCAAACCGGCACCACTGTCTTCGGCAATACCAATTAGACGATCCACAGCCAATAATCCGAGATTTAGGGTGGTGTATTTGGTGTAAAACAGGGTGTAATCGGCCTCCGAATGGGCGGCAATTGTTTTTAAGGTTTCGCTCGAGAAGAGGTGATCGACAACCAGCATGTCGCATCCGTCGATTGGAGCTACCTCTTTATCAGTAGCCAGCAAAATGATTCGGTTGAGGTTCGATAGTTTTTTTAATCCTTCGATGGTTGGCAAGGCTTGTGCCGATCCGGCAAAAGGAACAAAGCAGTTAATGGTCTTTTTCATGTTCTTATCTTTTTATTGTTTTTTTAGTTTGTTTTAAAGTGGTCAATAACACCAATTCGCCACCCGTAGAGGTTAGCAATAGGTTGTTTTTATCCAAAGGGACCACCGTATTGATCAATGAATTATTGAGTTTATGCATCCAAAGAATTTGACCATCTTCACTTTGCAGTGCAAAGATAACTCCTTCTTTGGTACTACCGAATACGATGCCCTCTTTTTCGATAAGCATGGAGGGAGCATGCTCGTAGCCGAAGCCAACAAAGGAGGCCCAGAGTTGTTGAGGCTCACGACTTGTTGTGCTGTAGCATACAATGCTGTCGTTCATGGTTTTAGCATAAAGGCGCTTCCGGTCTTTCGATAAACCGATGGATTCACGCACGGCCGATCGGAAGGTGCGCCAAAGTGTCTCACCTTGGTGCCGATCAATGGCAGTCAGCGCACGTTGGGGATCGGCTATAAAGACGTGGTTGTCCGTGGCAACCGGCCAGACGGCTGCGGGTGAGAAGTGCATGCGAGTCAGCCCGCCGGTCCATCGCCACTGTTCCGTTCCATCGGCTTTGTTTAGGGCATAGAGTGTGTTGTCCCAAGCTCCGAAAATCACTTGATCGGAAGTGACCAACGGCTTTGTTTCGATATAGCCACTGATTCCTCGGTAAATCCATCGTATGGTGCCAGTATGAAGATCGATGGCGCGAAAACAGTGATCGCTCGCTCCGATGTAAGCGATACCATGATCGATCGTCACTGCACCTAAAACAGCCTCTTCGGCTTGAACTTTCCAAAGCACCTCACCTGTCTGGACCTTTAGTCCGTAGACCATTTTATCGGCAGAACCGACAACTAGAACTCCTTCGGCAGCATCAGGGGTGCCCACAATGCGCGCACCAGTTTGGTAGTGCCATTTCCGGTGGCCATCTTTCAACCGATAGCAACTGATTACACCTTGATCGTCTCCTACAAAGACTTGATCTTGGTACACCACTGGCGAGGAGTAAATGCCTACACCGGTTTTTACTTTCCATTGTTCAGTGACAGTTGGGTAACGGGTGTTCATCGAAAAATCAGGATAGCTCGTTGCTTTTCCATCAGGCTGATAATAGGTCTGAATCAGTGAAAAGCCTGCCCAGCGCTTGGCGGGTTCGCCGATGCGCTGTTCGCTAACTAAAATGGAATCGGCTGTCACCTGAAAAAGAGCGTAGCCACCAACCTCGTCCTTATCGCGTAAATTAGAACGGGTTAAAACTCCAGGAATACCGTCGTATGAACAGAGTCGGTTGCGGTGGTAATGTCCGCCAATGAATAAGCGGATGTTAAAGGGGCGCACTGCATCGGTCACCTCATACCAATTATCGACATCTCCTTGAGTCATGGGGTAGTGTGTGACTAAAATGACAGGTTGCCCTTTGGGTGCACGGCTCATCTCTTGCTGTAGCCAGTTTATATCTTGCGGCACCACATGCCCGTATGCCATGCGCATCAATGGGCCAGAGTTGAAACCTAAAAACAAGAAACCGTGATGTTCAAACTTGAAACGTTCTGATCCGAAGAGGTGGCTAAAAGCCGTCACTCCCGATTCGCTCCATTTGGTCTCATGATTGCCTGGAACAATGTGGTATGGTACGTGCAGCCGATCTAGAATTGTTTTGGCGCGCAGCAGACTTGTGCGGTCGCCTTCTTCGGTAATATCACCGGTGACCAATACAAAATCGATACCGGCAGTGGCATTTAGCTGCTCTACCGACCGGATTAAATCCTCCTCTGGTTTGGAGTTATGCGGACTCAGATGCAGATCGGTGAGCTGGGCAAACCGAAACGCTTGTGCTTGAAGCGTCGGACTAGTTAGTCCTACCAAGCAGAAAAGGAGAAGAAGCACTCTTTTAGTCATAATCTTAGTTTGAAGGATGATTAAAAAAAGTCAGAATAGCTTGCATCAGTTGCCCCCGTTGTTCAGGTGTACGTATCGCCTCAAACGGAAAACCAAACACACACGTTTTGTAAGTTCCCTGATAAGCTATGCCAGCACTTAGGTTGTTTTCGCCATAGCGCAATACCGTATAGGCGCCGGACTCGGCAGGTTCAATAGCATCGGGCGATTCGACCACATACGATGTCGAATTGAGTTCATTATAATAGCAGTACTTCCCGTGGTAAGGCATCAACGGTGATATGACACTCTTAACCTGTCCGGTTTGCGCAGCGCGGCCTACACGCCATTTATATTTCAATACTTTAGTGGCAAAATCCAGATCGGTTTGTTGAGGTTTCGCCCAACGGTTGTCCCACAAATCTGTTCCCACATACGCCCCTGATACCAGAAGAGCACCTCCTGCCTGGCAATAGTTGGTGATAGCCTTTTGCATCCGGGAGTTGAATGTCTTAAAAGCCATCGGCTTGAGACCTCCGGGACCCATTTTGGTTTGACATGACTTGCCCAATATTAAATCGACGTTCTTATAATCGGTCAAGCTGACTTGATTGTTTTCGACAACCTCATTGCTGCACGATGCAAAGGAGTAGCCCGCTTTCAAAATAGCAGCCCCATGTACAGAAGGATAATCAAAACTGTTGCCTGCAACAACCTGTGTCTCATGCGTTCCATAGCTGTCGCCGAATCCGGAAGCATCATCGTCCATCCAAGGAATTTGTTGCCGGAACTCTTTTTGCGAACCGATATAACTGATGTCATTCAGGTAAGGTACCCCATGATCCAGTTCGTCTAGAAAACCGGCCAGCGTATCGGCATCAGCGGTGAAATCGGCTGGTGCCGAAATGCGGTCGAAGCTGTTGACCACCATTACGGTGCCTTTCGATTGTGAAGATAAGCCGATAGAAAGCACCTCCGATGGGAAACTCTTCCCCCCCTTGTTGAGTGCACAGACCTTAAAGCTACAAACCTGGTCGGCTGGGATGGAGCAACGAAAGCGGGGGGCTTGTACCACCGTTCCTTGATCGAAAGCTCCCTCGCCTATGCGCTGATAGACCAGATACTGTTCCGCTTGTGCTGTTGGCTCCAAACTATCCGTTACAGCCTGCCAAGTCAATTCCACCTCTCGATCGGCGATGAAGCAAAGAGCCATGTGGTCGACCGGTAGCGGTTGCACCACATAATTAGTCTTATATTGCGAAGCTATAAACTTCAACATCCCCTTATAAATGGCCCGACTCACCGTAAAGCGGAAGCGCGGATCTAGTCCATAGCGCATATCGGCAAAGTTCTGATGCGAGAGCAGTTCCAATAACATGGTAGGTACGCGTGGCACTCTCGCTTCAAAGTAAGACTTATTCCACATTCCCCGGCGCGTCCATTGCGGATCATAGAGCTTCCGCACATCCTGAACGATAGAAGATTGGATCAAATCCGTTAGGTCGCGCGAGGCATACCGTGAGCTCTTCTTATCACCCAACAACCCTTCATCCGACTGAGTTTCAAAAATCCCCAACGTCCCGATAATTGTATCCCCATACGTGGTCCCCGCATCCGAATGGAACGCAAAAGCCATATCGATCGGGATATGCAGACCGTTGTCTTGCGAGTTGGCCGATGAACCACCTGCCAGATAATTCACCCAATATCCGCGCGATTTATAATCGTCTGTATAATCATTTTGCCCTTTGCTTTCAGAATAGACCGAATCCGGTATACCTGCCCATTGCATCCAATAGCGAGCCGCCTCACAAAAGCGTGGGTACCCACTCGTCTCAGACGGATAGGTTATCGTTGGTGTTTCAGCCTTTGCGGTAGCCCCTTGTTCAGAACTCTTCACGTTCGGTGTATAGCCTTTAGGCGACACACAACGGGCAATGTTACCATACCCACCGCCAATTTTCACTGCATCAGCAGTCACCACCTGCCCCGCCTCTCTCGAACGGTTAGACAGCCTGACCTTACACCCGTTTGTTCCGTTTTTAAAGTCAAAATGCCCCAGGTAAATCCAAGTCCCACCCCCCATGCGTTGGTTCACCTTAAATTGCGAAGTTCCACCTTGGTGATAAACCGTATAGAGTGCATCGTCTGTGCTGTTTTCGACCGTTTTATAAGCCACATAAACAGCATAAGTTCCAGATTCTGGCAGGTTCGCTTCCCATTGAACCCAACTCTCACTGCCTCTTTTAATGGTTGCCGTTTGTCGGTAGCTTCCCTCTCTGAACGGATTCTCGAATCCCTGATAGGTCGCCTTCAGATTAGCAAAACCCGGTTCACCTCCTGTAGTCCAAGCCTGTCGGCCAGCCAACTCCTGATAGACCGACTGTTGCGTCGTTGGTGTGTCATTATCCACAATGATCTCATGCGTTTGTGTATCCCTTTCGCGAGGAAGCAACACATTAGCCCCCGCATTTTCGAGCATCGGCACCAAAAACGGCAAGACATAACTCTGTGTATAAAGATCCTCTACTGTTTGGAAAATCCGTGCCCGTTGCCACTCCCAACGTGCGAGTTTCGCCTCATAATAATAACCGTGACTTTGCCACAGAGCGATGTGACGGTTTTGGAGTCCTTCGGGTGCCTGATAAGGTTCCGAGATCCGCGTGACTAAAGGGCGAGTCACCTTGTTATGGAAAGTCTTTAGGCGTTTGTTGGGGCGTTCACGACAAGCCAGCGGAATAAGCGATTCAATGAGTTGATTATCCGTATATATCAGTAATTTGTATTTGCGGTATGACGGTGGTAAGAGCTGTCGGACCTCTCTGTAAATGCGTTGCACGCTCTCCTCCCTAAAAGGAAAGTAAGACAAGTTGAGGTTGGCGTATAATACGATTGTTTTTTGTTTGGTAGAAATGCGTGTTGAATCAAGCTTCACCTCCCCGCAAGAGACCATCTGGTGCGTCGTTGAATTGAGAAAACAAGCCATCGCTTGTTGGGTCTCTTCCTGAATAGATTGCGCATAACTACTTAAACCGGACAAACAAAGCATGCCAGTGAAAAAAGTTTTAGATAAGATTGATACCAATTGATTCATAACGTTGTTTTTATTACCTGTCGTATAATACAAATTATTTCAACTCAGAGAGACATTTCAGCCTATTTATTACTCTTTTTTTTGTTTTGCGCCATCAGCCTGCAAAGCTGAGAATGGAAAAATGAGGCAAGCAGTGCCATCCATTGTCGGTTCATTCGTCGAATAATCGCCGATGCAATTGTGGTACACACACTCATCGGGTTGGAAGCGCTCATACGTCTCCCCTTGTGAAACATCGATTCCCCGGAGGCTTTTAAAAATATGGGAATAAACGGGGCCATCTACCAATCCACCTTGCGGATTACCCAGTCCCATCGCCGTGGTAGCGGCATGAGGTTTAGAGGGATAAATCCCCTGAGCCGGGAAATCAATAATCATGCTTGTCCCCCACGGGTTACACCCCAATAGCCAGTCAACGAGTGCATATTCCATCTCCTCATACTGCTTATTGCCGGTAAGCTCCCGATACAATCGGCATTGCGTAGCCATGGCAGTCACCAAATTATTCGAACACCAAATGAAAGGCACCCCGATTCTAAACGGATCATTTAATCCTTTCTGGTAGACATTCTCAATGCCAGCTCTTAGTTGCCTGATGAACTCCTCACTGACTTTTTGATGATCCTTTTGTTTAGCCAGTTGATAATGCCCCATGTTCATGAACGGATACCATTGGTAATGCTTGGCGCTATCGGCCCCCATCCATGGCGTAACAGGTTCTTGGCGTCCATACTCAGTGGCAGCTTTTAAATAGCGACTCTTTTGAGTCAGTTTGAAGACCTCTATGGCCGCCAATTCCATGTCATCGACCCAATTATCCTCCTCATAAATGTAAGGCGACTTAACAGAAGCTGTCTGACAAACACCCGGATAAGTTGCCCCAAAGACAAACGCTTGTTCCGCTTTCGCTTCTATCTCTTGGGCAAATTCCGGATAGAATGGTTTCAGTACGTGTGCTCCCAAAGCAAAGCAAGAAGCGAACTTTCCTGCGGTCGAAGCCACCCCCGTGGTTGCATTCGTAAACGCCCCCCTAACCTGAGGACGTCCCGTACAGAAATAAACAGGGCGTCCTTTGCCTGGTCCATAGCCATAATCCACTTTATCCTCAGTTGGCGAGCGGAAATTAGCATGGTCCCGATCATCGGCAATCTGGTTGTACATTTCATTTGGATTCGGATTCATCCGGTTCAGCCAGTCCAAACCCCATTTGATCTCATCGATAATGTCGGGTAACCCATTAGCCCCTTTTAAGCCAGCCGCATCATACTCATCGCTGAACGAATCGGGATGCTGCAGGTAAGCAAAGAGCATCTGGTAAATGGCATTTGCCGAGGTGGTGGTATATTGCAAGTAATCCGAGGCATCGTGCCATCCCCCTCTGACATCCAGTTTCTGCCCCGTTTTAGTGGGGTGGTAGACGATATAAGCATCGTGTTGGTGGCAGCTATCCTTGAAATAAGGATTAAATCCACACCTTTGAAAACGCATGTAATTCAATAAAAAATCAGCTGCATTGTCGTAGACCGAAGCATCTATTTGAAAAGTAGGTGAGGTCCATCCCCCACATTTAATCTGGTATCTTCCGCTTTTCTTAAAGGCAGAGAAGTTTAGGCGGTACACACTCTTCATGCGACCAACGTTCTTCTCTTTTTTCAGCGCATGGAACGTTTGAACCGTTTTTTGAGTCTGAGCATCAACCAGTGAAAAAGAACTCGGACGATTCACCTCCTCACTCATGAAAACAGCCGTTTTAGGCGATATCGGTAAATAGCCCAATTGATTAATCCTGATCCACCCTTCGGAGTGGACAGCCAAAGTGTATAAAACGCTTACGACCAAAGAGCAAAAGAGTTTTTTCATAATCTTACTGGTTTATATGAACACTAACAACTGGTTTTATCGCCTGTTGAAGGGTGGTGAAAACATATCCTTTGTGTTGTAATAGATCAATCAGTGTTGATAAATTACGTGCATAAAATTTATCTGTTCTTAGTGGACTCGTTCCTAAGTGAAAAAGGAGTAAAGCCCCATTGAGCGATTGCGTACGTTCGACCGCTAAAATACGCTCTAAAATCTCTTGGCTACTTTTGTAGCTCTTCATATCCGGAGTGGTATAGTCGGCATTTGAGTAATTCCCTCCCGTAAATTGTATGATTTGAAGGCCAAACTCTTTGGCCCATGTTGCCACTTCGGTATTATACCACTCAAAAGGTGGTTCGAAAAAAGGCGCGTCCTCCTTTCTGATTCCCAAAGCAGCCATTGTTTGGTAACTTTGAGTTAAATCTTTTATGAAATCTTGTTTAGAGATCAACGTTGAATCCCTGTTGGTCCAGTCGCAGTAGAGTAAGTGTTCAAAACCATGACTACCCACATAATGACCTTCATCTTGAATGCGTTTCACTTGCTTAGGAAAGGCGGTCATAAACTTTCCGGTGAAGAAAAAAGAAGCCTGAATATGGGCACGCTTTAAATGAGCTAAAATGGGCTCCGTGCCATCGGCATAATCGTGTGCTGTAAAGAGCAAACAGATGGTCTTTTGGGTGGTATCTGTGCGCACAATCCCTCCGTGTATGTAGAGGTTTCTATCCCCTACGGCTTGTGCACACACTTGTGCAGAAGCGGTTGATGAGATAGAGTGGAGGATTAGAAGCACCGCCCAACTGATGATCAGATGTACTCTGTTTGTTTTCATTGATGGTTTTTAAAAGTGATCTAAAGAGGGCTTTAAAGCCCTCTTTAGATCGGGTGATATTATTTCCAAGGTTCAGTTTGGGTTAACGTATACCCATAAGTCTTATAGTCATTAATTTCGGTTTTGCCTACCGGAGAGAGGTAAACCTTATCCGTGAACTCTTGACGAGGTTGTACATTCATAACCTTGTAGAATCCTACCATCTCTGCTTTGTTCGTGCCATTATAGACTACCTCTGTTCCATCGGCTTTGCGAACGGTGAGTTTACCTTCGTAGCTTTTTGCCAAATATTCAGGTAAATCCAGAGAGAAGTTCACCCATGTGCCATACATCGTATCCGGATTCTTGGTGTTATCCATATACTGAAGTTTCTTCCACCGTTTGATGTCTAAAAGGCGTGTGTGCTCATAGACAAACTCCATGCGACGTTCGCGACGGATTTCCCAAATCAAGGCCGATACATCCGTATCTCTATCAGGATCAGTTGGCAAGGCATTCAGCATCAGTGGTGCCGTTTTTTGCACCCCGTTGGCTATTGCTTCTGCATCCAGCGGACGGTTACGAATTGCATTGATCGAAAGATCCAAATCTTCTTGAGTGATCGCAGTCCCACTGTAGCTTTCAGCTAATTCTGCTTTGGCTTCGATCCAGTTTAAAAGAACTTCAGCGTAACGGATAATCGGTGCATCATTCACATTGTTACTAGAGCCAAACTCATTGGGGCGGTTGGCTACATTATTCCAATAGCTTGCTCCTAAGCGACTGATAAACTTATCGGCATAGAGCATCGTTTGAGATTTTTTATTGGGGAAATTGAAGAATGTCGCTTCGAAACGCGGGTCACGTGTTTTAGCTAGCGTGGCTAAATTGAAATCGGTCACATTCGATACTGTTGAATTCTTATAAACCCGGCCATCGGTACAAATAAATGATTTAATCAGATTCAAGTTGGCTCCTGGTTGTCCCTCTTCTCCATTAGAATACGAGGCAATGGCATGGGTAGCCATGGCCGGTGCATAATGGCGATAAAAGATCACTTCGGGATGCCCTTTTAAGTCGTTCGATCCAAAAATAGAGCGGAAGTCTTTGGAACAGGCGTATTTCTTGGTTTTCATAATTACCTCTGAAGCCTCTTGACAGAACTCGAGGTATTTCTTTGCCCGTTCTGCACTCAAGTTGTGGTATTTCTGCCAAGTGCCTTCAAACAACATGATGCGTGATGCAAGACCTGCAATCACAGACTTATTCACATACTGTGTGCTGCCATTGTCTAAAGCCACTGCATTGTCTATGGCATATTTCAAGTCGTCATACACATGATCCATGACCACTTCGCGTTTGTCGCGGTCTTTGAAGAAAACATCTGGTTCTGTTTCGCTAACCGGTTTATCGAAGTAAGGAACGTCGCCAAAAGAGATTACCAAGTTATAATAAGCATAAGCTCGGAAGAAACGTGCTACAGCTGTCCAATGCTTATACTCCTCTTCTGTTAAGTTGGCTTTGTAATCTTCTGTGCGTTGAAGCATGATGTTGGCTTTACGTACCCAGCCGAAGTTCCATTTTTCGCCATTGTATTCTGCATACCAAGCTTGATCAGCGAGTTTATCCGGATCAACAGCCACACCCAATGAATTTGGCACGGTAGTGATAAAATTGCTCTGTATCCCTTCACCGCTCACCACATCGTCATTAAACGTATAACCTCTTAAAGGGGTGTAATTGACACCGTAGCCTGTATTATAGCCAGTGAAGAACCAGGGATAGAAATCGATACTATACATTCGGAAGTCGGCACCGTTTCGCCAAAAGTTCTTATTATCCTCTACCTTATCAAGTTGCGGACGATCGAGAAAATCATCACAACTTGTTAGTCCTAGTGTCAGAACCGTACAAAGGGTTAATATATATTTTTTCATACGTTGTTTGTTTTAGAAATTTAATTGAACACCTATGGAGAAACTCTTAAAGGCCGGTGTGCTGATACCTGCACGGCCATATTGATAATTATCGGAAGATAGAAGGCCTTCTCCTGCAATGATTTCTGGGTCAACTGGGGTGCCGTCTAAATGATCCCACGTGAAATAGTTCTCGAGAGAGACATAGAAACGAGCTCTTTGAATCCATACTTTTTTGGTTAAATCCATCGGTAGTGTATAGCCAGCTGTGATGTTTTTCAAGCGTAGATAAGACATGTCCAATAAATAACCGTCTTGTTTCCGCATGTTGTACGTATCGGTTGAGTTGGCTTGATTCCATGCACGCGGATAGAACGCATTGGGGTTCTCTTCTGTCCAGTAATTGGTACAAAAGCGTTCGGCCATAGCGCCATCGGCTGTGTTAAATCCCGGCAATGTGGTTGATGAACTCCCCCACATATCCCGTTTGCCTACCCCTTGGAAGAAGAGTGAAAGGTCGAATCCTTTGTAATCGGCTCCTAAGCGGATACCATACTCATAGCGCGGTGTGCTGTTGCCAATGACCTCTTTATCGCCAGGATTGTCCACCGTACCCTCACCGTCTGTGATTTGTCCATCGCCATTAACATCTTTGAACTTCACATCGCCAGGTTGGAACCAAAAGCTTCCGCTTTGCAGGTACGCTTGATAGACCGGGTTGTTACCTTTGAGCTTATACGCTTTTAAAGTGGCATTTTTATTGCCATGACTTTCGTCGAGAGTGACTACAATCAGTTTCCCGTCCGGGCCGTATTCAAAATCCTCTTTTTGGTACAACCGGTCGGTACGGTATCCCCAGATCTCTCCATAGGTTTTGCCATTATACCAGTCGTTAATCTTTCTGTTAGAACCTATTTTTGTGACTTTGGTGATGGCATCAGCCAATGTAACTGTGGCATTAATTCCTAAGCCATTGGCAAAGCGATGCGTGTAATCGATTGAAAGCTCCCAACCGTTAGTTCGTAAATTCCCATAGTTGCCCACAGGTGCTTTTGTTCCATAGGTGTGAGGAATTCCCTCTTTGCCGACCAACATATCTTTTGTATCTCTTTGATACCAATCGAAGGTTACTCCGAGTTCGTTATTTAGGAATCGGCTATCAAAACCAATATCTAACGTTTCAATGCGTTGCCAAGTTGGATTTTGGGCTGTTGCTTTAGGAGCATAGACCATATTCACTTTATTGCCACTTTCGTCTAGCCAAGACGATTGGGTTATTTTACCTAGCGTAGGAATGTAGAGGTCGTTGCTTACTGTCTGGTCGCCAATACTTCCCCATGATGCACGGAATTTCAACGAGCTCAAGGCTGGTTTAGCCCAATTCATGAAGATCTCCTCGTTCGCACGCCACCCTAAAGAGAATGAAGGATACCAACTCCAGCGTTGATCTTTAGAGAATTTCGACGTACCATCGTAACGTAAATTGGCCTCAAAAAGGTACTTATCTAATAAGCTATAGTTCATGCGGCCAAAGAAGCCAAGTTGTGACTCCCAACTCTTGCCACCATCGGTTGTTTGTGTTCCACTAGCACCACCAAACTGTACGTTCTCAAAATCCATAAGTCCCGCTTTTTGTCCCCAATGGTACTCCTCAACATAAGAGACCCTGTTCATACCAGCCATGAATTTGAATTGGTTGGCACTATTCAAGTTTAGTTGATAAGTGGTATAAGCATTGATGGTGTTGCGTTGTGAATTTGTTGACCGGCGGTTGATGTTATCCGGTGTAGAACCTACGGACGTGTATGTCCTATTAACCAAATCGTATGCCGGCATCGCATTAGGCGCTCCTTCGGCAACTACCGCTCCTTCATTGTTGACATAAACAGGTTTCCCGTCACTGCCAACTCTTGCAGCTGGAGCACTCCAAGTATCGGCTGCTGTAAAACGTATACCCGGTCGGAGCCAATTGTACTCCTCGTTGGCATGTGTATAATCAAAGTCGACCGTCCAGTTTTTAGTCAGATCCAAGTGAAAGCCTAGATTCACATTGGTATAATTCTTCTCTTGCTTCGCCGTATTAGCTTGATGATATTCGGATGCTGGACTTCTTAGCTCATGGTTGTTTTCATCGTATCCAAGAGGATATTGTGGTCCCCAGCGATACAAATAATACCATTGATCGAGAACACTTTGTGTGATGTACGGATGATATTTGGTTCGTTTAGAATAGATAGCACCAGCATTAAAGGTGATGTATTTATTGAACTGCGTACTTAGGCGAATCGACGCATTATACCGTTCAAACGCATCCTTTTTAGCTGTTTTATTCATACCACTTTGGTCCAAATACCCCAATCCCACGTTGTATGTGGTTTTCCCACTTCTACCATTAATACTTAGATTGTGGCTTTGTGTCGGTGCCCACTCCTTAATCATGTAATCATAAGCATCGTATGTGCGTAAGCCAACTTTTTGGTCAGCTGCATTGAGATACCAATCGCGTCCATAAACCGTAGGATCATTCACTCCTAACTTCCCGCCATATTTTTCTTTCCATTCGCGTGCTTTTTCGATGTTTTCACGCGTTACCTTATAGAAAGCCCCTGTGGTTGTGGCCCCAGCATTCTCTGTTGCAGCTAATGCATATTCCAAGGATTCAAACTGTCCCATGTTGTAGCCTTTAGCTACATTTTGGAACGAGATATTTCCCGAATAAGTGACATTCATACTCTCTTGTTTAGCCCCTTTTTTAGTAGAGATCAAGATGACACCAAATGCAGCTTTGGCTCCATAGATAGAAGATGCCGCTGCATCCTTCAGAACCGAGATTGATTCGATATCGTCCGGGTTAACCAGTGTAATGCTTGGAATCTCGACATTATCGAGCAAGATCAAAGGATCTGTTTTACCGTTGATAGAGCCATACTGTCCGCGGATCTTGATTTTAGGGTCCGATCCCACCTCAGCATCGGGGATTCTGATAGACAAGCCCGGTGTAGAGCCTTGAAGACCGCGTCCGACATCAGCAATCGGTCTAGAGTCGAGTGTTTTTCCTACATCCACCGTGCTGACGGCACCAGTCAGATTCGCTTTTTTCTGCGTACCATAACCCACCACAACCACTTCATCAAGCACCTTTGCATCTTCTTTTAGGACAATGCGCATAACTTTTGTAGCCTTCACCTCCTGAGTCTGGTAGCCAACAAAAGAGATGACTAGTGTAGCCCCTTGTTTGGCAGTCAGTTTAAATTTGCCATCGAGATCCGTAATGATACCATTGGTTGTTCCTTTTTCTATTACGCTGGCGCCGATAATCGGCTCTCCGTTGGCATCTGTAACAGTACCACTAAGGCTCTGCGACTGATGTTGATCATTGACTTCATAGAGGTAAGCATGAGTAGCCCGATCGGCCATGGCATAGCTATTACCTAAAATGAATAGGGAGGATAGTGCTGCAGCAAAGAATACCTTGCTGTTTACAGCTCTTCGTTTTTCTTGTTTCCCGTTCATAATAAAAGATTGATTATAAATTTAATGTATTGGTTAACTCTAAAAGATAGGTTAGGTTTTGTAGATGAGTGAGTAGTAGTGTCTTGTTCTCATCTACCGGATGTTAATAAGGTTTTTCCATAGGCTTCTCTTCTATTGTTTTTTGTATCTTGTTTAGTTATCTCTATTTTTTTTATAATAAACTGAAAGTCTGTATTATATAATAAGGTGAATAGTGAGATATAACTTACGCCAACAAAAAGATAAACGGTTTCGTTTAGATTTTCCTGTGTACAAATATAGTTGATATTTAATTATTTGCACTTATAATTTGCATATTTTTAGAATTGAAAGCATAAGTTTTGAATAATTTGATTGTTTTACCTCCGAGATAACGCCTGTTTTTGAATCAATAGCATTGAAAGTGACTGAGTTAGTTGGCTTGCTTACTACGACTAAGCCCTTTCTTTGCGATAACTAAGAGGTTGGAAAGCGATGGTTAAGGGGTTTTCTTCCGATGACTTATTCGTTAGCCTATAGGCGATGTTTCGTTAGCCTATAGGCAATGTTTCGTTAGCCCATAGGCAATGTTTCGTTAGCCTATAGGCTAACGAATAAGGGGTGGCGATTTAGACCTTTAGCTTAAGCGAGTAGAAGCGGTAGCTTAAGCGAGTAGAAGGGTAGTTTTAGGAGGTAATGGGGCGTGCGTCTTATTTAAAAGAAGCAGATCTAGCGATGACTATGATAAAGAGAGCTATTAGAAAGGGGCTCCTTAAAACTCTTTTTTTGTGCTGCGATCAGAAGTCAATAGAGCCAGTCTTTCAGACTCTTAAAGATCGCAAGAGTTACATTGGTTTTCTGTTTGGAACAGATTGCCAAAAAGTTTTTGAGCCAAAGCCCATCGTTCTTTGTTGATGCAATATTTAATCGTTGGCAGGGTAATTGTTCCTTGGATTAGACCAGCGTCTTTTAGCTCCTTAAGGTGTTGAGAGAGCGTACTTTTGGCTACAGGTATAACTTCGGACATGTCGCCGTGGTAGCAGCACTTCTGATTGAGGAGCATCTGTATAATGGCTACGCGTACAGGGTGTCCCAAGGCTTTCGCTAGGCGCGCTATGAGTTCTTGTTCTTCAGTGAATGCTTTCTTTTGAGTCATGATCGAATCTATTTGTTCGCAAAATTGCGGATAAAATTTGAGCGGAACAATTCCTTCGCTCTTTTTTTATGAAAAAGAGGTGTTTGGCAGTTGTGTAGCTTATTTTAAAGTAGGCTAATGGAGTAGAGCGCCTTGCCGGATTAGCGCAATGTCTCTAAATTCAAGTTGCCCGAATGGAAGTCGATTAATCCTTTCATGGGCGTTTCTGTTATTAAATCGGCCTGAACGCCAAACTCTTGTGCAACCTCTCTTAAAACATCGGCATAGGTATAGGCTAGAGAACCCACGAAACGAATGGGGTAGTTTTGGTAGTCGTATTGGCAGATGTTGCGGATGAAGAATTGCCGAAGGTTGTCTTCTAGTAAATGACGCGCATAGTCGTTGTCTAGGTAATCGGCCAGAAAGTAGGCGATGGTACCTAGGAACCGGTTGGGGAAGGGGCGGTTGTAAACAGAGTCCATGACCTCATTGGGTGTAATTCGGAACTTTTCAGTAAACTCGGTCTCGAGTTCTTGGGGCACAAACCCTTTTAATAAATCGGCTAGGAAATGTTTACCTAAGACGGCACCACTGCCTTCATCGCCTAAGATGTAACCGGCTGCTTTGACGTTTTTAACAATCTCTTTTCCATCGTAGAAACAGGAGTTCGAGCCAGTCCCCAAGATACAGGCAATGCCGGCTTCGTCTTTGAATAATCCGCGAGCAGCACCTAATAAATCACTTTCTACCTGGATAGGGGTTTTGAATTGGGCAACGAGTGAAGCTCCTAGGATGTTTTTTTTCTCGTCCGAACTGCATCCGGCACCATAATAATAGACAACTTCCAGCTTAGGGCGAAAGAACTCCTTGGGGAGTCCTAAGCGGACACTCCGACTGATTTCCCGACGGTTCTGAAAAAATGGATTAAGACCTTCGGTGAATACATGTTCAATGAGGTGATTGCCTTCAATTAAAGCCCATTCTGTTCGCGTAGAACCGCTTTCTGCTATCAATTTCATTTCAAAGTATGTTGATTTGACTGCAAATATAGGACTCTTTTTTCTAAATTTGGGCTTTTGAGGCATGAAAAAATTAGGACGCTCTGCATTTTGGAATGTCAAGAGCGTCCTGATAAACGTGTGTGTTTAGATATTTTTTACCCGAATGAGGTATTCGGCTATTTGTACGGCATTCAGTGCGGCCCCTTTTTTGATCTGATCGCTAACGGTCCAAAAGGTCAACCCGTTGTCGTTGGTCAGGTCTTTGCGAATACGGCCAACGTATACGGGGTCTTTGCCAGCTAGGAAGAGCGGCATCGGATACTCTTTCTTTTCCATATCGTCTTGGAGAACGAGTCCTTCGCCTTCTGCAAAGGCTTGACGAGCCTCTTCGAGAGAAATCGGACGCTCAGTTTCGATCCAGATGCTTTCGGAGTGCGCACGTAAAGCGGGAACACGAACGCAAGTGGCGCTTACTTTTACGTCGGAATGCATAATCTTACGCGTTTCATGGTACATCTTCATCTCTTCTTTGGTGTAGCCGTTTTCTGTGAACACATCGACTTGAGGAATGAGGTTGAAGGCTAGCTGGTAAGCAAATTTTTCGACTGTAACGGGCTCATTGGCTAGCACCTGACGGTATTGCTCATACAGTTCGTCCATCGCTGCTGCTCCGGCGCCACTGGCTGCTTGATAGGTCGATACGTGCACCGTTTTGATGTGCGAGAGTTTTTCGATCGCTTTCAGGGCAACAACCATTTGGATGGTGGTGCAGTTCGGATTGGCGATGATGCCACGTGGACGCTCTATGGCATCTTCCGGATTAACTTCGGGCACAACCAAAGGGACGTCTTGGTCCATGCGAAAGGCGCTCGAATTATCGATCATCACTGCACCGTACTTGGTGATGGTGTCGGCAAACTCTTTGGAGGTTCCTGCGCCGGCAGAGGTGAAAGCAATGTCGACCCCCTTGAAGTCGTCGTTGTGCTGTAAGAGTTTGACTTCAATCTGTTTACCGCCGAACATATAAGTTGTTCCGGCACTCCGTTTGGAACCGAACAAAACCAACTCGTCCAACGGGAAGTTTCTCTCATCAAGCACGCGTAAGAACTCTTGTCCTACAGCTCCGCTTACGCCAACAATAGCTACTTTCATCTTTTTTCTTTCGTTTTTGTATGATTACTGTTTATTTATTACGCCTGCCTTTGTCGAAAGGTAAAGCGTCGGCTGCAAATTTATAACATTTTGAAATATAAATGTCTTTTTGAAGAAAAATTTATCAATTCATAATCTTTCTTTTCTTTGATTGGCAAAATGAGAACTTTTTTGTTTCTTTGTACCTAAATTCTAAAATCACAGAGTATATGCATGCTTCCGGCTTTGATTTTACACTTCCTATTACAGACCCCACTTGGGTCTTCTTTCTAGTGCTTTGTATCATTTTATTTGCACCTATTTTGCTGAATCGTCTGCGCATTCCTCACATCATCGGGATGATTTTGGCGGGTGTGGTGATTGGCGAGCATGGTTTGCATTTGTTGAATTACGATAGCAGTTTTAAACTCTTCGGCAAGGTGGGGCTCTACTACATCATGTTCTTGGCCGGGCTGGAGATGAATATGGAGGATTTTAAACAGACGCGCTGGAAGGCTCTTACGCTTGGGGTGCTGGCTTTTGTTATCCCCATGGTACTGGGCTTTTTAAGTAATATTTTTGTTTTGAAATATGGAATAATCTCGTCGGTTTTATTGGCGAGTATGTATGCTTCACATACCTTAATAGCTTATCCGATCGTGATTCGATATGGAGTTTCTAGACAGCGGAGTGTAAGTATCGCAGTAGGGGGGACTGCTGTAACAGACACCTTTACTCTTTTGGTGTTGGCTGTTATTAGCGGAATGTTTAAAGGGGAAATGTCTGGCCTTTTTTGGGTCTTTCTTATTCTAAAAGTGGTCCTTTTAGGTGGCGTCATTATTTATACTTTCCCGCGAATTGGGCGTTGGTTCTTTCGTAAATTTAGTGATGAGATTGTTCAGTTTGTGTTTGTCCTAGCAATGGTTTTTTTGGGTGCTGGATTGATGGAGTTTGTGGGCATGGAGGGTATTTTAGGTGCTTTTCTTGCTGGTCTAGTGCTAAATCGGTTAATTCCGCATGTTTCTCCATTGATGCATCACCTTGAATTTGTGGGGAATGCTCTTTTTATACCTTATTTCTTGATTGGAGTGGGCATGATTATTAATGTACGTATCTTGGGACACGTCGAATCGCTGAAGGTGGCTTTTGTGATGACGACCATGGCATTGACCAGTAAATGGATCGCCTCCTGGGCTACTCAGAAGATTTTTCGAATGAGAGCGGTGGAACGCGAATTAATGTTCGGGCTCAGCAATGCACAGGCGGCTGCCACTTTAGCGGCCGTATTGGTGGGCTATAATATTTTGTTGCCCGATGGATCGCGATTACTCAATGATGAAGTTCTTAACGGAACTATTTTGCTGATTTTGTTGACTTGTATTATTAGTTCATTTACTACAGAACGTGCCGCTAAACGGTTGGCTGTGGAAGAGGCACATCCGGATGATCTGACTCAGCACAAAGAGGAACCAGAAAGACTGTTGATTCCTTTGAGTAACCCAGATACAATAGAATATCTGATGAATTTAGCATTAGTGCTGAAGGATAGCAAAAGGAAGCATAATATGGTGGCGCTGACGGTTATCAATGATAATAATGACTCGCCGAAATTGGAACTCGCTGCCAAACGAAACTTGGAAAAGGCAGCGCTAGTGAGTGCAGCGGCGAATGTCTCTCTACAAACGGTGAGTCGGTACGACTTGAATATTGCTTCTGGCATTATTCATACAGTGAAGGAGTATGATATTACAGATATTGTTATTGGGTTGCACCACAAAGCAAATATTGTTGATTCGTTTTTTGGTTATTTGGCGGAGAATCTATTGAAGGGGGTTAGGAGGCAGGTGATGATTGCTAAGTTGCTCATTCCGGTGAATACCATTCGCCGAATAAATGTGGCAGTTCCTCCCAAAGCAGAGTTGGAAGCGGGCTTTGTAAAGTGGGTTGTTCAGTTGGCCCGAATGAGTGGGATGTTGGGGTGTAGCATGCATTTCTTTTGTGATGAGCAGACGCTTGGTTATATTCAGTGTTTGATAAAAAAACATCATCCAGGGTTATCGGTTCACTATTCTGTGATGGAGGTGTGGGGCGATTTGTTGTCAATGAGTGGACAGGTAAGCTATGATCACCTGTGGGTGGTGGTATCGGCTCGACGTGGGTCGATCTCTTACGATACAGCCTTTGAAAGGTTGCCCATCGAGCTAGGACGGTATTTTTCCAACACAAGCTTATTGATTATTTACCCCGATCAGTGTGGTGAAACCCATGACTTGATTTCGTTTTCGGCTCCTCGTGCCGATAGCGAACCGCAATCGTATGAGAAGATGTGTAAATGGATGTATAATAAATTGAAAAGAAATTGATGGAACAAGCGTGGCAGCAGAGAACGGAACTGTTGTTTGGTGAAGAGAAGATGAATCGCATTCGCGCAGCGCGTGTGCTGGTGGTCGGTTTAGGTGGTGTGGGGGCTTATGCGGCAGAGATGATTTGCCGCGCTGGTGTGGGGCATCTGGTTATTGTGGATGCCGATACGGTACAGCCCACGAATATCAATAGGCAGTTGCCTGCTTTGCAAACAACCATTGGACGGGTGAAGGCGGAGGTACTGGCCGAACGTTTTAAGGCGATTAATCCTGATCTGGAACTGACGGTTCATGCTCTTTATCTGAAAGACGATAATATCCCGCAGTTGCTTGACTCGGAACCGTTCGACTTTATTGTTGATGCGATCGATACCATTAGTCCGAAGTGCTTTTTGCTTGCTGAGGCTTTGAAGCGACGCATCAAGGTGGTTTCGAGCATGGGAGCTGGGGCAAAAAGTGATATCACGCAGGTGCGTTTTGCCGATTTGTGGGAGACGTATCACTGTGGATTGAGTAAGGCGGTGCGCAAGCGGTTGCAGAAGATGGGCCTGAAACGGAAACTTCCGGTGGTGTTCAGTACCGAACAGGCGGATGAGAAAGCGGTGATTTTGGTAGAGGATGAACGGAATAAGAAGTCGACTTGTGGCACGGTGAGTTATATGCCGGCTGTGTTCGGGTGTTATCTGGCAGAGTATGTTATTAAACGGTTATAAAAAAGAGAATGACCTAAAATCCGCAAGCCCTATTTTTTCAGGCGTATTTGAAACTGATAGCCATCTGTCGCAACAAGATGTTTATTTTTGAGTCTCTCATGGCCATATTT
>RZZX01000019.1 GCA_009929715.1 Bacteroidia bacterium
AGTAACCACTTCTGACGAGTGTGTACCCATTAGCAAGCGCAAGAGCTGGATTTGTACCGCAGGAGTGGGGTGATTTTCGGCCATATCCATCAGCTCGTTTTCCGCTTTAATGCGTTCCTCCAATGATAGTTGTCGAATGGGCTCTGCCAATAGGCCGGGCAGTGAGGAGGCAATCAACGGGTTTTCTTCAAGTATCAGTCCTTTATAAAGCATTTTTAGAAAAACTCTATGATCGATGCGATTGGCTAAATAATTTTCGTAAAGCAACATCAAGACAGCTTGCCGCGTGGTCTCATCAGTGATCTTTTGCCACGAATCGGCCAACTCCAAGCAAATCTCCTGATCGGGCATAAAGAGTCCATACCCCCTGCCGTCACTGTTGGGTATAAAGCAATCTACCTGAAAGGGTAAAGCGATGCGTACCTCAGGTTGGTTTAGATTAACTTCGATGGTGCTATCTCGCTCTCCGCAAAGTTCCACATTGAAGCGTTGTGGCCAGACTAATCCACGTTGGTATGGATCCGATTGGTGTACGATCAACTCATTCTCGTTAAGTTGGAATGAAATCTCAGGCATTCCTTTCTGATTAACCCACACATCACTGAAGGCTTTTAAATCCACCGAAGAGTAGCGATTCAGACATGCTACCAGTTCATCCCATGTGGCATTACCGTAGGCATACGTTTTCAGATATGTTTGAATCCCTTGGCGGAAATTCTCTTTTCCCATGAGTTCAACGAGCTTCATCATCATGACCGGTGCTTTATTATAAATAATCTGTCCGTAGATTAAGCCAGCCTGATTCAGATTATCGAGCGGCTGACGGATAGCTGTAGTGCCCAGAGTGCGATCTTCTGAGAGCGAAGCGGTGGTAAATGTCCGTAAGCGGTTAAGCGTATGATTCACTTTAGGAAAGAGAGGTTCGGTGATGCAAGCCGAAAAATAGTTGGCAAAGACCTCTTTAGTCCAGACATCATTAAACCAAGCCATTGTGACAAAATCGCCAAACCACATGTGTGCTGTTTCGTGTGCGATGAGTTGAGTACGTCGCAGCTCTTCGTCGGGTGTTGGATGTTCACTCAGAAACATCTGATTATCGTTGTATAGAGTTGCCCCAGTGTGTTCCATCCCTCCATATTGGAAGCCTGGTAGAATGATAAAATCGTATTTGGCAAACGGATAAGTTACTCCAGTATACTCCTCCATCCAGCGCAGTGAAGCCGTCACTTGTTTAAAGATGGTATCGAGTTGCGCCACCTTTTTGGTATCTGTTTCACGGTAATAAGCAGCTATCTTTCGTTGTCCTTCGCCGTACTCCCGGTGTTCCAGACGGCCTACTACAAAGGAAAAAAGGTACGTACTCAACGGTTCGGTAGGGGCAAAATAGATTGTTTTTCGTTCTTGCCCACTCGGTTCCTCTTTGACTTGATAAGTGTTCGATACCGCTTTCCACGTTTGGGGAAGCTCTAGCTGAAGTGTGAATGTCGCTTTCAGGTCGGGCTGGTCGAAGCAGGGAAATACGGTACGTGCCCGATCGGGTACCAGCAAGGTATAAAGAAACTCCTCATTACGGTTGAGCGATTGATCGCCAGCGGTAAACTGAATATCAAGCACATTGCGTCCTGCTTTGATGACCGATGCCGGTAAGATGAGGTGCTCATCCCGACAGACATAAGATGTTGGGCGGCCATTGGCGGACACCTTTTGTATCTTATCGCTCTCCTCTCTAAAATCTAAAAGAACCTCTTCGCTCTTCTCTACATTGAAATGAATGCTTATCTTACCAGCTACCGGTTCCGATCGGTGTGCCGGGATAGAGAAAAAAAGGGTATATTTTAACTCTTTAATGGTCTCTTTTCGATGTTTGGCTAATGATAAAGAAACACCTTTTGCTTGTAAGTCAGAGTTTTGGGCCATAGCCGGGCTCAATGTAAATAAAGTTATTAGTATCAGCCAGAAAAAGGATTTTAGTACGGTTTGATGCCTCATTGGTCGTGTGTTAGTCGTTGATTAATAGGATGCAAAGATACCTTTTTTTGATTAGAATGAGAGAATGTGGTTCTGAAAATAAACATTTAACCGATTTAGGACGTTATGTCATAAAACAACTTAGCCTATTTACTCGATATGGATTATACGATTATTCATCAGCCCGATCAGAGTCTGTTTAAAACAGAAGTCGACGGGCGTACAGCTTTTGCACAATACAGACTTCTAGGCAACCAGTTTGATATTTTGCGTGTGATGGTGCCCAAGCCCATTGAAGGGCGAGGGGTGGCCGCTGCTTTAGTAAAAGCCTCTTATGATTACGCTTTGAATCAGGGGCTAGTACCTAAAGCCACCTGTTCATATGCTGGTTTGTGGCTTGAACGGCACCCAGAGTTTAAAAAAGAGTCGGAATAAGTAGATGATTTAAAAGCATTAAGGCCGATTTTGTTAGCTACCCAAATCGGCCTTAATGCGCTTTGTTAGTTTTTCCAACGCTTCAGTGTTGGAAAGAATTTTCTCATTTGTTCAATAGCCTCCTCTTTGGTTAGTTTTGTTTCGGAATCTTTATTGAACTCCTCTACAAACTTGGCACAATGCACAATCATCTCCTCCATTGTACAGTCTACTGTAAACTTTCCTTCGGCATAACAATAGTGGCAATAATCTTCGTTGACCGTTCCGTCTGCCTCTTTACCGAATGTTTGTTCATCAATAGGCATGCCGCAACTTTGGCAAAATTTCTGTTCCATGCGTTTAGATAATGGTTTTGGATTTATAAATCTCTTTTAGAAATTGAAAAAAAGTTCAATAGACTCTCCCTTCATCTCTGGTTACAAAAGTAATTGTTTTCAGAAAATAAAAAAAGTTTCGTTCTTTAAAAGAGCTTTTTTAGAGCTTATGCAAAAAGCCAATAAGGGCTTATCTTACGACTTTGGAGCGCATGCACCAAGTTCATCCGAATGGCAGTTACTGACTTTGGAGTAAAATTCTAGCTCGTTTTAGTCAGATGAAGGTTAGCTTAAGTCATTATTGCCGTTAGATTAAGTCAGAAAAGAGCGTGAGATTTGAATTAACTCCTGTGAGACATATGTTTATGAAAGCTTTATCTCCGCTTAATAAGGCCGAGATGAAGTCGGAAAGTCAGCTTTATTTCGGACTGATCCATTTTTTTTTCGTATAAGATTTGGCGTTTTATCTCCATCAATCCTGCTGACATGCCTTTTAGCAAAGATTTATGGCTGCTTAGTTATGGTAGGCTAAGACGATTTTGCTTTGTTTCCTTTCCGTTAGGAACAAACGCAATCAAAGCAAAATTTTTCTCTGTAGGAAATGGCGTCTTGTGTCTTGAGAAGAGAGTTAGAGACTTTATTTTCGAGTCCTGACGGTTAGCCTTCTCCAGAGAAAAGCGGGAATCAAACGCCAAAAGAAAACGATGAGGCGGTATCGCCAATCGATTATGACCACTCGTTCATGGTTCAATAGAGCATCTACGAGTCGTTTAGCAACTTTTTCTTTCTTCATCAGTAACGGATAGTGATGCTGACCACTCAATAAATCGGTTGCCACAAACCCCGGGCGAATATCAGTAAACCGGATGTTTAGTTTTTCCATGTACGCCAATTGTTGCAAGGCTTCTATGTAAGTGTTCTGAAACCGCTTGGTAGCCGAGTAAGCCGGTGCTGTACCTAACCCTTTTGTGCCAGCTATAGAACTAATGACTGCTAGATGTCCGTCTCCCTGATTCTTAAAATAGTGGTAAGCAGCGGTCACCATCCGTGTAAACCCCATCGTATTGGTCTGTACGGTAGCCAATTCAATATCCGGATCTAAATTTTTATTTTGGCGACCAATGCCGGAGCTTAGTAAAAACAGATCCATTCCTCCTAGCTTTTGGATTAAACGGAGCAAGCCTTCGGTGGCTGCTTCGTGAGTCACATCGATGGTTTCAGTGACGATTTTATCGGGATGCTTTAGGCGAAACGCCTCCAATCGGTCACTTCGTCTTCCAGCAATGCCAATGTGCCAGCCTTGGCTTAAAAGCAGATGTGCTACCTCCTCTCCAATACCCGATGTTGCGCCTATGATAACAGCTTTTTTCATGTCTATATCAGTTGATGTGTCGGCAAATTTATAAAAACTTCGCTTAGCTTCGATCGGAATGGCTCATTTATTAGCTAGAGTATCCCAATATTCTCTCTTTCCGACTGAATCTGTAAGGAGAGAGGACGTGAAAAAAAGAAGTCTCAATTGCATGGTAATGATGTGCCGATTGTCTACCTTTGCCCAGATTTTCGTTTTTTTAGTTCTTTGGACACATCAATGTTTATGGAAGGATATTTATCGAAAGCTCAAGCTCCTTTTCAGCAATCGAACACGAATAGTTTGATTAATAAGAAAATGATTGGGCGCGTATTGGGAATCTTGCTTTTTATTGAAGCGGGTCTGTTTATTATCTGTGCGGGAGTTAATCTGCTCTATAAAGAGAATGATTATATCTATTTTCTTTATACTTGTGGGGTAAACGTTTTGTTCGGCAGTGCGTTATTACTCTACGGGCGAGGTGCTGAGAATAAGATGAGTCGGCGCGATGGTTATTGTATTGTAACTCTTTCTTGGGTGCTTTTTACGTTGTTTGGGATGCTCCCCTTTCTCTGGAGTGGAAGCATCGATGGCGTGACAAATGCTTTCTTTGAAACGATGTCGGGTTTTACGACTACCGGGGCATCTATATTGGACAACATCGAATCGTTGTCACACGGCATGCTGTTTTGGCGGTCATTGACGCAATGGATCGGTGGTTTGGGCATTGTCTTCTTTACCATTGCTATTTTGCCTATTTTCACCAGTGGAGGCGTTCAGCTCTTTTCGGCCGAATCTACTGGAGTAACACACGACCGTACCCATCCCAAGATCAGTGTCATGGCTAAATGGCTTTGGATAGTTTATCTCATCCTGACCATCAGTGAAACCATTCTTTTAATGGTGGGTGGAATGAACCTTTTTGATGCGGTTTGTCACTCGTTCACTACCACAGCTACTGGTGGATACTCTACCAAGCAGGCCAGTGTGGCTTATTGGAACTCACCGTATATAGAATATGTGATTGCTATTTTTATGATTCTTTCGGGCATGAACTTTTCGTTGTTCCTGATGTGCTTACGGGGCAAGTTCGATCGTTTTTTTAAAGACAATGAACTGCGTTGGTTTTTAGGGTCGGTGGGATTATTTACCGGTATCATCACGCTGGCATTGGTCTTTAAGAACCATTATGGCTGGGAAATAGCTTTTAGAAAATCGTTGTTTCAGGTAGCCACTACGCATACTTCTTGTGGTTTTGTGACCGATGATTTTAACTTCTGGCCCCCTTTTACTTGGCTTATCTTATTGATTGCTATGATTTCGGGAGGTTGTACCGGATCGACCAGTGGTGGAGTGAAAAACATGCGTTTGGTCATCGTCTTTCGTGCTATACGTAATGAATTTAGGCGGTTGTTGCATCCCAACGCCATCTTACCTATCCGTGTCAACCAACAAACGGTGTCCAGCTCCATTGTGAGTTCGGCCATCCTCTTCTTTGGCTTTTATCTGATCATTGCGTTTATCGGATGGACTCTGTTGTTATTCTTTGGCGTTGGATTCTCCGAAGGTCTTGCCACTGTCTTGTCGAGTATGGGAGGTGTAGGTCCAGGTATCGGTGCTTTTGGTCCGGCTTATTCCTGGAATTTGTTGCCCGATGAGGCTAAGTGGATCCTGTCGTTTTTGATGCTCATTGGCCGTTTAGAGCTCTTCAGTGTCTTGCTGCTGTTTTATCCCGGTTTTTGGCGAAGTCGATAACCTGACACTGACTCGAAAGCCCACTTTAAAAGTCGGCCTTTCGAGTCAGTGTCATTGATTCTCCTGTTATTGGGTGTTGGAACGTTAATGATTCAGCATGTAAGTAGAGCCGATCGGAACGTTGTCCGTAAAGTTCATCACCGATAATCGGTGCATTCAATCCTTCTGCATGTGCTGCATGTACTCGCAGTTGATGTGTCCGTCCGGTGAGTGGCTCGAAAAGAATGCGCGTGCCCTTCTCCGTGGTCTTTAAAACCCGATAGTGCGTCACAGCTGGTTTCCCATTCAGGTGATCGATTATTTGTCTCGGTCGATTTAGAAAATCGGGTGCTAATGGAAGTTCGATGTATCCCTCTGTTGTTGAAATCTCTCTTTCTAATAAAGCGATATAGCTCTTTTTGATGGTTCGGTTTTTAAACTGTGCTTGCAGGTTTTGATGAACAGCTTTTGTTTTAGCTACCAAAAGCAAACCGGAAGTTGCCATATCCAGTCGGTGTACCACAAGAGGTCCTGTTGCCGTGCAACAATGTGTACGGATGAAGTCTAGGACAGATGAGATTGTCTCCGCTTTACCCGGTACAGATAATAAGCCTGCTGGTTTATTGACAACAAGGAGCCATTCATCTTCGTAAATAATTTCCGGTTCCGGTAGTCCCTTGATGACTTGATGCAACGGATTCTCTTCTACTCGGAGCCCTTGCAACATATGTCCCAATATCGGCCCACATTTGCCCTGACAAGAGGGGTAGAACAAACCCTGTTTTCTTACCTCACCTTTAGGCGATTCTCCCCACCAAAATTCAGCCATTGCTATCGGCTTTAAGTGGTGAATATAGGCGTATTGCAACAGTTTCGGAGCTGCACACTCGCCCGATCCGGCAGGAGGTGTTTGTACCTTGGTGGTAGCGAAAATAGCCCATAAATCTTTCTCTTCACCTCTGGCATTCCATAACTTGAAGGCAGAGAAGAGCCGTTGTTGCAGGTCGGCCGAACGTTGCTTACGTTCGGCTTTCAATGTTTCCAGATCTGCATCGTGACTTCTCAGCTCCTCTTCGAGCGGTTTCAAAGCCTCCTTCCAACGTTTCTCTAGGCGTTTCAGTTCCGCTTTCATGAATTGACTTTCACGAATCATCTGCTCCAATGTTTCCGAGTTGGTACACCGTTGGCGGCGTTCTTCTCGCAGCTGTTTGGCTCGTTTAATCTCTTTTTTGGCCTGCTCAATCTCTTTTTCGGCTTCAAGGCTCATCGTCCGAAAGTCTTGTTTGAGTTGTTGGATTCGCTCATTGGCTATCAAGACTTCGATTTTCTTATTTAAGGCCGAGATCTGTTGTTCCTCTTTTTTGAAGAACCCATCAGGTTGAAGTAAATCATAGACCGGCGGAACAAAAAAAGGATGCACATTGTTGCCTGCCAATTGTCCGGAGAATGCCGCTAAATACCCAATCTCTTGATTGGCCGTTTGAACAATCAAAACGCCGAACATCTTACCTTTGGCTATCTCTTCTTGCCAAGCTTGCTGTGTTGAAAGATAGGTTTTAACCTCTTCGGCAGCGGTGATGCAAAGCGGGTGGGGGGTATAATGAAACGGATAAGTGAACTTATCGGGCAATGAAACGGCCGCTATCGGTGTTTGAAAGTAATGTATCATATCGGATTAAATGTGGCACAAAGGTAAGGAAAAATAGATTTGTTTGTTTACTTTTGTGGGAACGTTACGATTAAACAACTAAATACGAGGATAATGAACATGAAAAAACCAATTTTTACGCTCTTACTTTTGCTATTGACCGTACTAGCGAATGCAAAGGGAAAGAAAGAATTGACGGTGTTACAATGGAACATTTGGCAGGAGGGGACGGTTGTTCCAGGCGGCTATGAAGCAATAGTGAATGAGGTTGTGCGGTTAAAGCCTGATTTTGTAACGTTTAGCGAGGTTCGTAATTACGAAGGCACGCGCTTTAATGACCGTATTGTGGAGGCATTGAAGGAGAAGGGGCTGACTTACTATTCGTTTTATTCTTATGATTCAGGGCTGTTGAGCCGTTATCCCCTGACGGATAGTCTCACTGTTTTTCCAGAAAAGGGTGATCACGGTAGCATTTATAAGCTTACTACCATGGTCGACGGCCATCCGATAGCGGTCTATACCGCTCATTTAGATTATCAGAATTGTGCTTATTACAATGTGCGTGGTTATGATGGATCTACTTGGAAAGAGAGTGCTTTGCCTGCTTCGCTTGATGAATTATTGCAGATGAATGTGGCTTCACAGCGCGATGATGCCATTCGTCTCTTCTTGGCTGAGGCCGAAAAAGATCTCCGTCGGGGGTATAGTGTTATTCTTGGTGGCGACTTTAATGAGCCTTCGCACCGTGATTGGATTGAAAAGAACAAGGACTTATATGATCATCAGGGATTTGTGGTGCCTTGGACTGTGACTACTTTATTGGAGAATGCGGGACTAGTGGATGCTTATCGTCAGGTCTATCCCAATCCGTTGACGCATCCTGGGTTTACCTATCCATCGGACAACCCTTTAGTGAAAATCGAAAAGCTGACGTGGGCACCTAAGGCCGATGAGCGTGAGCGTATTGATTTTATCTTTTATCGGAGTGAGGTGTTTAAAGTAGATAAGGCTGTTGTCTTTGGACCTAATCAGTCTATTGCTCGCAGTCAGCGGGTTAAGGAGAAATCGAAAGATCGGTTCTTAAAACCGCTTGATGTTTGGCCTACCGATCATAAAGGGGTTTTGGTTACGTTTAAGTTGAAGTAAATCTGTATGACTTCTTTTTAAATAGTGAGACACACCAAGGTGGAAATCGTTCCATTTTATGCGAGGATTATCAATCAGAAGATCGATGACGTTTCTTCTGCTTGATAAATCTCTATCGGTTGTGGAACTAATATGTTCTTGTTATCGGTTCTAAAGTCGATAACAAGAACATATCGGTAAATCTCTTTTTATCGAAATAAAAACGAGTATCCTACGGTAAAATGACCTTCGGATACTCGTTTCTTTAGTTGTGTGTTATGAATAAGATGTTTGATGCTTATTGTGCCCTTAGAGGCATCAGACTAATACTGAAAAGTATATCTAAATCCGGCTTTCAACCAAAAACCAGGTTGTGGTACATTCCCTAAGTCCACATAGGTTTTATTCAGTATATTATTCAGTTCAGCATAAAGGTTTAGATTTTTATGTTGCCAATTAAGCTTCATGTCGACAAGGTAGTAAGGCGCATAATCGACTACTTTCCCCGGTTTTAAATCGGTGTATTCAGTATAACTACCAGTACGATCTTGCCAACGCATATACCATGTAGCCGATAAATTCTTCCAAATAGCATGACTGAATTGTGTTGTCAGTTTATGCTTCAAGTAATTGAGTGCATAATTTGAGAGATAACCTTTACTCTCTTTGTCTTGGTGGATATAGGCATATCCGATCTCTATTTTGTGAATAAAACAGTGGTGATTGATTCCCTTTTGGGGACTGTAACTCACCTTGGTTTCAACCCCTAAATTATTGATGTGCGTTAGGTTTTTACTTTCCCAAATGTCATCTGGATTTTGTTTCACCCAATCGATCATATCCTTCCCTTTGCGATAAAAGCCAGCCACATGTGCTTGCCAGACTCTCGATTGATATTTGATACCGAGTTCAAAAGCTTCACTTTTTTCTGGCTTGAGATAGGGATTTCCTTTGTTGGTTTTACTTTCGTAGTATAAGTCGGTAAATGTAGGCATGCGCAACGCTTTGTTCCAACTTCCGTATAAGCGGACACGTTCTCCGATCTGGTAACTCAGGTCGATACCGGGGTAATAACTGAATCCATTATCGAGTGTCGAATTATAATTAGCTAAGAGCCCTACAGAAGCAGTCCACTGATGCCACTGAACATTATGTTCCAGAAAGTAACTGATGTTGGTGCGGTTATCACTTTTGGTGTATTTCCCCTCTTTCTCGAAAGGCACATCTTGAGGTTCGGCCATTGGGTGTCCAAGGACATTACTTTTCACCCCTTCGTTGCGAAACTCCATACCGGCGGTGGTTCTTCCTAAAGCCCAGTCGGTCGTTGCGTTTAGCAGAGCACCGAAAACGTGTGTACTGTGATAATTATGCCCGGTATACCAAGCAGCTGGGTTTGTTCTGAACAGTTCAAATCGGTCATAATGCTTGGTCCAATAGAGTTTGGGGGTCAAGCGAATTTTACCATGCGTTTCGGCACCAGCCGATAAGAATAGGCGGCGGGTGCGGTCGTATTGGTTAGGGTACGCAGCTGTGTAAAAACTATTGGCCCCATATCCTTTATCGTTATATCCTGCTTGGAAGTTCAGTTTAGCATCTTCTAGGCGTACTTCCGACAACCAATAAAGGTTGAGTTGTTTGAAATCGGTGTTGTCGGTATACCCGCCGGAGGAGCTATAGCCCGCTGAGAGGCGTTGCCCGAAACGAGCGGCTGCCTGATTGACACCAGCTTCCAGTTTCCATAATTGATGCATACCCGCATACGCCTCAGTCGTAACTGAGTTGTCCTGCCCCGTTTTGGTAACGATATTGATAGCACCGGCAAAAGCACTAGCGCCAAAGATACGAGAAGAGGGGCCGGAGATAATTTCGATGCGTTCAATGTCTGATAGATTCACCGGGAGGTCGAAGCTGTAATGCCCGGTTTGCGGATTAGAGAGGTTGACCCCATTGAGAAGAACAGCTATTTGGTCGAATGTACCCCCACGGATTGAAACATCCGCTTGTGTACCGCCTTCGCCACGCTGTCGGACATCTACCCCCACAGCATATTCTAAAAGGTCTTGGATACTAGTGACGGGCGCTGCCGCAATTTCACGGGCAGAAATCACCGTCACGATCTTAGCCGCCTTGTTGAGAGCAATAGGAGTGCGTGAAGCAGTGACTTCTACCTCCTCTAGCTCAACTGGCGTCTTTTCACCGGCAGTCGTGTGCTTTAGCACCTCCTGAGCTTGGGCTGTGTTCGGCATAGCGAAAAACAAAGTGCCGACAGCAACCATCCCGATGTTGACAATTTTGTGCATACTGCGGAATACGGAGTAGCTTTTCCGTTCGAAACGACGGAAACGTACTACGGCTTGAGTATGCCCTGATGATTGATTCATTGGATTAAAGATTTTAATATTTCGGACGCAAAAGTAATAGAAAAAAGATAAATAGTGGACTTTTTGAGGAAAAAGCTTAACCGATTAGATGGCGTAAACGATTCAAAAGAGAGAGAGTAGCTATGGTAAACATAGGCTACTCTCTCTCTTAATATAATGACAAACCCATTGAAGTAATACTTGTCGTTGGACTTCGCTCTGTTGATTAAGTAGCGAGTGCAATCAAAGAAACTCTTACTTTTTCTTTAAAAAAGAGGTTGGATAGGTGCAAAAGAATAATCTGTCCGAATGCTCTTTTTCATGAATCCAAGTATCGAATGTGCGTTCTCCCTCTTTTAAGACGATGATGCGGCTTCCGTGTTTTTTGTCTCCATAGCTGTTGCTTCCGCCAGAGGCTCGTCCATAGGCCAAAGCGATGTGATGGAGCGTTGTGATATAATCGTTGAGATGGTCGTGGCCAACAAATATCCCCATGACATCTCCGCTTTCTATCATACGTGTAAAGAGTCCGCTGTTAAGCTTTGCGCTGCACTCTACTTCATCGCGTGTGCCAAATCGTTTGCTATCCATTGACTCCCAAGCTTCCGTATATTCTGCAAGTGGAATATGAAAAAAAGCCAATGAAGGGAGTGGGCTTCCGTTGTTTTGATGAGTCTGTTTTTGACTTTCACTCGTATACCAATTAAGTTGTGAAAGACCTATCCACCCATATCCGTTTATCTCTTTTTCCGTTGAATAACCATTGGAGTCTAAGCAATAAAGCAGAGAGGCTATTTGACTTTTAGTCGATGAATCATAGATGGGAATAAGATGGTTTCCTTCCCCTTTAATATTCTGTGCCACCTCTGTCATGGCACAATAAGGTTGCCGACGGATGATGGTAATTAGCTCTTTTCGTTTCACGGCATATTCGTCGTCATGATTGCCTAGGACAGCAGTCCATGGCGTACGATGTTTTGAAAGAATGCCTGCTATTTTACTCCAGCCTTTCTCCACATCATCCATGGTGGTGTTGTCTCCGGTAAAGACCACAAAATGAGGTTTCTCATTCTGTAAAACCTCTTCAATCAGTTCTTCTACTTTCTGATTATTAAGGCTGTCTTTACCTAAATGCATATCGGTGAATTGTGCGATTTTGAAATGTCCTTCTTTGTTGAAACAGAGTTTCAGGGGAACCTCTTGTGCTTTTGCAAACGAACAAAAGAGCAGTAAAACTGTATAAATGATGGACTTATTTTTCATTGATTCAACTTTTATCTATTGGGGTTATTGATTGTTGTTAAGCCACCAAGGAGTTTGGCGTGTATCATCGTTTTCTGCTCCAAATTGTCTTTTTAGAGCTTCTTTGACGTGATCGACATTGGTGTTATATTCGCTTTGAGGATACATCCATCGCTTAGGAAGTGAGACACCGGCTGCCCGTCGGAAATCTGGGTATCCAGTACGTAGCTGTTCATAGTAAGAATCCCAATTGCCTTGATAGAAATTAACGAGGTATTTTTGCATGATAATACGTTCTATCTTTTCGGTGTTGTTCGATGCCAAATCGAAGTTGACCAAAGGTTCTTGCAAGTACTCTTCTACTATCGAGCTATTTAAGAACTGACTGTATGCTTTGGCATGCGTTTCGAAGAATTTAAAAGAAGCTTTTATTCCATTCTCGTAGAATAGTTTGGCATCTCCGTTAATCCAACCTCTGACTGCACCTTCGGCTAATAGTTGTTGTAATTCGGCGTATCCCATTAACATCGTTGGTTCCACAATTGGGTTTGTGCGGTAGCGATCATTGATTGGAGAAATCGTTCCTTCACTAGCTTTGACAATAGCATCACTATACGGCGCTGCTGGGTCTCCTCCCTCATAGGCATTAAAATCAGTAATCGCCTTACCTTCTGTTTTGCTTTTGTTTGTCTGTGAACTAAAAATGAACAAACGTGGGTCGTGGCGTTCACGTAGACGTTGAATAAAGGTATTGTCCATATAATAGCCCGACCATTGAGCATTGAATTGTGGATAACGATTACCTTGTTGGTCAAGATAAACCAGTTGCCCGTTGTCTGCCAAACTCTCCATTAATGGCTGCGTGCTTGCCACAGCATTGAACTCCGAGGCAACATTTAGGTTGCCAACTGTTTTTTTTCCAGAGAGAGTCATTAAGACCTTCAAGCGGAAGGAATTAATTAATTTGCGCCATTTAGTGGCGTTTCCGTTGTAGATAATATCCCCACTAATGACCGAGTTATTATTGGTCAACAGTTCATTAGCCTCTTTTAATTCAGTTAAGATACCTGCAAAAACGGTCTCTTGCGGATCATACGCTGGCGTGTAGACACTTTGAGCTTCCCCTTTGAGCGCATCGGTGTAAGGAATATCTCCAAATTTCAGTGTGAGTTCATAAAAATAGTAGGATCGAAAGAACTTACTTAAGGCGATGTAGGTAGGTTCATTAATTCGTTCGGCTTCTTCATACATTTTCTGCACGTTTCGCAAGTGATTATAATCGTTAAAATCGCCCCGTGCCCATTTGTAATATTGCCCTTCATTTTCGCCATCGGCTTGTATAACCATTTTGGTTGCATACATGGCGCTACCTCCTTTTTTAAAAGCATTCATGCCAATTTGCGTAAGCAGAAGTTTGGGATGAGTTTGGGTAGGGTTATTTGGATCCAGATTCATCTTCTCCAAACTATCACAAGCTGAAAAAAGTAAGATGCTTATGATTACATATATAATTTGTTTCATACGTTGAAATCATTAAAATGGGTTGATAAATTAAAATTTGATATTCATGCCGAAGCCCACATAGCGTGCAGTCGGATCATTGGCTCCTCCATCATTGCTATCGCCTGTATAATCGGGATCGACATTCGGTATATGTTTCCATATTGCGACATTATTGGCAAAAAGTGTTGCCGACAGCTCTTTGATCGGGCTATATTTAGGGAGTAATTTGGTGAAGTTATAGCTTAATGCCACTCGGCGGAGTTTGATATACGTACGGTCGAATACGTTCGCAAATGTTTTATTCTCTTTTTCTGTGACGTAAGCTCTATATGGATAGTTCTGACACCATTGTTGCCAATCAACTTTGGTGGTACTTGTCTTATAGGTGCGTGAGTCCGACACGATTTGCCCATCCATGTCACGTTTTAATTCCCCACCGATAACCATAACTCCTTCCGGAACATATACCGGTGCGCCTAAACGATACTGCTCATCGCGGTATTTCACGGATTCTGAATGCCGACCGCCCCACCATAATTTCTGTGTAAGCGTTGAGGCAATAGTCCCTTTGTAGGCTCCATCCAAATCAATAGTTAGTGTAAAATCTTGATATCTAATGATGTTTTGCATTCCCATTCTAAAGTCCGGTTCATAGTGTCCGATATAGCGTTTGAAAGGATCTTTAGTAGGCATTCCGTTGGCATCAAGAATAACCTGCCCGTCTGCACTCTTTTCCCATTGCGTACCATAGAAAGCATCGGCCCGATCGCCCGATTTGAGATCACCGAATTTTGTTTGGTTGTCGTATATTTTTGAAAGCTTCTTAACAGCGCGGCTCCAGTTTAGAGCAAAGCTCCAGTCCCACTCTTTCTGTTTGATGGGTTGCACGTTGGCCATGATTTCCCAACCGTTAGTTGTATATTGGTTTCCATTGATTTTTCGTGTTGAGAAACCAGAGGCATCAGAAATGGTTAGGTCGATAATCTGATTTTCGTCTATGGTGTGATAATAAGTCACATCAAGGGCTATCCGGTTATGCAGAAGAGCTGTTGATGCCCCCACTTCGTATGAGGTTGTTTTCTGAGGTTTTATCAAGCTATTCAGTAACGCATTCGGGTAGCTGATTGATGGCGTTGAACCATAATTCTCTCCTTTATTATAAGTTGCCGTGATTTGATATGGAGATAAATCACTTGAAACGACTGCCCAAGAGCCATACATCTTTAAGTAGTCTACCACCTTAGGGAGTTTCAGATATTCCGATACGACGGTGCTTAAGGCAACAGATGGATAAAAATAAGAGTTACTCTTTTTCGGCAAAGTGGACGACCAGTCATTACGTCCCGTTAAAGTCAGGAACGCATATTTGTCGAAATCTACATTAACGGATCCATAGATGCTTCGGATTGATTTTTCATTGCGGTTACCATCCGTAATAGCAGGACCTTGTGTGTTTTTGATACTATAAACAAAAGGGACAATTAAGCCGTCTGTCGATTGATATTCTTGTCGGTAGGTCCGATAAAAGAGTGAACTACCTGCATTGACAGTTAGTAGAATATTGGCTGGCAAGTTCTGAGAGTAGGTTGCTAAAACATCGGCATCAACATTGGTTTGTCGACTGTTCCAAACTTTATAATCACCCTCTCGCGAATCGCCATAATTCATGTATGTTTTTGGAACCTGCATCTCTTGTAATATCGATTTTTGTCGAATACCCGATCGTCCTTGAAGCGTCAAGTTAGGTGAAATTTGGTAGTTTAGGCGTAGTTGTCCATTTATGACATCTCGGTTCTCTGATTGTTGCAGTTCCTCTGCTGCAAAGTACGGATTGTTATACCACGCATAGTTATAATTAGCCTGCCTATAGCCTTCTTGACCAGGTACATACTTATGCTCTTGTAACTCTTTACCATTCACGTCATCGCCCATCCAAATGGCGATTGTATACATGTGATTTCTTGGGCCATATCCATATCTTGGATAACTTGGAGCAATGATTTTATTATACGCCAGATTAGCATCAAGTTGGATATTTGGAGCTAGATCGAATGTTGAATTAAAATTAAGCCCTCCACTATGCATGCGAGTAGTGGGTACCTGTCCTTTTTGAAAGGCATACTGTCCTGTAATAAGATAACGTGCTTTCTGGCCTTTATAGGCGATTGAAATGTTATTATCGGTCACCAATCCAGTTCTCAGAAAATCAGCGAGGTTATTATGAGAAACCCAATCAGTGGGAACTCTTTCATAACGCGACTTATCATCGTATTGTGTCCCTTTTACATCGCCCCACCATGGAATTTCTTTGCCACTAACTTTATCACGAATAGGGCTATTCCATTGTGCTATTTTTAATCCACTATCTAGCTTGGGTCCCCAAATCATATCACCGTCCGATATACCTCCATCGGCTCCATCCCAAAATTCATATTTGCCATTCGACCCATTACCATATTTGTTTTGAGTTTTAGGAAATACCGTAAATCCGGCGGTAATCATTGTATTGGTTGAAAATTTAATTTCTAATCCCTCTTTTTGAGCCGATTTACTTGTGATGAGTATGGCACCATTTTTACCTCTTGAGCCATATAGTGCTGATGCAGCTGTGCCTTTCAAGACATTTATACTTTCGATATTATCGCTCGAGATATCATAAAAATCAGTTTCCACCGGTATACCATCAAGGACCACAAGTGGCGTGTTGCCGCGTAGTTTAAAACTTGGAGCCTGAAAAATACCTGTAGGGTTGGCCACAAGCAATCCCGCTACCTGTCCAGAGAGAGCTGAGCCAACGTTCATGCTAGGAGTGGAGTTCAACTTGTCGTGGTTTACCTGTTGCGTGGTATAGCCAATTTTCTTTTTTTGTTGTTTGATACCAATCGCTGTGACGACCACTTCATTGATTGCCTGTACGTTGTCCGACAGCTCAACGTTAATAGTTGTTTGCCCCTTAACCGATTTTTCAACGGTGTTATAGCCGATATACGAGAAGATAAGTGTTGCATTTTCGGGAGCTTCAATGCTGTACTTACCATTACTATCGGTCACAGTTCCTCGAGTCGTGTTTTTGATTTTAACACTGGCGCCAATGATTGTTCCCATTTTGTCGGAAACCGTTCCTGTTACTTTAATCGTCTGTGCTATCACCCATGAAGCACATAGAAATAAGCTACATAAAAAGAGATAAAATCGCTTGTTCATACATTTAAATTATATTAGTGTTTGGGCATACACCTCCTTGGCAAGAGTAAAAACCCTTGTCTGAAGATGGATGAAATAAAAGTAAAAGTTGGTTGTAACTAGAGGTTTATAGTTCGATTAATTTAACTCTATCGAATATTTCATAAATGCTTTGAACCTCTTTGGGGCAATTGGATAGAGCCTTCTCGAAAGAGTTTGTATCAGAATCGAAAGCCGAAATGGCTTTCTTTAGTATCTCTTCAAACTTTTTGGCGGCTTCCACGCTATTCAGCTGCTCTTTCTTTACATCTTTATAAAGTTGTTTCTCGATTTGGCAAACAGCTTTGTAGATTATTGGCTTGCGAATGATTTGCCGTTGTCTGGGATCTCCGGGTATAACTTCTTCGCGAAAGACATAGAGGTTAGTAAAAGTACGGTATAGGTAACCAGCCATCCCTCCGAACTTATAGTCGTTTTCGGCAGTTAATGCTTCCTGAGTAGGATTTTTAATTGTAGAATAGAACTCCCAATTCATCTCTTTGAGGGTCGGGTTTTCTTTACGTTCGTTTTTGACTGTTTTTTCTTTATCTAGACTATGAGCATGGACTCCTATAACTAGTACAAGAAAAATAGAAATTAGAATTAAGTAAGCTTTCATAAGTGTTTTAATTTAGTTCTGGTGCAAAGATCGAAAATGGATATTACAGAAAGGTATCGGGATGATGACATTTCTACTCGTCTTTCTTTATGGTCTTTTTATAAGTGTATAATCTCTCTTTTTTAATACTCAGTTATCTACGATTTGCTTTCTCTTTTTTTCTTTTTCAATTCTCTTTTTTGTTATTGTATGTTAAAAACTGATAGGACGTTAAATCTGATGTTGGGATAAGCAAGGTCGATGTGTATTTACTATAGATGTGCAAGAGATAGTTGAAAATCAAATGAAATCAAATAAGTTGTTTTAAAATATGAAATCACGTATTAGGATAGAACGGTTGAAAAGGTTGTTGAATGTGGAGAAAACTACAAAGGAACGGAGTGATTTGTTGAAAATCGATTCTGTTCAGAGATTAATTTATGATCAATGGCAAGATAGTCAAGGTATACCTATAAATGGGGTTATGAAAGAGGCTATTTGGACTAAAATATCAGAGCGATGTTCTTCTTCTGACTCTTTTGATAAAAAACGCCGATTGAGTTATTGGTGGTATTCAATTGCAGCAGTAGCTCTTTTTTTAATAGGTATAGGAGCTTATTGGTTGCATTCCACCTCTACTTTTCGAGAAGAGAACATTCATGTTATAGCACGTGCGAATGAAGTTTATGTTCTTCCGGATGGTTCTCGTGTTTTTATGTATCCTCGAAGCGAACTGACTTATCCTGAGAATTTTAAAAAGAATAGAATGATTTCTCTGAAAGGGAATGCTTTGTTCGATGTACAGAAAGATAAAAAGCACCCATTCAGAGTTCATCTAAAAGGGGCTTTTATTGAAGTTAAAGGCACTTCTTTTTTGGTTAAACAGACCGATTTAGAGCATCATGAAATCATGTTGTTTACTGGTAGCATTGCTTTTAATGTGAAAGCATCAGGAAAAGAATTTTATTTAAAGCCTATGCAGAAAATAAATTATAACTCGATTAATTCTGAAGTTAAGACGGTTGATATGCCAGGTTTTAGTTTCAAGGATGGTCGATATAATTTCGTTGACATTCCTTTAAAAAGCCTTGTTGATCTGATTAATGAAATTTATGGTTCAACAGTTATTTTAGAGACTCAGTTGGATGCGAATACCACTTTTACAGGAAGTATTAGGTATGATGAAACGTTGGAAGACGTATTGGGTAAAATATGCTTTAGTTTGAATTTAACAAAAAAACACTTGCAAGATAAAACGGTAATTTGTTTACAATAATTTATTAACTTTTAATCTAATTACAAAAAACATGAAGAGTTTATTATTTAACTTCTCCGAGCGGTATATTAAGTATATCGTTTTCGTTCTGTTATTCTATTCAGTAAATGTGTTTGCTGTACAAAATAGAATTTCCTTGAAAGGTCGCTCTATTAGTGTAGTTCAAGCTGTAAAACTGATAGAAAAGAGTAGTAACTATAAGTTTTTTTATAATGTATCTGAATTAAAGGACAAGGTTTTGACTAATATTGATTGTGCTGGTACGATTGATGAAGTTCTGAATTCTATTTTTACTGGTAGTAACATCGCTTATTTAATAAAGGGTAATGAGGTTGTTCTTAAAGTTGAGAAACAAACTGTTCAGCAGACAAAGAAGTCTAAGCTGATAGGTGTAGTTACTGATTCTTCAACAGGTGAGACGATACCAGGTGCTTCTGTTTTAGTTAAGGGTACACAGAAGGGTACAACAACTGATTTAGATGGTAAATTTGAAATAGCAGCAAATTCTGATGATGTACTCATTATTTCTTTTATAGGATATACTAAAAAAGAGATAAAAGTTGGTAAACAAAAGGTCTTGACTGTTACGTTAACCAATGATACAAAGTTGTTAGATGAGGTTGTTGTGACGGCTTTTGGTACAGGCCAGAAGAAAGAGACTGTTACTGGATCTATTCAATCTGTTAGACCAACAGATTTAAAAGTTCCTTCTGCTAACTTATCGACTGCTTTCGCCGGAAGATTGTCTGGAGTTATTGCTTATCAACGGAGCGGTGAACCAGGAAATAATGGCGCTGATTTTTTTATTCGTGGAGTGGCTACCATGAATGGAATGACTTCTCCTTTGATTGTTTTGGATGGTGTTGAAATCTCAAAATCCGATTTAAATTCACTTGATCCAGAGGTTATCGAGAGTTTCTCTGTCTTAAAAGACGCTACCGCTTCTGCGATGTATGGAACCCGTGGAGCTAATGGCGTTTTAATAATTAAAACCAAATCTGGTTCGGACTTAGAGAAACCTGTTATCGGCGTGCGTGTTGAGGGATATGTTAATACACCTATTAAACGTCCTAGAACGGTTGATGCAGCGACTTTTATGAGAATGTATAATGAGGCTGTTACGAATCAAGGTACAGGGGCTGTTCTCTATTCTGATGAAAAAATTAATGGTACTATTAATCATTTGGATCCGTATGTCTTTCCTAATGTCAATTGGTATGATGAAATATTTAAAAGTGCAACTTTCAATCAAAAAGCCAATTTCAATGTTCGGGGGGGAACTTCTAAGGTTACTTATTTTATGAATATGAATGTCAATCATGAAACAGGTATGCTGAAAGATCGTTCGAGGGATTTTTTCTCTTATAAAAACAACATTGATTACATGAAGTATGCGTTTCAAAATAATGTTGATTTCCATTTATCAAAATCATCGACTCTCTCTTTGCACTTGAATGTTCAGCTTAATAGCATGCATGGTCCTTTAACTTCAAGTGATGGTGGAGGTATTGATGGCATTTTTAATGCTATTATGGGAACAAATCCTGTCGATTTTCCGATTATGTATCCTAAGGGGAACGATGATTGGTATCATTGGGGGGGGATTCTAGCTGGTAATTTTAATCCTGTTAATCCCGTGGCTTTGGCATCAGCGGGTTACAAAGACACCTTTGAAAGTACCGTTGTAGCAAACATCGATTGGGATCAGAAATTGGACTTTATAACTAAGGGATTGAGCTTTAAATCATTGATTTCTTTTAAAAATTGGTCATCTAATGCAAAATATCGTTTCCAGGGTTATAATAAATATCAGCTGACCGATTATGAAAAGAATGACGATGGTTCATATACCTATACCAATACAGCTATTGGCACTCCAACAAATCATACTTTAGATTCTTTCTTTTCAACCAGTGGTGACCGGAAGTTTTATATTCAAGGGTATTTTAATTATGATCGGACTTTTGGTGATCACCACGTGGCCGGAATGCTTCTTTATAATCAAGATGAATTTAATTCTAATGTAAACTCATCACTGATTGCTTCTTTACCAAAACGTCGTATGGGTATGGCTTTCAGAGCATCTTATGATTACTCTAACCGGTATATGTTTGAATTTAATGCTGGATATAATGGGTCTGAGAATTTTGCGAAAGGACATCGTTGGGGATTCTTTCCTTCGGTTTCGTTAGGATGGAATGTTAGTCAAGAGAAATTTTGGACTTCTTTAAATGAGGTTGTTTCTAACTTTAAATTAAGAGGATCATATGGTTTAGTTGGCAATGATCAGATAGGTAGCGATCGTTTTATTTACATGTCTGTAGTGAAGTTGAATGATAGTCCAAGTTATACTACAGGGTATGGAGGAACAACGGAAGAGCATAAGGGACCTACATTTACACGGTTTGAAAATAAAGATATAACATGGGAGGTTGGCCGTAAATTAAATTTGGGTGTCGACTTGCAATTCTTTAATGAATTGAATTTGACAATTGATGCTTTTAGAGAAATAAGAAGCAACATCTTCCAACAGAAAAATTCGATACCTAATTATCTAGGAACATCTAATACGGTTATTTATGGGAATTTAGCCAAGGTTAAGAACTGGGGATTTGACTTGGCTTTAGATTATGGGAAAAGCATTAATAAAGATTTGTCTGTCCAATTTAAGAGCACCTTTACTTTTGCTCGAAATAAGGTGTTGGAGTACGATGAGGCTGCAAGTTTGCGACCAGCTTTATCTAAAGTTGGAAAGAGCTTAAACACTTCTTTGGGGTATGTTTCAGATGGATTATTTATTGATGATGCTGATGTAAAAAATGGACCGACGTCACAGCTTGCCAATATCACTGTGGCGCCAGGCGATATTAAATATGTTGACCAACCAGATTCTGAGGGGAATTACGATGGCAAAATTACGGCCGATGATAGAGTTTCTATTGGTTACCCAACCGTACCTGAGATTATTTATGGCTTTGGCCCTTCTGTGAAATGGTTGAATTGGGATTTCTCAGTCTTCTTCCAAGGCCAAACCAATGTGTCTTTAATGATGAATGGGTTTGAACCTTTTGGAACGCAAAGCAAAATGAATGTCTTGGGGTGGATTGCTAGTGATTATTGGAGTAAAGAGAACCAAAATATCAATGCCAGTTATCCTAGATTAACTCAGTACAACAACCATAATAACATGCAAAATTCAACTTATTGGTTGCGTGATGCCTCTTTCTTAAAACTAAAAACGGCCGAAATAGGATTTACATATAAAGGCGCACGTCTTTACATCAGTGGATCTAATTTATTGACTTTCTCTAAATTTAAATTATGGGATCCAGAAATGGGAGGTGGAAAAGGGATGGCATATCCCACCCAACGTACCTTTAATCTAGGTCTTCAAGTATCATTTAAATAACGCTAAAAACTCTATGTATGAAAACATTTTATAATATATTAGTTTATTCTTTATTGATTATTCTTTCTTCATCTTGCAACTATTTAGATGTTGTTCCTGATGAAGTGACAACAGAGAAAGATGCTTTTGCAGATCAGTATGCAGCTCGTGATTTTTTGTATTCATGTTACGGGTATCTACCACAATCAAATTCGGCTTCAGCAAGTTTGGACTTATTGACAGGAGACGAGGTAATTACAGCTTTTGAACACGAAACATTCGCAGCTTTCCCGAAAGGCAATTATACGGCTTCTAATCCTGTGATTTCTTATTGGAATTACTTTTTTCAAGGCTTAAGACAGTGCTATATGTTGCAGGATAATTTGGATAAAGTGCCTGGATTGGCGGATAATTTAAAGAGTGATTATCGAGCTCAATTAAAATTTCTAATAGCCTATTATCATTATCAATTGGCTCGTTGTTACGGATCTATTATTTTAGTTAAAGAAACTCCTCTTATTACAACACCTATTGAGCAATACGCTGGTCGCGTTCCATACGACGAATGTGTGGATTGGATTTGTGGCTTATTGGATGAAGCTGCTAAGGAACTACCTGCAATACGTACTAATAAATCTCAATTTGGACTAGCTACGAGTGTTGCTGCTAAGGCTGTTAAAGCTAAAATGTTGTTGTATGCTGCGTCACCCTTGTTTAATGGTAATGCTGAATTTTATAAAGATTTTAAAGATAAAAATGGAACTCTTTTAATGCCTGTAACTTACGATCCAAATAAATGGTTGAGAGCCCGTGATGCAATTAAAGAAGCGATTGACTTGGCCGAAGCTAATGGGTATGGTCTTTATACAAAGACAGATTATAAAGACGGAGAAGATGATGCTAATAAATATCCAAAAGTTGGTCCGGAACGTTGTCTACGCACCCAATTAGTCGATTGGCAATCTCGAAACCCAGAGGTTTTACTTGCCGAAACACGTTCGGAAGGTAGCTATGGTATTCAGAATAAATCATTACCTTTTGTTGAAGATGGTTGGGCGTGGAATGGTGTCGCTCCAACGTGGGCCATGCTAAATCGTTTTTATACTAAAAATGGTTTGCCTTGGGATGAGGATCCTGAATTTAAGGATAAAAACAAGCTTGGTCTCGTTACTGTCAATGAATCTCATGCAGAACAAGCACAAGTCGGGGCTAAAACAATCAATTTTAACCTAGATAGAGAGCCTCGTTATTATGCTTGGATTGCTTTTCAAGGAGGGTATTATGAGGTGTTAAATAATGCAACAACCCCAGCTTATACGATGTCTGAAGATGGACGCGTGGTTTGTGATTTTGTATTAGGAGGAAACTGTAGCCGTGGTACCTCTTCTGTTCAGAGACCCGGTAATTATTCTCCATCGGGTTATTTAAATAAAAAAGGTGTAGATCCTAATACTATTGTTGGTAAAAGTGGCACTTCACTCAATTTATATCCTTGGCCTATTATCCGGTTGACAGATCTTTATTTAGCTTATGCTGAAGCTTGTGTAGAGGTAGGTACTTCAAAAGATTTAGAAGAGGCAAAATCGTTTCTTAATACTATTAGAGAACGGGCTGGAATACCCAAAGTTGAAGAATCTTGGCAAGGGGTTGCAGAGTTAAATCAAAGCAAATTACGGCAAATTGTTCGGCAAGAGAGAATGGTTGAATTGTATCTTGAAAATCAGAATTTTTGGGATATGAGGCGGTGGTTATTAGCTAAAAATTATTTTGGAGTGCAAGCCCAAGGTTTGAATATAGCAGCTTCTACTATTGAAGATTTTGCTAAGCTTAAAACAATTCAATTTGAACGTAAGTTTGAAGCTCCAGTTCAATATCTTTTGCCTATTCCAAGTGCAGATGTTAATAGAAATCCTAAGTTAGTCAATAATCCTGGTTATTAAGAATTTAAAAGTATAGATATGAAAAAGTTATTCTATTTTATATTAGGTGTTGTTTTTATAGGTTGCTCTGAGACGTCGAATGAGCCATTGCCTATTGATATAGACTATAGTTCTATTAAAACAGAATCAAAGCCAGGTGCTATCCGATTCCAATGGAGTACCCCCGATGATGCAAACTATAAATACGTTAAACTATCTTATGTCATTCCAGACGGGAGAAAAGAGTGCGTTCGATTGGCCAGTAAATATGCCGACACCTTGTTGGTCGATCATTTACTAAACAGATATGGAGAACTAGAATTCGATTTTCAAGTATTTACAGCTGGGGGACAAGGTGGTTCTATTCATAAAGTAAAGGCTTCTGCTTTGCCTGCAGAGAAAATGACCAAAGTGGATAAGTCTTCCATTTTAGTAGATAAAGCGCATGTTTGGACTGACTCTGAACAAGCCGACGATGGTCCTTTGAAAAATCTTGTAGATGGTGATCCTGCCACTTTTTTCCATATGCGGTGGCAAAGTGCAACCGATTATCCGCATTATATTGTGATTGATATGCAAAAAGAAATTCGTTCTTTGCAATTCTCTTATCAATGTCGTAATCATGGCAATAAGGACAATCCGAAGAGCATAAATGTTTATGGAAGCAACGAATTTGATGGTAAGAAATTTGTCCCGTCTGACTTTAGTTCTTGGAAACTCTCTGAATTAAGGAATTTGCCTGATACTAAAGCTGCTCTTTTCCAATCAGAAACCATCGTCTCTGATAAATCGTTTAGATACGTCTGGCTTGAAATAACAGAAAGTACCTCTGGTAAATGGTGGGTTGCTTTAGCTGAGTTATCTCTTTATAAGATAAAAATGAGTTCTTATGATCCGGAAACGGGAGAAACAACAGTGATTGAATAAGTTAAATAGTGGGGATGTACTATCTTTGTACATTCCCACATAAAAAATGTATGAGAATGAATAAGATTATATTTTTTTGTTTTCTTCTTGTTTGCCCTGTTTTTTGTACGGCTTGTTCAGAGAAAGGGATAGAGTCTTATCTTACGATAGATAAAGATCGGGTTGACTTTGGGAGTGAACAAGAGAAAGTGAGTATCCCCATTAAGACAAATATAGAGGATTTACAATTAGACTCAAAGGCTAATTGGTGCCGATTACTTTTTAAGAATGGGCGGTTGGAAGTGACTGTTGATGAGAATAATGGAAGAGCGCTTCGTGAAACCGATGTTTATATAAAAGGTGGTGGTCAAACTGTTTTATTGAAAGTTAGGCAATTAGGATATGAGCCTGTTATTTTAATTGATAAGCAATATTTTGAAGTAAACGCAATGGGTGGAAATATCGCTTTTTCAGTAACCACAAACATTCCTTTAGAAGTAAAATTACCCTCTTGGATAATGGAACGAACAGCGAAAACAAGAGCTCCTTCTTCTGCTACCACTGAGCGCTTTTTTGAGGTGAAGAGTCTTGATGGCGATGATCCCAGACAAGGTAATATTGAATTTGTTGAGGCTTTGTCGGCTGGGCTCAATAAAGAAGAGTTGAAGTGCGCCATTGTTGCTATAACTCAAAAAGGATTAAATGAGTATGCGTCTGATGGTGAAACGGATTTAAAAGATGACATAAAGCTTAAAGTGATTAGCGGTGAAGCCTCTTCTGTTCAATCTGGAGAAGGCATCGAAAAATCTTTTGATGGTGATTTTACAACTATTTATCACTCTCCTTGGAATAATGCCTCTGAAAAATATTTCCCGATCGTTTTGACATATCACTTAGAAACGAAAGCAGATGTTGATTACTTAGTATATCATCCTAGAAACTCTGGAACAAATGGGCTTTTTGGCGATGTCGAAATTCAATACTCTTCAGATGGTGTTAACTTTAAACACCTTATGGATAAAGATTTTAAAGGCTCTTCATCGGCTACTAAACTCTCTTTTTCGACCTCTGTTTCTGCAAAATCTTTTCGGTTCATTGTAAAGAGTGGCAGTGGAGATGGGCAGGGTTTTGCCTCTTGCTCCGAGATGGAGTTTTACATGAAAAACTTAGATTCTTTTGATTATAAAACACTTTTTAAAGACCAAACATGTAGTGAGTTAAAAGATGGAATAACGCAAGGCGATATTGATAAATGTAGCTATACGTTCTTTAGAAACATGGCTTACTTCATGTTGAAAAATAAATATCAAAGAGAGTTTAGAATAGACGAGTTTAAATCTTATCCATATCCCGATATTCAAGCCTTTTTAAATAAGACAAGCTCATACAGTTTGCTTGATAATCCAACCGGTATTGCCGTAAATGACAATGAAGTTTTGGTGGTTTTGGTTGGTGACATGCATGGTAAAAACATCTCTTTAAAGGTGCAGAACCTGGATAAACCAGGTGGTGATGGTTTTGGAGGAATGACCTATCCTTTGTCTGAAGGACTAAATAAATTAACGATAAAAGAAAGAGGGTTAGTTTATGTGATGTATCACACCGATCAGCTTAATGATCTTTCAGCTAAACCGATTAAGATACATTTTGCTTCTGGAAAAGTTAATGGATACTATGATGTTTCTAAACACAAAGGGAGATGGAATGAACTTTTGACGAAAGCTTCCAACAACTATTTTGACGTTGTAGGACAATACGCTCATTTGACATTTGAAACCAATGATTTTAGAAATTATGCCGGAACAACCACCGATGAACTGATTGAGATTTATGACAAAATAGCCTATCATGAAATGCTGCTGCTTGGTTTGGTCAAATACAATAAACTTTTCAAGAATCGCATGTATTTCAATGTCATGTATCATTCTTATATGTATGCTAGTTCACACCATACAGGTTATCATCAAAACACGATGTCGGACATTGCTAATCCAGCAAAATTGAAAACATCTGCTTGTTGGGGTCCTGCACATGAAGTAGGGCACTGTAACCAAACCCGTCCCGGTGTTTTATGGGTTGGAACCACAGAAGTGACCAATAATATCATGTCGGAATATATTCAAACGACCATCTTTGGTCAACCTTCCCGGATACAAGTTGAAAACATGGGCGATATTTACCGTAACCGATACTCTAAAGCTTGGAATGGCATCATTGTTGGCAAAAGACCGCATGCTGATTTTGAGAATGTGGGAAATGATAAAAACGATGTATTCTGTAAGCTAATACCATTTTGGCAATTAGAATTATATTTTGGCAAAGTTTTAGGGCTTACTCCTTTGGAACAAGCTGATAAAGGCGGCTTTTATCCGGATGTTTATGAATATGCTCGAACCAAAGATTATTCAGGGATGAGTGATGGCGCTATTCAGTTAGATTTTGTTTATAATAGCTGTGTGGCCTCAAAAATGAATTTACTTGATTTCTTTGAGAAATGGGGCTTTTTATCTCCCATTCATAAATCAGTAGAAGATTATCAGACTAAGCTTATGGTTATTACGCAAGATATGATTGAAGCGCTTAAAAGTAAAGTTGTGGCATTAGGTTATGCCAAGCCTGCTGTAGCCTTAGAATACATTTCAGATAATACTGTCGGATTATACAAAGAGAAGAAAAATATAATCAAAGGATCAAATGCCACACATGCTTCGAAGACGGTGGTAGAAGGTGGTATATCTTATTCAGGAGATGTGATTCACATTCATAATTGGCAAAATGTAGTAGCTTATGAAATTAAAGATGCGAATAATCAATTAGTTTTTGTGAGTAGCGGTGAAAATAGTCCTTCTACTCAAGACATGTTTGTCTTGCCATTTAAATGGGAACAAGACTATAAGTTATATGCTGTTTCTGCGTTAGGCGATAGAGTTGAAATTCTGATGGATTAATCTGTTTTTCTAATAAAAAAGAAAGGAGGAAGTTATAAAACGCTTCCTCCTTTCTTTTTTATTAGAAAAAGTAAACAAATGTTTTGTTTTGTAAATAAAGTAAGGAAAAAAAATGTATATTTGTATTTAGTTTAACTTAAGATTGATGGAAGAACGAGAACTTATAATACAATTTAAGGAGGGTGATAGAAATGCCTTTTCTAAACTATATGACATTTACTTTCCTAAGGTCTTTAGATTTACTCAATTATACATTATTTCATCAATTGAGTTGGCGGATGTTGTTCAAGAAGTTTTTGTTAAGTTGTGGGAAAAAAGAGAGCAGTTAGATGAAACCAAAAGTATAGAAGGCTATTTGTTTATTGTAACTCGTAATTTGATATTTAATGCTGCGAGGAAGTCCTTTAATGAATCTGCTTTTAAGATGACTGTTTTGAAAGCGTCTGAAGATGAAAGCTATAATTTAGAAGAAGAAATAGAAGCTTCTGAACTAAAGAGCTATATTGACTCTTTGATTCAGATGTTGCCTCCTAGGCGGCAAGAAATATTCAGGTTGAGTCGTGAAAAGCAATTAACCAATAAGCAGATAGCAGAGCTCTGTGGTATTGGAGAAAAAGCAGTTGAAAGGCAAATAAGCTTTGCTCTCAAATTTTTAAGAGAAAATCTTCCTTTGTTTTTATTGTTTTGTGGCGTCGGGCATTTTAAATTTTAAATCATACACCAGTCATGATACACACAACTTTTAAGAAAAAACAGACTAGATACACTTGGACTATTTTGATCATTTTCTTCATGATAGTGCTTTTTATCATTTGGTACCGCCAGAAGTCTTGGCTTTTCATATTTTATTTCCTACCATCTTTAATCCAATTCATCACTGCCTCTAGAGAGAACTATCTCATTACAGAAAGTGGGGAGGTTAAGATTACATCCATTTGGAACAATCATAAAGTTCTCACACAAATCACTCGTTTAACTTACCAAGCTAAAACGTGGCATTACAGCAAGCTAAGAGTTGATCATGCTCATGGCTTTACCATGATCAATCCGGAAGATCCGAAACAGTTCATGGAGACATTAAAAGCACTGGATCCGACTATAGTTTTGGTTTATAAATAGCCGCAGGATGTGGCAAGAATCGTTCTGACTTACCACATCCCGATATAGAATGCTACTTCCATTTGGCTTCGGCATCTACCAATTTCCCATCTTCAGAAGAGTACTCTTCTAAAGAGCCCTCTTTGGACTGAATAACCAGATAAATCATCTCTTCGTCCGAGGTGTTAGTCAGCCCACGTTTGCCTGCAGGTGCAATGCGGACTACACTGCCTTCGGAGATTTCAAAACACCCCTCGTCGACTTGAAAGAAGCCTTCCCCTTTAAGAATGAGATAAGTCTCTTCATTTTTATGATGCGTATGAAAGTAGGGAACGTCCGTATGCGGTGGCAAGGCGTTGTATGATATTTCTGTTCCCGTGGCTTGTGTACTCTCTTTCAGAAAAACCTTTCCGGTGATGAGACGTCCCGACTTGGCGTGAACGAGGGTGTGTGCGGATAACTGATCGAGCTTTCCTACATGGGTGGCTGTGAAATGGCTGTTTTGAGCCACGTGCTTAATTGTACTCATAACGTTTTAATGTTTAAGGGTGAATAGTTGTTATTTAAAGTAAGTTGATTACTTTTGTTGGGCAAATATACAGATGAAGTTTAGTCTGCACAAGAAGGCACTTGAATGTAAGTCGCTTACTTTGAGGTAACTTTTGCTGATAATAAGGAGGTTATGGAAGAACAAAAAATGAAGATATTTTTCTCAGGAGGACTTTGTCCCGTGCGGGATGTTTTGGGGAGATTAGGCGATAAGTGGACGGCCTTGGTCTTAATCTCTTTGAAGGCCAACGGTACGTTGCGTTTTAGTGCACTTCAACGCTCCATCGGCGATATTTCACAGCGCATGCTGACGGTAACCCTACGTTCGTTGGAAGCTGATGGATTAATCAAAAGAAAAGTCTATGCCGAAGTACCTCCTAAAGTAGAATATGAGTTGACTGAGCGAGGATTGAGTCTTTACCCGCACTTAGAGGCTCTCGTTGAATGGTCGCGTGAGCATATGTCGGCTATTTTGGCCGACCGTGAGAAAAGGTTGGATTAGTCTCTTTAAAGAGGATTGACTGAACACCCAGTTATTCCTTTTCATTCACGGGCTTTTGCAACGGAGCTTTTGAAGACGAAACTTTTGAAGACGAAGAGATCGTTTTAGATTTATTCTTTCCCAGCTTTTTCGCTTTTTTCCAAGCTGCTTTGCGCGCTTCATACTGTTCGCGTTGTTTTTCGATATAATTATCTGCCATTTTTTAGGTGTTATTTATCTCTTTTCTGATGTTACAAAGATAACGCTTTTCGATGTAAGGAGAAAAGAGAGGGCGTAAATATTCGGTTTTAAAGCGTATGAAAGTCGATTAAGAAGTTATAAATTGAAGTTAAGATACAGATGAATAAGATGAAAGAATTAGAAATAAAATATGCTGCTAATATAAAAGAGACGCAAGAAGAGTTATCTCATGTGAAAACGCGGATTTATCAAATTAGTATATTGCGTGTATTACTCTTTCTCATAGGGCTTATAAGCGCATTTCTTTTTTTCTCGAAAGGGTGGGATGTGGTATTGGGACTCGTGGCATGTACCTTTATTCCCTTTTTGGCTTTAATGAAATATCACAACCGTCTGTTTTATCGAAAAGCCTATTTGCTTCAAGCCATTGAGGTCAACAAGCGGGAGTTGGCTGCTTTAGATCATCGGTTTGAAGCTTTCGATGACGGCAGTGAATTTATCGATTCGAAGCATTTATATACGTATGATCTAGATGTCTTTGGGGAGCGTTCGTTGTTTCAAGCCATTAATCGGACCACCACTTTGTTTGGCAAAACCATCTTGGCACAGTGGTTGGCTACGCATCTCACTACCAAGCAAGCGATTGAAGAACGTCAGGCTGCTGTTCGCGAATGGGCGCCAGAGTTGTCTTTTCGGCAGCATCTACAAATTGTGGGATTACTTTGCAGCAGTCGTCCTACTGATAAAGCCGAACTGACACAATGGTTGTCCCGTAACACCCGATTCAATCACAAACGTTGGTGTAGAGCACTTCCTTACCTAACACCACTGATCAATTTGACTTTAGCCTTATTGGCACTGTTTGGCCTGTTACCGTGGAGTGCTTTGGGACTTTCGTTTACGTTGTTTTTTCTTTTGAGCACTCGGTTTACTTCGGAGGTGACCAAGCTTCAAGCTGTTTATGGTGATAAACTCCGCATCCTATCGACCTACGCCGATATGCTTGCGATGCTCGAACAGAAGTCCGTTGAAAGTCCTTATTTAAAGCGCCTTCAAGAGCAAGTGACCTCTCAGAAAGAGTCAGCTTCGGTAGCCGTTCATCGGTTGTCTAGGCTGATGAACAGGTTAGATCAGCGGAACAATATGCTCATGTATGCTCTGCTCAATGGTTTTTTGTTTTGGGAACTTGGCATTGTCTTAAAGATGGAAAGGTGGAAAGCAGACCATGCCGATAAGATGCTAAATTGGTTGGAAGCAGTCGGTGAGATGGAAGCCCTCTGTTCGTTGGCTACCTTTGCATATAACCACCCCGATTACAATTATCCGATTATCCGAAACACTGAATTTTGTTTTCTGGGCAAGGCCTTAGGTCATCCTTTGATGCCGCGTGCGAAGTGCGTTCGAAACGATGTCGATATGGGTCATAGTCCCTCTTTTGTCATTATTACTGGAGCCAACATGGCAGGTAAAAGTACCTATTTGCGTACCATTGGCGTCAACTACCTTTTGGGTTGTTTAGGTGTGCCCGTTTGTGCTGATGAGTTAGAACTTTATCCAGCCCATCTGATAACGAGCCTACGTACCACCGACTCTTTGAGCGACAATGAATCTTATTTCTTTGCCGAGTTGAAGCGGTTGAAGTTGGTTATTGATAAACTACATGCCGGTGAAGAACTTTTTATCATTTTGGATGAGATCTTAAAAGGCACTAATTCGATGGACAAGCAGAAAGGCTCATTAGCTTTGGTCAAACAACTCATAACCCTTCGGGCGAATGGGGTTATTGCTACTCACGATTTATTGTTGGGCTCCTTGATTGATTCCTTTCCAGAGCATATACGCAACTACTGTTTTGAAGCAGACATAACCAATGATGAACTTACTTTCTCGTATCAATTACGTGAGGGCATTGCTCAGAATATGAATGCTTGCTTTCTGATGAAAAAGATGGGAATTGCCGTGCCCGAATAGCCAAAGAGAATCTACCTCTCCTTTTCAGTTGTGACAGCGGTGAGGTAGTAGAGCTGCAAAAGTAAAATAAAGCAGACATTAATGGCGTAGATAAGAACTATTTAGTGCTTTATCCGGCACTTTTTGTACACTTCACCTAGGTGAAGTGTAGAAACAAGACGCACTTTGACAGTTATCCGAGCAGTGGTAGTGGCTTAACAAAGGCGTATTACAAGTCAAACTGACTGAGAAAGAGGTGAAAGAGAAATGGCTATTTGGGGTTTACTCTGCGCTTACCGGCTTGTTGTAAAAGAGCGCATTGGCGAACTTGAATCTGTTTGTTCAGTTGGCACAAAAAACAGAGTTTGGTTCGCTATTACATTCGCAACGTGTGTCTTTGAATTCTAGCGCCTACGCATTTAGCGGATGAACCCTAAAAAAGGGTGCATTGAGAAAACCTCAACGCACCCTTTTCAGCCTGTTATAAGTTGATTTTTTACAGATGTCTTTCCGGATAAAGTTCGTTCCACCATTGTGGTCGATCTTTTAGGAAGCGTTCAAACCAAGCCATCATGGAGTTTTGCCATTTCACTTTTTTATCATAGTCCAAAACGAAATGGTTTTCACCTTCTACAGCAATAAACTCGACTGTTTTACCAAGTATCTTCAAAGCGTTGAAGAGCTGGATACTCTCACCGATAGGCACATTGGTGTCGACTGTTCCATGAAAAAGGAGCAAAGGTGTGTTGATTTTATCCGCATTGAAGAGCGATCCTTGTTTGGTGAAAAGCTCTGGATTAGTCCACGGATAACTGTCGGCTGCTGCCACACTGTTGTATGAATAGCCCCAATATCCTTCTCCCCAATAGCTGGTCAGGTTGCTGATGCCTGCATGCGATATAGCTGCCGCAAAAATGTCGGTCTGAGTTTGGAGATATTGTGTCATAAATCCACCGTAAGAGGCTCCTAGACAACCGATACGTTTGCTGTCGACAAACGGGTGAGCTGTACAGAACGCTTTCGTTCCTTCGATAATGTCTTCGGCTGTGCGTTTTCCCCAGGCATTGACGTGACGGGCAGAAAACTCCTGTCCGTAGCCGATAGTGCCACTCGGTTGGATTACATAAACCACATAGTCGCGTGAAGCAAAGAGCTGGGCACAGTAGGGACTTGTGATACCTCTTTCGGTAGGCGTTGTGCCACCGTAATAGTAAACAATAAGTGGGTATTTCTTGTTGGGGTCGAAGTTGGGTGGTAGACAAATCTTACCGTCAATCGACGTACCGTCTGATGCTGTGAAGCTCCAGGTCTCTGTTTTCCCCAATTCTATTTCGCTTAAAACCGGTTTCATAGGGTCGGCTAGTAAGCGTGAACTCTTCTTCTTTAGATCGTAAAGATAAGCTACACCACAGTTATGATCACTTTGACCACAATAAACAGCCACCGATGGGTTGGTCTCCGACAGAGAGAAACGGCTGGTGATATCGGTCAGTAGATCGAGCTTCTCGAATTTTTTAGTTGAAGGTGCATACCGGTAGATCGCTCTGCAATCACCGTCGGTGGTGCTGAAATAGATGCAACCATCCCCTCTGTTCCATTGCAGGAAGTTTACCGTAGGGTTGAACTCTTTCGTAATCGGGGTTATTCGACGGCTCGATAGATCCATGATGAAAGCCTGCGTATCGAAATCGTTGACAATGGGTTGGGTACCGCAATTCTTTCCGATGCCACCGAAAGCTTCCGGACCGGCGGTGAGCAATAACTGTTTGCCATCTGGTGAGTAATTGGCTCCGCCGAGAAACTTCTGTTCAAAGAACAAGGTGTCTACGTTGAGTGTCTCCATATTCACCTCGAAAAGCGAACTGATATTGAAAGGTCTGACGGTGATATTGGCTTTTGATGAACTGTACAAGAACCGTTTTCCATCGGGTGAAATATCTTGCAGGTAGGTGCTGTGATTACCAAAAGTCAGTCGTTCGGTGACGCCTGTACTCAGGGTGTATTTAGCTAGGAAGCTGCGGTTGCGATCGCCCGGTATCCGATCATCCGGATTGGCTATACGCTTGAGTGCTCCGCTCTCTTCGATGCCCTTTTCCTCCGGATAATAGATGAGATAATCCTCATTGGGCGACCAAGTGAAGCCTTCTTCCGGAATATCCCGTAAGATAACCTGCTCTTCCAACGTACTTGGGTTTAGTGTCACCACGTGATTGCCCGTTTCTCCTTTCACTGTATAATAGAGCTTATCACTCTTCGGCATCCAACGCATGCCTGCTGTAGCATTGGCCAGAATTACTTTTCCTGTTTTTACATTCGAAAGTTCGTAGTGTGTGTACGAACGCTTCTGCCCGTAGTGGTGCGAGAAAGTGGTCAACACGTATTGCCCACTTGGCGAGATAGCCACCGAGGATACCCGATCACCATACATGGTATGATCGATGGTGAAGCGTTTTAAGGCTTCCACATCGGTGTGGCAAACGATGGTTTTATACAGATCATCTTTAATGAGTTCTGTTTGTAGAGTTGGCTCAGCTTTGTCGGCAGCTACCGACAGAAGTTTGATGGTGAGTTCATAATCTTTCTCTGGCTCAAGCATCAAGGCAAAGTCTCGTGAAGAGCTAGTCGAAAGGCTATCCTCTACACCCTCTTTAGTCATTTTTGACTCTCCATTGATAAACACTTCAAAACGGGCTGGCGAACTTATTTTTAGCTTGCCTTTCAGGAAGTTTTCCGCACGCAAACGGGCATGGATGACATACAGTTTAGC
>RZZX01000303.1 GCA_009929715.1 Bacteroidia bacterium
AGAAATATATCGCTTAATTCCTTCTGCAATAAACGACCAATTTTATTTAATCTTGTACTTTCCATAATTATTATTTTTTCCAAATCATTGTAAGTCCGTCCCGAAGCGGCAGAATCACCTTCTCCACTCTCTGATCAGCTTTTATTTTATCATTAAATGCAAGAATACCCGCTGTTTGCTTATCTGCCGGATGGAGAGGCTCAAGCACTTTCCCGTCCCATAAGGTATTATCAGCCAGGATCAAAGCCCCTGCCGGCAACTTATCAAAAATCAGATCGTAATAATCTGAGTAAAGTCGTTTATCGGCATCTATAAAAACAAGATCGAATGATTCATCCAACGCCGGTATGATCTCCATCGCATCACCGAAATAAAGCTTGATTTTATCCTTATCCGGCGATTGGGAAACATACTTACGGATAAAATCTTCCATCTCATCATTGATCTCCAACGTGTGGATTTCGGCATCCTTCTCAAGAGCCTCAGCCATACAAAGAGTTGCATAACCTGTATAGGTCCCTATTTCGAGAACCCGTTTAGGTTTAAGCATCCGGCAAAACATCTTTAAAATTCTGCCTTGAAGATGCCCGGATAACATACGTGGACGAAGAAGATTCACATTGGCATCCCTATTTAAAGCAGCCAACAGTGAACCTTCTTCATCACTATGTGAAAGAATATAGGATTCTATTTCTTTCGTCATTCAATATTAGTCTTTAAAAGTTGGAAGCGAGTATTTATCTCCAGCATCCAAAACTTTGCCAACATTATTTATTTCGAGGAACGAGGTACCGCCGCCTTCACCAAAGCTACCGCTAAGATAGGCAACCATATCAGAACGGGTAATACGGCCACTCTTGATCAGTTCATTCAATGCTTTAAAGTAATATTCCCGCTCAGATTTACTCTCTTCCTGATAAACAGCCCATACGCCATAAGATAAAGCCAGCTCTCTTGTAAGACGCTCGTGATAACAGATGGCATATACGGTGGATGTACCACGGAAAGCAGCCAGATAACGTGCTGTTCTTCCGGTAAAGCTATCTGTTATGATTGCTTTTACATGAAGCTTTGAAGATGCCTTCACTGCTTGTTTGGCAAGGAAAGAAGTTACATCCAGGTCGTTTCCTACGATAGGAACACGGATATCATTTGCTGCAAGCTTTGTTTTTTCGGCTTCAGCTGCAATCTTGGTCATAGTAGCAACCGCTTCTACAGGATATTTTCCATAGGCAGTCTCACCACTTAACATTAATGCATCTGTACGGTAATAAATGGCATTTGCGATATCTGTAACCTCTGCTCTGGTAGGACGAGGGTTATTGATCATCGAGTGAAGCATCTGAGTTGCCACAATAACCGGCTTTTTAGCTTCCACACACTTTCTGATCAATACACGCTGAATACCCGGAATCTTTTCCTGTGGAACTTCAATACCTAAATCACCACGGGC
>RZZX01000304.1 GCA_009929715.1 Bacteroidia bacterium
GGCAGGACACGGCAACTCACACGAAAGTAAAAAACAACCCAATGGTACGCGCGTGGGATATGCCGACGCCTTGGCACGCGAATGTGGCAACATTTGGGCGGCAGCCTATGTCAACACAATTATAGCGCGTGACCCAAACATCATGAAGAAGAGTTTTTTGGGCAAAGCAGGCGATCTGACTTGGTACCGTTGCATCACCACCAAAACATATCCACAAGCCGAAGGAAAACTGCATCAACTTCCGTTGGCCAAAGTTTTCAACGAAACGGGATTAGGGACCATGCACACCTCACTTGGAAATACAGCCACTAATGCCATGCTCTCCTTCCGGTCTAGCCCGTATGGATCGACCTCTCATGCCTTAGCCAATCAAAATGCTTTTAACACGTTCTATGGAGGACAAGCCATCTTCTATAGCAGCGGACACCGTACCGGTTTTACCGATGATCACTGTATGTATGCCTACCGCAACACACGTGCGCACAACAGCATCTTGATAAACGGCATGACCCAAACCATCGGTACGGAAGGTTACGGTTGGATACCGCGTTGGTATGAAGGCGAACAACTATCATATATGGTAGGCGATGCCTCCAATGCCTACGGTGAAGTAACCTCCCCTCTTTGGTTAAAACGCGGAGAGTTATCGGCCACGCAATACACCCCGGAAAAAGGATGGGATAAAAACCGACTGAGCCTCTTCCGTCGGCACATTACCCAACTCGGCACAAGCGGGCTCTTCGTTATTTACGATGAGCTTGAAGCCAAAGAGCCAGTCACTTGGAGCTACCTGCTTCACACCACTGAGCTACCGATGACTGTTTTGGAACAAGCCGACAAGGAGCTTACGATTACAGGAAAAAACAAAACCGGTGGAGTTTCTACCGCTCATCTCTTCTCTTCAGAACCCACCAGCTATGCGGTGGTCGATACTTTTTTCTGTGCACCGGACAACTGGAAAAACGTAACCGATGCGAAAGGTAAAGCAGTAGCTTACCCCAACCATTGGCACTTTTCAGCCACCACCGCCAAATGTCGTGTTGCGCGCTTCCTGACGATCATCGATACGCACGGCAACGACCGTCTACCCATGAAACTCATACGGAAAAAAGAGGTGTTCTTCGTGGGCGATTGGCAAATTCGCTGCAACCTAACCGATCAGGGGAAAGCCGCATTCAGCATTATCAATACGCACAAGAAGGTCTCCTTAGACTATGATGCTGGTAAAGCCGAAGGAGTAACCAAAGTACAAGATCGCATAAAAGGGCAAAGTGTAAAAAAACAACTCAGCGATACGTTGCCTGATTTTGAAATCTAAACAATCCATAGAAGAGAGGCGTTGGCAACTATCTGCCAAGATGGTTCATCGCCTCCGATCTGTTGATAAGAACATTGAAGTTCATTGATGTTAGCTCGATCGATAAAGAATGATCTCACGGAAGCGTCCCATTT
>RZZX01000305.1 GCA_009929715.1 Bacteroidia bacterium
AGGATGATTCCTCCGCAGGCTTTTTCCATAGTAACAGCCATCTCGGTTGTGGGGGTAGTTGCCAGATCAATGTCTACCACATCAAATCCCATTCCGGTAAGTGTTCCTAGAACAATCTGTTTTACCATCGGGCCGGAAATACGGGCGTCTCTACCAACCACAATTTTGTTGGTGTTCAATTTTGTGCTTTTTCTAATAAAGGTAGCGTATGCCGCAACAAACTTAACAATTGCCAGCGGGCTTAATCCATCTTCGGGCTTGCCTCCAATGGTTCCCCGAATACCTGAAATAGATTTAATCAGTGTCATAAGTTATTTTTAATCAAATTGATAGGTCACTAAATCATAATAGACAGGAGTACCGGCGCTCTGCTGTGAATAGGTACCGATTGTACTTCCCACCTGGAAAGGTACGATAAGTTTCACTCTGGCACGGTCGCCCACATATTGCAGCGGAGTTCCCAAACCTTCGCTCAGGAAAGCGTTAAATGCATTATTATCTACTTGTGTACTGTAATTTCCATATTTAAATTCTACAGGAAATTTCCAGCTGCTGAAGTTCTCGAAGGGTATAACGGTATCAGTATCCAGCAAAAGGCCTTTAAATCTTGTCAGCACAGTTGTTTGACTAAGCACGGCCCGGGTTCCGTTACCGGAATCAATTACATGCATATAAACATCGTTGGGTAACAAAACAAATTCTTTATCCTTAAATACGCCATTCTCAGGATAGTTTTTCAATACAACAATTCCACTGTCGCGAATCAATGCCTCGATAGCTTTCTCCTGAGCATTCAGCATATCGGTATACGATTTGGTTTTATCGCCACACGATACAACTGCCAGTACCGCACATAGAATCAACAGAATATTAAAACTTTTTTTCATCTCTAATTTAAATTCGTTAGGACTGATTGCCCGTTTATATTAACATTGAACGACAAAGATAAATAATCACCGTAACATCTTACTTATGTTTGATAAAATCTTCGGTATTATTAGGATTAAATTCCGTTAAACCTTGTTCAAACCTTTTTATTGCATCTTCCAAAGTACCATAAAACTCGCCACCGGAAGCATTCTTGTGCCCTCCGCCATTAAAATATTTGGCAGCAAATTCGTTGCAGGGGAAATCGCCCACCGAGCGAAGAGATATTTTAATGTAGTCGGAGTCTTCGCGGATAAAGACAGAAAAAGAAACACCTTCGATACTGAGGGGTAAGTTTACAAAGCCCTCTGTGTCGCCAGTCTGGTAGTTAAATCGGTTTAGCTCGTCCACCGACAAGGCAATCATTGCGGCCTGCATATCATGGTGCACTTTCATTTTCTCGTACAGCACATAGCCCATCAAACGTAAACGTCCTTCGGAATAAACCTGATTAATACGCCGATAGATCAAATCCTTATCTATGCCTAATTTTATCAGTTCACCGATTATGGTATATATTTC
>RZZX01000306.1 GCA_009929715.1 Bacteroidia bacterium
TTAGGTGAATCTTGGAACATATCCAAACCTTGAGAATGATATTCATTCTCAAGGGGTTGGATTTAGGAAATATTAATTAGTTGCGGATTTAAGGTATATTAGGTTCATTGGCACTCATAAAGAGTATGACAAAATAGACTGTTCTAAAATTTAGAATTATGACAAGAATAGAAAATAACGTTCAATACGAATGGGCAATCAGAAGAGTGGAAGAACTTCTTCCGTTTGTTGATGATAATACTCCATTAGACGATCCTAACAGTATCGAATTGGAGCTTCTATCTAATTTAGTAGCTGATTATTCAGAAGAACATTTCTCATTAGGAGAGCCTTCTTTAGTAGACGTCCTAAAGCTTCGTATGTTTGAAATGGGATTGAATCAAAAAACTCTTTCTAAAATGATTGGGGTTAGTCCATCTAGACTTAGTGACTACTTTACCGGTAAATGTGAACCGACACTGAAAGTAGCAAGGGAAATCAGCAAGAAGTTGAATATTGATGCTCATATTGTATTGGGAGTCTAATAGACGTTAAAGAACTCTGATTTGGACACTCTTTCTCTCTGCTGACGATGTGTAGACTCACCAGCAGTAGGGTGTTTTTCGTCCATTAATAACGATTTTCGTGGAGCTGCCATGTCATGCCATGCAAGCTTTTCTCACCCGTGTACCGAACTTTTTCGGTGCACGGGTGTTATAGTATAGTATAGAATAAGAATGATACTATGCACGTTTTTTTTTCAAACTTAATTTCTTACGACCTATGAAACAAGAGATAAACATTTCCTCTTCGGCTCGCAAAGAGGGTACTGAACGTTCTTTACGGAGAGTGGCTTTGGACCTGTTTTGCTTTCTCTTTTCTTTTAGCTTGGCCTTCGGTTTAGCCGTGGCATTGGCTTTTCTTCTAACGGGTTGTAGTGATCCGCTGCAAGAAGATGACTCGGAGTCTGAAGGAGTGAACCGCACCGCCATCGAGTTTACCACCTCGGTACCGCCGCTGACTACTGGTCGGGGCGCACCGATGGGCTCTACACGGGGCACACCAATCATAGGTCCCTATGATTGGTGTTACACAGCTTCTAGTCTCAAGAAGAATATCTATTGGAATGACCCGGCTGCGGTGCTTGGCACAGGAAAGAAATCACTCTTCGATCCCTCACCGTATGGGTTTAGAGTCCCGGAACGGGGAGCTTTTTACAGTTTGTCTAAAGTGGGGAATAGTACGTATAACTCTACTACTAAGCTGTTTTACACCACACGAAGTTCGGATTATACGGCAACCATCTATCCGCTAGGGGCATTTTCGTATACGGGAGCAACAAAGAAAGACAGTGGGGGTTATTATTATTATTCAAGTTTCGCAAGTTAATGAGATATGTTGACATGATGGCATAAAAAAAGGCATAGGAGTTTCTGTATGTTGCAGAAAATGAGTAAATTTAAAG
>RZZX01000307.1 GCA_009929715.1 Bacteroidia bacterium
GGATTGGGAACCGCCAGCTATGGATTAACCCGTGGAATGGCGTTGCAGCCAGATATGGATATTACATTTGTAATTCCTAAACCCTGGGGTGATGAGGATCAGAGTTTCCTGAAGATTGTAGGGGCCTGTAATACGCCTATTGTTTGGCGGGATGTTGATTATAATTATGTGAAGAACAGATTGGGAGAGAAGATGTCTCCCGAGGAGTATTATAAATTAAGAGATAATATCTACGCAGATTTCAGTTATCGGGGGGTGAACGACCTGGGTTGCATTGAATTTTCGGGACGGTATCCCGATAATCTGCTTGAAGAAATAAATAATTATTCCATTGTAGCAGGCGTCATTGCCCGTGCTGAATCTTTTGACGTGATTCATGCACATGATTGGTTGACCTATCCGGCAGGGATACATGCTAAACAAATTTCCGGCAAACCCATGGTTATACATGTGCATGCTACAGATTACGACCGCAGCAGGGGGAATGTAAATCCGGAGGTGTACGCTATTGAGAAAAATGGAATGGATTTTGCCGATCATATTATTACGGTTAGTAACCTCACACGAAATACGGTGATCGAAAAATATCACCAGGATCCGTCTAAAGTAACCACGGTGCATAATGCGGTAGAGCCTTTAAGTCAGGATATTGTTTCCATTCAGGATAAACGGGGTGTGAAAGATAAAGTTGTCACTTTTCTGGGGCGTATCACCATGCAGAAGGGACCTGAATATTTTGTAGAAGCTGCAGCTAAAGTATTGGAAAAGGCTGATAATGTGCGTTTTGTTATGGCTGGCAGCGGAGATATGATGGATCAGATGATAAGACTGGCGGCCTCGCGGAATATTTCCGACCGTTTTCACTTTACCGGATTTATGAAAGGGAAGCAGGTTTACGAGGTGCTGAAGTCGAGCGATGTTTATGTGATGCCTTCGGTGTCTGAACCTTTCGGAATCTCTCCCCTTGAAGCTATGCAATGCGGGGTGCCTTCTATTATTTCTAAACAGTCGGGTTGCGCCGAGATCCTTGATTACGCTGTTAAAGTGGATTACTGGGATATCGAAGCCATGGCAGATGCCATATATGGCATTATTACCTATCCGGCCATGTATCAATTCCTGAAAGAGGAGGGAAAAAGGGAAGTCGACAATATTAAATGGGAATACGCCGGACAAAAAGTGCGTCGTATTTACGATCAGGTAATGAATAAATAAAATACTAAAAATATAGATATGAAGACGATCTGCTTTTATTTTCAAATACATCAGCCGTTTCGACTTAAAAGATACCGCTTTTTTGATATAGGGAACGACCACTATTATTATGATGATTTCAGTAATGAGGAGATAATCCGCCGCATTGCCGAGAAGTGCTACATCCCTGCCAACCGGACAATTCTGGATATGATAAAAAGTAGCGGCGGAAAGTTTAAAGTGGCTTT
>RZZX01000123.1 GCA_009929715.1 Bacteroidia bacterium
TTCTGCGCGTTTCATTTACAGAATAAGACGTCGAAAACTGGCAAAATGTGTCCCAATTTTGAGGATGCTGTGTCCCAAGGGGTTAATATGTGTCCTGAAAAAAAGGGCCTGTGTCCCAAAAACAAGGTGGATGTTTACCAAAAAACATGAGGTGTTTTACATTAAATACCGTGTTTTGCAAAACAAAGCTATTTTCGAGCGTTCTTGTAGTCCGCAAAATCGAATTATTAACATATAAAGAATTTCAGTTATGGCAACACTAAAAGCAATTGTAAAATCAAAGATGAGAAACGGAATGTATGCTGTTTACATTCGTTTCTGCCAAAACAGACAGTATGCATACAAGAGAACTTCTTGGATGCTCAACGACAGTGGTCTGAGTGCTGACAAGAAGGATGTAATTGATCCTTATGTAATTCAGCAGACTTCAAGCCTTATTGACAAGTATTATAGAATACTTAATCAGGTTGACACTACAAATTGGTCTGCCAATGAGGTAATGAATTATGTTTCTGATTTTGGTAAAGATATTTCATTCTCGAAATATTGCAGAGAGCATATTCAAAAGATGATCTATAGTGGTCATGAGCGTACCTCTCGAAATTACAAATGGGCTTTGAACCACATGGAGAAATTTGCCCAGACAAAGGATCTCATGTTTTCCAGATTGACATCTGCTTTTCTTAACCGATGGATTGAGTCATTGGCAGAAACGAATCGATGCAAGGAACAGTACCCTGTTTGCATGAGAGAAGTGTACAAGGCAGCTCTTAAGGACTATAACGATGAAGAACTCGGCTTGATAAAGCTTAAGAATCCTTGGAGTAACGTAAAGATTCCGAAGTCAGATGTACCCGAGAAGCGAGCTATTCCTGCCAGCATGCTTCGCAAGTTCTTCAATGTCGTTCCTGATAGAAGCAGATTTACCAACCCTCTTATGGAAGTTGGTCAAGATGTTGCTTTGATCTCCTTTTGTATGTGTGGTCTAAATGCTATCGATATTTTCTACGCAGAGAAAAGTCAGTATGTGGATGGCATATTTCATTATGAGCGTAGAAAGACAAGGTTCTCTCGTAATGACAAAGGTTATTTTGAGGTTCGTGTTCCTGCGTTTCTCAAACCAACATTTGAGAAGTATCTCTCCAAGAACCCAAAGTCACCTTGGCTGTTTAATTTCCATGATCGCCTGTCAACCTCAGATTCCTTCAGTGCCAATGTTAATATAGGCATCAAACAGATTTGGGAAAAGGTTGAACCAGGTTTCAAAGGCTCTTTGTATGCTTTCCGTCATAGCTGGGCAACCATTGCTCAGAATGAATGTGGTGCAACTTTGAATGAAGTTGACTTTGGACTCAATCACTCCATCAATAGAATGGCTAAGGTTTATGTGAAGTTGGATTTCACCCCTGCATGGATTTTGAATGAGAAGGTTATCGATTTCGTTTTCTTCACTGATTTGGAATCGAAACGTTTAGAGAAGGAAGATAATACTTTTGAGAAAATATCAAAGTTGAACTTTATACGTGCAGAAGCTTTTGTTATGGGTAAGAAAGTCTGTGCTATCGAAGATACAGGTTTCTCTAATGTTGATCAAGTAATTGATAAGCTTTGCACCATGCTTCCTAAGAAAATACACAATGCTCGTGTTCAGTTCAAGATTACGAACGTAGACAAGGAACAGACACAGATGTATCAGCGACTTGTACCTTGATGGTTTTCTTTTTAACAGAAAAAACTCAGATATGATTTGTGTTGTCATATCTGAGTTTTTTGTTTTGTGAATCACTCTACTTAGAGTAGATAGTTTTGCTTGACGCTTGCGAGTTTTTGAAGTTCAAACAGCTTGTATCGTGTCTTGCCTGGAGATATTCTTGATGGCTCAATCAAGCCTTTCTTGATCCATCTGTCAACGTCAGCTCTTCCGTACATTCGATAAGCCTGTGCTTTGCTGACTTCCATCTCGCCTTTCTTGATCTGATATATTTTCACTGCTAACTTTGCCGCCAGATCAGTAGTGAACTGGTCGTAAGTGACAGTACTGTCTTGGAAAACTAATACTTGATTATCGTCCATTGTCTGTATGTCTTTTGATTTATTAAACATGTTAAGGAGGAGCTACCTCCGCTGAACCGATTCGACAGCAAAGGTAGTCCTCAAAAACCATGAGACTACAATCACCAACTATATAGGGGTGCTTATATCGTAATTATATAGCCCTACTATTTGCAAATGATTGTTTTGCTTGCATTTTACATACTTTCTTTCAGTCTTTTCACGAAGTCGTTGCATACAGATTCAAATCCTGCATCATCGCTTTTCTGATTGGACAGCTTCTCGCGTGTAAGCTTGGCGCTCTTCGCCTGTGATAGACCACATCGTAGCTGGCTTGCTCGTAGAGGCTTGTTTGTTGCTGATGAAGAAACAAGTTTGTGTTTCTCCATGATCATCTGCCATTGAAACGGCAGCAGACCAAACGAGCGCAGTGAACCGAAGAACAGAGCAACGTGCCTGTTGCTGTTCGCCTGGAGTGGACAGTCAAGTTTGCACTCAAAGAGGTTTTTGATGTCCTGATCTGATACATCCACCATAAACAGACTCACCTCATTGACGAAATTCGCAATGAGGTGAGCCTGGTGGTTGCTGAAATGAGCAAGATAGTCTCCTTTGATAACGAGGCTTTTGCCGGTATTGAACAGATAGAACATCTGCTGGTACTCCTCCTCCTCGAATGTACCCTTCGAGAAGAAGGCATTAACAAGATCCACACGTTCCTCCAGCATTTCTTTTACAGCGCACACGTGCATAACATGAAGTCTTGTGTCGGCTTCATTCATGCTTACTACAGGAAGATGATAGGAAAAGAAATCGTTCACATAACGAGAATAAGCCTTCTCGCCATTGAGGATTTCAGACTTGTACTGCTCATAAGCAGCACGGAACAGCAGCCAGAGTTCGTTCTCAGGCAGCTCTTTCTCACTTTTCTTGGAACAGCTGTTGCAGTATGGACACAAAAAGAGAGAGCACGGAATTGATTTTCAACCGCTTCATTTGCTTTTTGTGTAAATAATTTAATTTATTATATAGTATGACACACAGAAGTATGTCCTTAGAGTTCTTATAGTAGAAATATTATATTTTCTAAATAATAGTTCGTTTACAACTATCTGTCGCAAAGTAATCTATCTATTGTGAAGCCTATCTTCACAATAATAAAGAAAGTGACAATTTTACACTCTTTTTGTCGATTTACCGAGCAGATTCGTTCTTCTGAATGCAAAAAAGTAACAAATAAGCTAACAAAAACAACCAGATGAAAGAAACTGAGCTATATAACTGCGAAGCATCTTTTCCTATATAGTATGCCTCCAACCGTCTTTGCCTTCTCCATTTTACCTTTGCATCCGAAACCGATTCAGGTCGAGGTTAGCTACCTCAATGTTGAATTTTAAAAGGCACATGTTTATGGCAAAGAAAGAAATTGAATTACTGGAGAAGCGCATTGAATTATTGGAGATGCAGCTCAAGGAATTGCAGACAGTACAGCCTGCAGTGATTAACGAACGTCTCAAGTCTATCGAAGAGACGCTCTATTCCACTAAGGATATATTGAACATGAAGGAGGTATGTCAGTACCTTGATATTTCCCAGAGTCTTCTGTACAAGCTTACCTGTAGTGGTGAGATCCCTCACTTCAAGCCACGCGGCAAGATGATCTTCTTTGAAAAGGAAGAACTTGTCAAGTGGATTAAGACCAATCGAGATTGTGGCTTAGGTAAAAATCACGAGCCTTCTGATACAGAATCTAATGAGTCCAGCAATAATGAAGAAGACACCGAAGAAGAATAGTATTGATGGCGATCATCTTCCAGACTCACGCCTGGTAGAACTTCTTGACCGATGTGCAATCTCTGTCAAGGGCATCAAAACTCAAAACAAGAAAAAGAAGAAAGATGGAACAAAACAAAAAAAATAAGAAGGAACAGGAGATTCAGCAGAATCAGTTGGATCAGTCACTTGAGGTGTCAATGCTCAATAAGGACTGCTTCAGCGATGAAGAGCTTGAGTCTTATTTGAATAAAGGCGAGATCAAGGCTACCGAAAAGGTTACTGTTCCTCCTCAGATTCTCTTTGTTGGTGATTGCACCATTGCCACCTTTGGAAACTTCAGTGCATCCACAGGTAAGGCAAAGAGTAAGAAGACATTCAATATCTCTGCGATGGTTGCAGCAGCAGTAGTGAATGGTGTAGTCCTGAACTATCGTGCCAGTCTTCCTGAAGGCAAGCGCAATATCCTCTACTTCGATACAGAGCAGAGCAAGTATCATTGTCACACAGTCCTTGAGCGCATCTATAAGCTCTCTGGTCTGTCCTTGAGTGAGGACGATCCTCGTCTTATGTTTTGGGGACTCCGTGAATATACTCCAAAGCTTCGTATTGCTGTCATTGACTATGCCTTGCGTAAGTATGACGGTGTAGGTCTTGTCATCATCGATGGACTTAGAGACCTCATGTATGACATCAACAACGGCAAGGAAGCTACGGATGTGATGACAGTGCTGATGGCATGGACAAGTGTCTATGATCTTCATATCCACACAGTCCTTCATCTGAACAAGAATGACAACAATCCTCGTGGCCATATCGGTACTGAGTTGGAGAATAAGGCTGAGACCGTTCTTATTATCAGCAAAAATACCCAGGACAACAGTATCAGTGAGGTAAGACCAATGCATATGCGTGACAAAGAGTTCTCGACTTTTGCATTCCATATTGATGATAATAAGTTGCCAGTCCTTGATTCGCATTATTCAGTCACTGTCGTCAAGAACAGAGAGAAGTCACTTGTCAGTCTTGATAATGATGTCCATAAGGAAATCTTAGGCAAGATCTTCGAGGAGCAATCTCCTGCTAAGTACAATGAATTGGTTGATGTCGTTTCACAGGCATATGAAGCTGCCGGCTACAAGCGTGGAACCAATGGCATCAAGAACCTTCTTAAACTACTTTCAAGCAAAGGTATCATTGAGAAAGGAGAAACAGGATATGTCTATAAGGCAGAGCGTTTCGAGAATCCAATCCCTGACTCAGAAAAGCAAGTTTAAGGTTTAGGTTTAAAGGGTATATATATTACATACGCGCACGCGCGTTATGTACGTGCGCATTAAAAATAATGAATATGACTATAGACGAGATTAAATCAGTGAGTATCTATCAATGGATGAGAGAGAACAATTTCGGCGATGGTGTCAAGAAGGGAACGAATATATTCTATTGTTCGCCTTTACGTTCAGAAAGCACTCCTTCATTTGCTGTTAATACCAAGCAAAACCTGTGGCATGATTTCGGCACAGGCAAAGGCGGTAATCTTATCAACCTTGTCGAGCAGCTTAACCCGAGATGGACAGAACACCAGGTTCTGGGCTATCTTGAGAAGCAGATCCAAGAATTCAAGCTGCTGTTCAATGAAGATTTCAATGCTCGACTCGAAGAGGAAGAGAAAAAACGCCTGTGGCTTGAAGGAAAAAGAGCCGAGAACGAAGAGAAGCTCAACCTGGAAACTGTTGTTGAGATGGTAGTCCCTCTTACCCATCCACGTCTCAGAGACTATGTTCTTCAGAGACGCATCGACTATAACATAGCTCAGAGGTACTGTAAGGAAGTTCACTATTCACTTCGAGGCAAACGATATTATGCCATAGCCTTTGAGAATATCTCCAAGGGGATGGAAGCTCGCAACAAGTTCAATAAGCGTTGCATTGGCAAGAAGAGTATTTCGGTTATTCTTCCGACAGGTACACCACAGAAGCAGTGTTGTGTCTTTGAAGGGTTCTTCGACATGTTGACCTATATGACCTTGGAAACATGGATGTCTGATATAGGTGTCAGTGTTGGTTTGCCCTGTGATCTCTTTGTCCTCAATGGTGTTGGTGAGGTGAAACTTTTGCTTCCCTACCTTAAAGAGTACGATTCCATTCACTGTTATCTTGATAACGATGAAGCTGGAAGAACAGCCACTCAGACCATTAAAGCATACTATCCTGATATGGCTGTTGACGAGTCATATAGATACCAAGGCTATGATGACTTGAATGATTTTCTCTCAGGAACCAAGTAAGTTACAGCGACGAACACAAACTTTTTTTCATACGAAGGGAGTCTCTCTGTGAAGAGGGGCTCCCTTGCCTGTTTTGCACTTTCCAGAGTTTAATAGTATGGAAATTGCCGAAATATCATACTATAATAATAAACTACTTTAATATCATTCTTCAAAACCCATTATTATTTCTCTCTTCGCTGAAAACACTGTTACTTTGCAAGCGAAACCGACACGGATAATGCTTCGTGCAAAGTCTAAGTCAGTATGATATTAAGTATGAAAATATAAATCAGATAATAGTATGACTCCATTCGCAATATTCGCGTTTGTACTCACATTTGGGTACTTGATCTATTTCGCTGTGCTGATCACTCTTGATCTGCACGCTAAGCCTGCTGATAGACAGCAAAGCGATGAAGAGAACATCGATGTACAGGGTATGACCGATACGGGAGAAGAAGAGCCTAAGGTCATCATAGAAGATCCCGATTTTGAAGGAGGCAGGATGACTTACACAGATACCGTTACTGATGACGGTCTTCGTGTTGTCAATCCAACTGGTCCTATAATACAGCCTCCAGAGGAAGAGGAAGCACCTGTTGATCCAGACCCTGCTCCCGAGGAAAAGGTAAAGTCAACGAGTGAAGAACTCAACGAGGAGAATGAAATTGGTTTGGAAGACATAGAACCTGAGCCACAATACGCAATGTATAGTGATAACTTCTATGACTACATCAACCAGAAGCACAACAATACAAGAATCATCAAAAAGGAGAATGTCCGTGACCATCTTTAAGAACAATCATTTGCAAGGTGTCCTTTTGCCAGGCGCTCTGCTCTCCATGCCGACTGCTGCATCAGCTAAATGCGGAGGTGTGGACTACAGCTGGGGAGCGAGTGCTCTGTCAAATGCCCATGACTACACAGTCACTATGATGCTCTATGTGGTTTATCTGTCTTATGCAGTAGCCGCACTGGTAGCCATCATAGGTGCTCTGCAGATCTATATCAAGATGCAGACGGGTGAAGGCGACATCACCAAGTCCATCATGATGCTGATAGGCGCATGCCTGTTCATGATAGGTGCATATGTTTTGTTCCCGGCATTCTTCGGTTACAGTATCATATAACGCAAGAAATCTCAACTGGCCAAACGAGAATATATCGTGTGTAAATTTGTAAAAAGTATGTTAGTAAAACAATCAAACTTCAGAAAGTCAAATGAAGAAATTCAAAATGTTCGCAAAGAACCTCCTTAAGCCAAACCGCATGAAGATGGCAGCTCTGATGCTGCTCTGCGGAACTGTAGCAACCTTCGCACAGAACTCAGCAGGTGACTATACCGCAGGTACTAACGCTCTCTCTACTGTTACAGAGGAGATTGCCAAGTATGTGCCTTATGTAGTGAAGTTGTGTTACGCAATCGCTGGTGTGGTTGCTGTTGTGGGCGCAATCAGCGTTTACATCGCTATGAATAACGAGGAGCAGGACGTCAAGAA
>RZZX01000308.1 GCA_009929715.1 Bacteroidia bacterium
CGCACCATATCTACGGAATATGACACAAAGCTTCTTCAAATCTGAGCGCAATAAGGCATCAGCCTGTTTCTTTGTAAGACTCCAGTTTAGTTTTTCTCCTGGTTGTATGCAATGTCCGTATCCTATGTACGGATAATCTTTCTTGGTATGAAGTCCTTCATAGAATTTTATACAGACGATAGCTTTATCGAAATCAGACAAGCTATAAATGGATGATGAATGTGGTTGATGAAGACTCTGAGCTTTTATCGGCATAAAGCCTACTATGAATAGAATTAATAGGATTATGTTTTGCTTAATGTTGTTTGTCATGTGTTTATAATAAAGACGGCAAGACCAATTTTACTCAATCTTGCCGCCATGTGTTTAGTTATTGGTTATCTTCCTCGATGGTAATGTTGCTCTTCAGCTACATTCTCGGTTTCTTGTTCACTGTCGATTTCTGCTTGATAGATCGTCATTTCAGTTAGCTTTTCATTAATTCCTTCAAGATTAGCATCCAAGTTAAAATCATGATCGTATGGGAATTGGTGAAGCACCGACATTCCTACGTTAGTTGCCGTTCCTACATCCAACGAATCCTTTTCTTGATTGTACTGAACATATAGCACACTGCCATTATTCATTTCAAAGACGGGCATACGATTGGTTGCCATTTTGCTGAATTCCTCTGCCACCATAGCTTTGGCGACGTTTCTCACATCTTCGGTAGCATCATTAGGTAAACCATAACGATTAATGCTATCACGCACTTCTTTTTCAGACACTTTCCGCATAATATCGTAAGTACCACCAACTTGATTGTTATTGACAACAGCGTAGTGTCTATCTTCTGCAATAATTGTATCTCCAGGATATTTCACAGCATTGGCATAGGTCTTATCCATATCAATAGCACCGCCATTGTCATATTCCCTTGCTTCTTGCAAAATTCCATTGGTATCCATTTTGTCCAAACGATTAGTATCATCAGACATTTGAAGATATTGAATGCTTGAGTAGAATACAGGCTCTTTGGCAACGGATTCTTTATTTTCTTCCTTAACTTCCTCTTTGGGTGGAATAGGATCCAATCCTTGTTCAATACGTTCATTGATGGCATCAATGCGTTGAGTAATCATAGAAGATGCTCGTTTTACATCCAACAGAGTTGTTTTGAGAAACTCTGGCGACTCTTTCAGACTTCCTAACCAAGATTTGAGGTATGCAGAAGAGTCTTCTTTTACGTTTTTCTCCATACCATAACGACTGGCAATCAAGGCGGCACTAAGCTCTGCAACTAACTCTTCACGAGAATATTCGGCAGATCCAAATCCATTTCCTTGCTTAAATCTGTTCAGTCGTTCTTCCGTGCCAGTGCTATGTGTCATTTCATGGAGAAGGTTACTATAGAAGCTTTCACCATTGATAAATTGTGACTTTTC
>RZZX01000124.1 GCA_009929715.1 Bacteroidia bacterium
GGAAGAAAATGACAACGTTTTCAGTAACGAATAATAAAATGAAACAACTTATTTAGTAACTAACCTCTAAAAGTGACAACCATTTCCAGTAGAAGTCAATGCTTTCTCGTTGCCGAAATGATGCGTTGGTTTGAAGATTCTAAAGCAGTGCTTTGTCCCCTCTAAAGCAGTGCTTTCTTCCCTCTAAAGCACTGCTTTGTTCCCTCAAACGCACCGCTCTGTTTTCTCAAACCCACCGCTCCGATTTCTCAAACCCACCGCTCCGTTTTCTCAAACCCACCGCTCCGTTTCGGTCACAGCATCGAAGCTCTTTATAATCTTCACATAAGTCATTTCTCGCCTTCAAAGCTTCAGAAGAAAAGAGGTCTTCAGAGGGGAGGGGATACATCTTCAGAAGAAAGGAACTCTTCAGGAAGGAGAAGAAAATACATCTTCAGGGATTAAAGAAGACATTTCCACAAAGAAAAAGGCTGCGCGTTATCCAACGGGCAGCCTTCTGAAATAACTCTTTTTTTTGGAATAAGTTATTTTGTGTTTCTATTATTAATTAGGCATACGCTTCTATTTAGAGCATGTACCTTTTTTAGTACGATCGTGCGAAGATCACGCGGCAAGCCGACGGTTTGCCGGTTACCATGCACAGTCCCGGTTCCTTATCATCCTCAACGAACGATTCGAATGGGATACAGCGGATAGTTGCTTTCGTCTCCTCTTTGATCTTCTCCTCCGTTTCCGGTGTGCCATCCCAATGAGCCAAGATAAAGCCACCCTCCTCTATTTTCTCCTTAAATTCCTCGTAGCTATCGGCCGTTGTGATTCGAGCGTTGCGGTTGTTCAGAGCCTTGTTGAAGATGTTATTTTGAATCTCCTCCAACAAATTTTGTACATACGCCTCGATGCCATCGCAGCTGATCGTCTCTTTCTGAAGCGTATCCCGGCGCATCACCTCCATGGTGTTATTTTCCAAGTCGCGGCCACCCATTACCAAGCGTACAGGTACCCCCTTCAGCTCATAATCGGCAAATTTAAAGCCCGGACGCTTGTTGTCCGAGTTATCATATTTCACAGAGACACCCATGGCCTTGAGGTTCTTCACGATCCCCTCAATCTTCTCATTGATCAGTGCCAACTGCTCCTCGTTCTTATAAATAGGAACGATCACCACCTGGATAGGAGCGAGGTGTGGCGGTAAAACCAACCCATTATCGTCTGAGTGCGTCATGATCAAAGCCCCCATCAAGCGAGTAGAAACCCCCCATGACGTAGCCCATACATACTCCATCTTATTCTCTTTATTCACAAACTGCACATCGAAAGCCTTGGCGAAATTCTGTCCCAAGAAGTGCGATGTACCACTTTGCAACGCCTTACCATCCTGCATCATCGCCTCGATCGTATACGTATCCAGTGCACCGGCAAACCGCTCGTTGGCCGATTTGACCCCCTTGATGACCGGTACAGCCATGTACTTCTCGGCAAACTCACCATACACGTTCAGCATTCTGATAGCCTCCTCTTCGGCCTCCTCTCTGGTAGCGTGAGCCGTGTGCCCCTCCTGCCATAAGAACTCCGCCGTCCGAAGGAACAAGCGCGTCCGCATCTCCCAACGGAACACGTTGGCCCATTGGTTACACAAGATAGGCAAGTCGCGGTAAGACTGAATCCAATTCTTATACGTGTTCCAGATAATCGTTTCCGAAGTAGGGCGTATAATCAGCTCCTCCTCCAGTTTTGCAGCCGGATCCACCACCACGCCAGAGCCATCCTCGGCATTCTTCAAGCGATAGTGCGTTACCACGGCACACTCTTTGGCAAAGCCCTCCACGTGTTCCGCTTCACGGCTGAGGAATGATTTCGGGATCAGCAGTGGGAAGTAAGCATTCACGTGTCCAGTCTCCTTGAACATCGTATCCAAGTAATGCTGCATCTTCTCCCAGATTGCATATCCGTAAGGTTTAATCACCATACATCCACGTACGGCAGACTGTTCTGCCAAATCAGCTTTCATCACCAAGTCGTTATACCATTGCGAGTAATTTTCGCTACGCTTGGTGAGGTCTTTCAATTCTTTTGCCATTCTATTTATTTGTTTTTTGAATTTACGCTAGTGTCAAATTGGGTGCAAAAATACGAAAAAGCCGTGAACTCCCTCCATAGTTGATGCAATAAATTTGCACCAACCGTTCGTTGGGCGTTGCACATTTCCTCTTGACACCCTCTAAACCTCCACCCAACAAAAGCGTTTAGGCAAAGCCTCCTTAGCGTTCGATACCATTTCGGGCCATCACCCCCTCGTGAAAATAGTGCTTCACCTCCTTCATCTCCGTCACCAAGTCCGCCCGTTCTATCAGCTCAGCAGGCGCATAACGTCCCGTGATAATCAGCTCCGTCTGTTCCGGTTTCGCCTCCATAAGCTGCAACACCTCTTCGAGCGAAACCAGTTTATAGTAGAGCGCCACATTCAGCTCATCGAGAATCACCAACTCATACTCGCCCGAGAGCAGCACCTCGCGACAATGCTCCAGCCCCCTCTGAGCCAATTCGATATCCTTCTCTTCCGGTTCCCGGTTGATAAAACAGCCCGATCCGAACTGCTCGATACAAAACGAGTCGAACACCCGATCCAACTTCGTTTCATTATACTTCATACTTTTGATGAACTGCCCCATGTACACCCGTCGGCCTGCACAGAGCGAACGCACAGCCACACCGATAGCCGCTGTGGTCTTTCCCTTCCCGTTTCCGGTATAAATCTGTATATATCCTTTTTTCATGTTGCAAATTTAGTTTAAAAAGTTGATAAACCCTCGTTGTCTTCTCACACGATGTGTAAGATTCCGTAAAATCTCATTTAGACGCTTGCGTCGATGTTCCCGCATACACATCCCCTCCGAAAGCCCATCCCAGATACCCCTTAGGAAGCGACCGTTTACGACCGTCGAAAGTCACCGTGCAAGCCCGTTTCAAGTTGCAATGCACATGAGTTATCTGCTTCTCCGTTGGCTTCACCACCAACCGGTCGCCCTGTTGGCTCACAGAACAGTTGTACCCCCTTGCAGTCCCCGTCTCATCGACCACCACAAAAGCATTCGTCAACACCGCCTCGCCCATACATTTAAACAACTCATGCACATCATTATCCTGCGTATTCACCGTTTGCCAATTGCTCACCATCCTCACATACTGCTCACCGATCACAAACCGGCGCATCTCATAAAGCTCCGGATGCGGATTGCCGAAGCTCAGAGAATCCGCTGTCACCTGCGTATCCGCACTGCACGTCTGCTTCACCTCCAAGTACGGATCCACCACAAACGCCCATCGGAGCTCCCCGTTGCGGTAATCGATCAGGTTCGAGAAAGCCCCCATGGCATTACCCGTCTCCTTCAGCCAACGCTCATTGCCCGTAAGCAAATACGCATAATAAGTTGCATACGCTCGCCAGCCACTCCAGCCATGTGGCGAGTTAAACATGTTAGGGAGCATCTGCACATCATACTGCGCCTCCCAATAACGCATCGTACCACCCCGGCGACGCGCATCCGGCACTCGGAGCTGCGTCAGGCAGTCGTGGCTATTTAGAATCTTCAGCATAGCAGAGGTGTAGTGCGCTCGCGACGCCTCGTCCTGCTGCATCAAAGCCAATAAGCCTATCTGCAAAGCCGAACATGAAATCATTCCATCCTCGAACGTTAGCTCACCCTCCGTCTCAAAGTTGCCTTGCGAGGCCACCAGCTGATCCACAGCCGCTTTGGCCGACCGATAATGCCTTTCCGCCGCCTCCTTCCAAGCAGCATCCTTACGCCCCAGCGCCTGTTCCGCCAAAGTCAGCTCAAGCATACTCTTTGCCACATAAATCACACTCGTGTACACCACATTGTGATTCACATACGCCCCATCGGGCCGTTGGTACCCCTTCATCAGCCAATCGGCCAATAGCGACGCCTTTTTCAGGAACTCCACCTCCCCAGACGCCTCATAGCGATCAATCAACATCCCAATTGTTGTCGACGTATTCTGGATACGCGACTGATAATAACGCGGTTCCCCCGTTTGAGCATCATGCAGCAAGTCAAACAAATAGTCGAAACGTTTTGATACCGCCTCATCCAACTCCTTATTCGGGAAATAGCGTGCCGCTAAAAAAGCCGAATAAAAGCCATACCAACTCTCCGCGTGCGAAGTAGCCTTCTGATGATACGTCAGCGTAGCCTTGCGTGCCTGCTCCAGTGTCCACTGCCACGACGCATGAGCCGATAAGACCCCTTCCGCCACCTTGTCACGATCCGTCACCCTTACCGTATAAAGTCCGATACGCGGCAACACCCCGCTAACCCGATAGACCCCCTTGTCCATTCTCGTTGTACTGATCCCGATCAGCTCCCCCCGATCAGAAGTCAGCGTCACCTGCGGATTCTCGGCCAGTACCTCAAACACCGCCTTTTCGCCTGGGCGAAAGCTCGTTTGCGACAGCCTTATCACCGGCACCTCCGCCACCTCGTTCACCACCGCCTCCAAGTGGTTCAGTTGCGGTAAATCCACCAAAGCGATGATCCACTCTTTGCGCTCCTGTGGAGCGAGCTGCCACAAATCCTGCGGATGATGACTCGGCAGCGGCAACGCATTCATTAAATCCAAGTTCAGCGATTCAATCCGATGTCCCATAAACCAGTGCGGTGGTGGGTCCTGATACCCCAAGTTGTACTCCACGCTCCACGAAGCCACCGGTTGTGGCGAGACGATAGCCAAAGCCCGTCCCGAAGGCGCTTGTAGATACCCGAAGAAGTGACTCCGCTCATTCCTCATCAGCGTAGGGAAATACTTACCGAACCATTCCGGGAACTTCGCCATGTAGGTATCGATACCCAACTTCAGTCCCGCTTTAGTTGGCTGAAACGGCGTATGCCCCTTATTCACCAGCGTCACCACCAGCGCCGGATACCCCTTAAACACCTTGTAAGCCATTCGGCACTCCACCCCGTCGATCGACGCTCGGAACGCCCGCACGCCATCCGGCACCCACGATGCTACCGTCTCCTTCCCATCCTTTTTAGCGTAAAAACTCGGCCCGGCAGTTGGCTTATTTGTAAAGAACGGAATCGTATCCCGTTGGCCCGATCCGTGTGTAAACACCAGTTGTTCCAAGTGCCCCTTTGGAGAGATTACCCCCTCCCAATGCTTCCCTTTCCAGAGAGTTGCTTGCTGCTGCCCCCAGAGAGGAAACGTTAAGCAAACAGTCATCAGCGTACCTATCAAAGGTCGTTTTATGAAATTCATAGTCGTCTTTATTTAATGCGTTAATCTACTCCACAAAGGTATATTTTTTATTGATAATCGGTCTATAAATTCCAAAAAAAGAGTATCTTTGTAAGACCAATTATTAAATATAAAATCAAAGAAATGAAACAACTTTTCGCCTTTATTCTATTTCTGTGTGTCTCTTGCAGCTCTTTTGCACAGCAACTTACTGCTTACACACCCGAACAGTATCACTGTTCTAACGGTGACACATTACTTTACCGTCTTTTACGACCAGAAACAGAGCAAGTTAGTCGGACTTATCCCCTTGTTTTGTTCCTTCACGGGGCAGGAGAGCGTGGAAACGACAATGCCAAACAGCTCACTCACGGTTCACAAATGTTCCTCAACCCTGCAACCCGCGAGCAGTATCCCGCTTACGTTCTGATGCCCCAATGTCCAGCCGATGCTTACTGGGCCTACATCGGTCGTCCTGAATCCTTGCAGCCCTACCAGATGCCCATCAATCAGCCCATCACGAAGATCCTGACCGATGTCAAAGAGCTGCTCGATCACTACCTGGCCCTGCCACAGATCGACAAAAGTCGCATCTACATCGTGGGGCTCTCCATGGGAGCGATGGGTACCTATGACCTCACCATTCGTTTTCCCGAACTCTTTGCAGCGGCCGTTCCCATCTGCGGTACCGTCCATCCCGACCGTTTGAAGGCAGTCCGTCACACCACCTTTCGCATCTTTCATGGCGATGCCGATAGCGTAGTGCCTGTGGACGGCTCGCGTCAAGCCTATAAAGCCCTCAAGAAAGCCGGAGCTACCGTGCGCTACACCGAGTTTCCTGGTTGCGATCATGGCAGCTGGAACCCCGCCTTCAATACACCCGACTTTATGGAATGGCTCTTCCGCCAACGGAAATCACGTCGATAGACTCTGTTAATAGATTTTTTTAAAACATCCTATACCTATTTATAAAAACTTTTATCACAGATGAAAAAGATCACTCTCAAAAAGATAGCCATTTTTATTTTTGCCCTGTTTACCGTTGGCATGCTTCTAGCCTCAAGGGTACAATCCTGTAACGTTGCAGGCACCACGTCCGCTGCCGAAGCCTCTACCATTTCCGCCGTTTCGGATCGTATGGAGCAGCCCCGTGCGCTGACCGATCGTTCCGAGCAACTCCTTTACCGTCGTGGTTACACCGTCTCCTATAATAAGACCACGAAGCTCCCCAACTGGGTCGCTTGGAAACTCACACCAGACAGACTAGTAGAACGTTTCAGCAGGACCGATAAATTCCTGCCCGATCCCGAAGTAAAAGACCCCGTTACCACCACCGATTATAAAGGCGCTCGCATCGACCGTGGACACATGTGTCCCGCAGGCGACAACCGTTGGGATCGGAAAGCCATGATGGAGAGCTTCTACATGACCAATGTCTGTCCGCAGCACCACAACCTGAACCGAGGCGATTGGAAAGAGCTCGAAGAGGCCTGCCGTGTCTGGGCACAAGAAGCCGGTGCCGTTTACATCGCTTGTGGTCCCATTCTCTACAACCAGACACATCGTACCATCGGACAGCACCGAGTAGTTGTGCCCGAAGCCTTCTTCAAGGTTGTCCTCACCCTCGGTAAGCACCCCAAAGCCATCGGCTTCATCTATAAGAACACCGCCGGCAACCATCCCCTCGATGCCTATGTCAACAGTGTCGATCAGGTAGAGCGCATCACCGGCATTGATTTCTTTCCAGCCTTGCCAGATCATATCGAGAAGCAAGTAGAGGCCCAGTGTGATGCCTCACAGTGGAAACGCGAGTAGACGCTTCTTGCCCTATCGGAGTGCTGATAAGAGAGCGAACGAGAAGAATACCAGAAATAAGCCGTTGTCTATTTGGGTCTATTTGCCCAGTTCTTATTCTCTTAAACTGTCAAAAATAAATCGGCAGATAAGAAAAGAGTCTAAATCCGAGTCTCTTGCTTATCTGCCGATTCCTTTATTAGCGAATAATACCAAATTTTAAATCCTTTTAAACTATCAATTCATTAATAGTTAGTATTTTGCACACCGATTTATAGAGGAAGCTATTTATCGGTGTGCGATCTGGTTATTCGCTCCTAACTGCCTCCTTTCTACATTATTTATGGTTCATCCGACATTTCGAGTGATACGACAATCATGAAGAGCATATAGCCTTAGTTCAAAATATCGTTCGTTTCTAAAACCATATGCCGCTCTC
>RZZX01000125.1 GCA_009929715.1 Bacteroidia bacterium
TAGGCTACCCCGAGCCTTAACATCTCCAGCAGAATGGCAAGCTATCGTAAAACGGCAAACAATAAAGCCACACCTTTCACCGAGCAGTGATTGATGTGGCTATCGCTATATATTGTGGTCATGTCCAAATGCTGAATACATGACTGTCGAGCTTCTGCGAGACAAACTCCATTGGCATCTTTGCATAGAGTTCGGTGGTCTTAATTGATGAGTGCCCCATCATCACCTGCAATACCTCTTTCGGAACACCTTGGCCAAGCATTACCGTACATGCAAACGAATGTCGGGCAATATGTGTGGTCAATGGGAAGTTACACTTTAATGCTAAGCCGATACCTTTCAAGAACTGATTGTACTTTTGGTTGGATGGTATCTTCAATTCAAAGTTGTTTCGTTCCAATATTTTCTGCGTGACAGGGAGGATAGGGGTGACAAATTCGTTGTCAGTTTTAATACGTCTGCCATCGATGAAATCCTTTCCGTCAATCGTCACTACATGTTGCTTGTAGTCAAAGTTTTTGGCATCAATGTAAGCCATGCCTGTGAATGTCTGAAATAGGAAGAAGTCGATGTATTTATTCATCTGTGGCTCTTTGCTGGTTTCCCTCAATAGAATAAGCTGTTCAATTTGACTTTTGGTAAGATGCGGTCGCTCATTTTTCTCACCTCGCTTATCCTTGAATCGTAAATAGGGATTCTCTTTAATCAGTCCGATATTGAATGCTTCGGTGACATAAGGCTTTAATCGCTTATGATAATTGTGGATGGCTGAATAGCTTCGGGTGATTGGCTTGCCTTTGGTGGTAAAGGTCTCTTCTTCTCGTATAAACAAATCAAACTGATTGATATGTTGCAGGGTAATATCATCAAAAGTTTTGAACTTTCCAAAGCGTTCCAAGGAATGATACATGGTGAGATGTCCTTTTCGTGTGCCTTCTCCCAATTTCCTCTTCTCTATGCGTTCACGTATCCAAGCCATGAAGTTACGGCGGTTGTTGCCCTCTGTGCCGATGTAAGTTTTGAATTTTGCTATGGTCATATCATCTTTGTTGACCTTCATAGCAATTAGGATATGTTCGTACTCTGTGACTTTATCTGTTATCTGATGGTTCAGCAGACTTGCTTCGGAATGACTGACCACTTTCTTGGTGTTGTCATCCCATTGGTTGATGTTAATACTGAATCCTGTGTAGAAATAGCAACGCTGACGTTGCAAGGTAACTACAATCTCAATGGCATCTACAGCTGTTTCTGTAGCTTTCTTCTTTCTGTTGAAGACTAATCTTACGTTCTTGTCCATAGTGGTAACACAATTGTGAGATTGGTAACACAAGCTTGGTAACACAAAACCCGTCCAAAAGTGACTTTTTTCGTCCACTTGTGTCGCTTTTTCTCATTTTTTTTATTGGTGTTACGACTGTATTATGGTTCTTGAAATAAACGTAACTGATTGAATATCAATAGCTGTATCGTGTAAAGAATAAAAAAGGAGCTCAAATGAACTCCTTTTCCTAGTGATCCGCCTGGGGCTCGAACCCAGGACCCCAACATTAAAAGTGTTGTGCTCTACCTGCTGAGCTAGCGAATCAGTCCTTATCGCTTATCAGTTATTTCCTGATTGCGAGTGCAAAGGTAGAGCTTTTTTTTGAATACGCAAGCGTTTGGGGTAAAAAAGTTTCTACTTTTTTTCTTCGCTTTCCCTTTGTTCTTGATACTCAGTGCTTTCCTTTGGTGAAGAATTTAGCTTTTCTTTTTGGATAATAAAGCGTTGGTAGTAGGAGAGCATCAAGGTCGTTAGTGGAAGAGCAATAATCATACCTATCATACCCATTAATGATCCCCAAATAGATAGAGAAAGGAGAATGATGGCTGGGTTTAATCCGGTAATCTTTCCCATAATCTTCGGAACAAGCAATGTATCTTGTATGGTCTGTACCACAATAAACACCCCCAAGGCGCTAGCTATGATTACCCAGAAGTTATCTCCGGTATCGGCTGCTTTTAGTATTGCAAGCATCACGGTTGGCAGAAAACCGATCACTTGCATATAAGGAATGAGGTTGAGTGCACCGATGAATAATCCTAAGCCGATGGCCATCGGGAAATCAATAATTAGAAAACCAATGCTGAACAGTACGCCAACTAAAAAGGCAACCAAGGCCTGACCGCGAAAATACTTATTCATGCCATTCTTCAGGTCGCTTACTAGACTCGATGCAAAATGGCGGTATTTAATTGGAATCAGATGTACCCATCCGTCTGCTATCGACTCATAGTCGAGCAAGATGAAAATGACATAAAGCAGCACGAGGAAAATGGTAAAGAGGCTAAAGAGGATGTTGAGAGATTCAGCCATGACATCCCATACTTTCGGAGCGGTCTCTTTGATGGTGTTCAGCAGATTCTCTTCCGTAAAGGCTTTGTTGATGGCATTCAAGTCAACGTATTGTTGCATGAACTCTGAGAGGTTATGCGGGATATTGCTTCCTCCACCATTATTAAGATAGGTTGTTATTAAATCATTCATCCGCCCGAACTCTTGAATCATGGGAGGAACAACTAGGTAGAAAGCACCAGCCCCTACCAACAAGACCGTTAGTAGAGAGCAGAGAATAGCTGCAACTCGATGCTTGATTTTGAGCTTGTATTGAAAGAAGCAAACCAGTGGGTAGAGAAAGTAAGCTATTAGCCAAGCAATGAAAAAGGGTAATAACACTCCACTCAAGCGGTCGATGAGCATAAGTATCCCGATAAGGATGATACATGTGATGATGCCACGGATAAAACTATCGAAGGTTATTTTTTTCTTTTCCATCTTTAAGTGGGGTTTATTAAGGTTCTCTATCGGCTTCTAGCGCCTTTTGATAACACGTGCGGCACAACGGCTCGTATTCGGCTGTTTCGCCCAGTAGCACCTGCTTGTCGTTTTTAACTGTACGGTGTGAGAATGAAGCCAGTTGTCCGCATTTCACACAAATAGCGTGCACCTTCGACACTTCATCGGCTATGGCACAAAGCTGTGGCATCGGACCGAAGGGTTTTCCCCTAAAATCCATGTCAAGTCCTGCTATGATAACCCTTACACCATTGTTGGCTAGCTCATTACAAACATCTAAAAGACCGTTGTCGAAAAACTGTGCTTCATCAATGCCTACAACATCTATTTCGGAGGTAAAGAGTAGGATGCTAGCCGAAGAATCGACCGGCGTAGAAGCGATGGAGTTACTGTCATGTGACACCACATCGGCATCAGAATAACGGATGTCTATAGCCGGTTTAAATATTTCTACACGTTGTTTGGCTATCTTAGCCCGTTTCAGTCGGCGGATCAGTTCTTCGGTCTTTCCCGAAAACATAGAACCGCATATGACTTCTATTCTTCCTCTTCTTCGAGTCTCTTGATTATGATCTTCTGAAAATAATACCATCTTTTCGTCTGTTATATTTAGTTGCAAAAATAACACTTTTGTTGGCTTTAAGGCATTTTTTCATTATTTATTTCTACATTTGCGACATTGTTTAGCTAACAAAAGGATGGAGAATCATGAAAACATTACTCACTGACATAGAATTGGATATTCAGGAACTCAAGTGCGTGGTTGATACCATGTTTCGTGAACAGAATAGTGCCTTGAAGCAAGTCGTCAGACGGAAAATAGTGCGCATGCGTGCAAGCTTAGACGACTTATTGGATCAATTGGATGAAACGGATGTGGTGTCGGTTGATGAAAAAGGCGCTACACTGCTCGAAGAACAGAGACCTGCGACACCGTTGTTGGGTGATTCTGTTAAGGAAGAAGTTACTGAGGAAAATCTACCTGAAAATGTAGAGAACGCTCATTCTTTCGTTGTCGAGAATGTTTTGATACAGGAAGAAGTTGTAGCGTCTGAAGAAGAACTTGCTGTCTCTCCAACGCCACTCGTTTTAGAGGTCGAAGTCGAATCGGAAGAAGCTCATTCGGATAAAGAATCGTTTGTGAAGCAAGAGACTGCTGATAAGAGCAGTTTGGACGATCGGGTTTGGGACGAACTCTTGTCGATGCAATATCCGGAAATGCCTGTGTTAGGCGAGCGGTTCAAGATGACTTCAGATTTGCGCCGTTCATTGAGTTTGAATGATTCGTTTAGATTCTCTAAAGAACTTTTTGGTGGAGATTATGAACGAATGAATAGAATTTTGCATCAAGTAGAAGCTATGTCTAGCTATCAGACAGCAATTGCTTTTCTGTTGGCCGAGCTGAAGGTTAAAGAAGACAACGAGGCTTGGCTTGATTTACAGATGCATGTACAAAAGTTTTTTTAATAGATAAATGTGTTACCGGTAATATGGGAATGTTATATGTGGTGCCTACTCCCGTAGGAAATTTAGATGATATGACTTTTCGCGCTGTAAAGGTGCTGAAAGAGGCCGATTTAATATTGGCCGAGGATACGCGAACATCGGGTGTTCTGTTGAAGCATTTTGAGATCAAAAATGCCATGCAGTCTCATCACAAGTTCAATGAACATAAAATGGTGGAAAGTGTTGTAAACCGAATAAAAGCCGGAGAAACGGTGGCTCTTATTTCCGATGCTGGTACACCTGGTATCTCAGACCCGGGTTTTCTGGTGGTACGTGAGTGCGTTCGAAACGGCATTGAGGTGCAATGTTTGCCAGGGGCAACCGCTTTTGTGCCAGCATTGGTGGCATCTGGACTGCCCATTGATCGGTTCTGTTTTGAGGGATTTTTGCCTCAGAAAAAGGGGCGGATGACCCGACTGAAGGCTTTGGCCGAAGAAAAACGCTCGATGGTGATTTATGAGTCACCACACCGTTTGGTTAAAACGTTGACGCAATTGGCCGAATATTTTGGTGAAGAACGTCAGGGTACAGTTTCGCGAGAAATATCTAAGATGTATGAAGAAACTGTTCGTGGTACATTGAGTGAGCTGATTGCTCATTTCACAGAGACTCCTCCTCGTGGAGAGATTGTCATGATCGTATCAGGAACAGGTGATTAATAACTTGAGTTTTAAAAATGTAAACGTATGAAAAAGTTAGCTATTTTATTGGTGTGCGGTGCTATCATGGCGTCGTGCGATGGAACGAAAAGTGGTAATAAAGACTTGAAAGCCGAAAATGATTCGTTGTTGATGGAGTTGGCACAGCGCAACTCAGAGCTGGATGATATGATGGGAACTTTTAATGATATTCAGGATGGGTTCCGTAAAATTAATGCAGCAGAGAATCGGGTTGACTTACAACGTGGTACCATTACAGAGAATGCGGCAAGTGCGAAACAACAGATTGCTTCTGATATCGAGTTTATCACCAAGCAAATGGAAGAAAACAAAGCGCAAATTGCTAAATTGCAATCTCAGTTGAAAAGTAGTAAATATAACTCTTCTCAATTAAAGAAAGCGGTTGAAGCATTGACAGCTGAGCTAAATTCTAAACAGCAACGCATCGAGGAGTTACAAGCGGAGTTGGCTTCAAAGAATATTCGTATTCAGGAGTTGGATGCTGCTGTAAGTGGTTTGACAGCCGATAAGGAGTCTTTGGCTGCTGAGAATGAAGCGAAAGCGAAAACCGTAGCCGAGCAAGATAAAAACTTAAATGCTGCTTGGTTTGTATTTGGAACGAAGTCTGAATTGAAATCGCAAAAGATTTTAAAGAGCGGTGACGTGCTTAAGAGTGGTGATTTCAACAAAGACTACTTCACTCAAATAGATGTTCGCACAACAAAGGAGATCAAGCTATACTCTAAGCGGGCAGAGGTGTTGACCTCTCATCCGGCAGGATCTTATGAGTTAGCTAAGGATGATAAAGGACAGTTGATTTTAAAGATCAGTAATGCTAAAGAATTTTGGAGTGTTTCTAAATATTTGGTGATTCAAGTGAAGTAATGACTTCCGGTTAACTTGAGTGAAAGAGCCAATGTGTTGAGATACGATAAGAACGGTTAACACATTGGCTCTTTATTTTATTAGGAAAAAACAGAGAGATATTATAGCATGAGGTATCGAAATTTATTTTTTGATTTGGACGATACGATTTGGGCTTTCTCACAAAATGCGCGCGAGACTTTTGAAGAGGTTTATGAGGCGCATGCCTTAGGTCGTTATTTTGATTCGTTCGATCATTATTATTGTTTATATCAGTCCCGTAACGTGGAGCTATGGGCCGATTATGGTAATGGAAAAATTACTAAAGAGGAGCTAAACCGTTTGCGGTTCTATTACCCACTTCTGTCCGTTGGGGTAGAAGATGAAGAGTTGTCGAAACGATATTCGGCCGATTTCTTTAAACAAATTCCCACTAAGAGTTGTTTAATGCCACACGCGAAGGAAGTCTTGGATTATTTATCGCCCCACTACAATCTCTATATCTTGTCAAATGGTTTTAGAGAACTTCAGTTTACAAAAATGCAATCGGGAGGTGTTGACTCTTATTTTAAGAAAGTCATACTCTCCGAAGACATTGGTGTGATGAAGCCTTGGGCGCCGATTTTTAATTTTGCTCTATCGGCTACTCAGTCAGAGAAGCGAGAGTCGCTGATGATTGGAGACAGTTGGGAAAATGACATTGTTGGCGCGCGGGGAGTGGAGATGCATCAGGTGTACTACAACATCGATGGGCGCACCGATTTGCCTTTCCGGCCCACCTATCAAATTAGTGACTTGCGTGAACTAATCACAGAATTACATTTATAAATAAAAGAATGATATGGACAGTACTTTATTAGCTTTTGCTTTACTTTGTTTCACCTCTTTTTTCACGTTGACCAATCCGCTAGGTACGATGCCGGTTTTTTTAACCATGACTCAAGGAATGAGTGATCAGGAGCGGAAATCGATTGTTCGTCGGGCTACCATTGTCTCATTTCTCACCATCATGGTTTTTGTTTTTGCCGGACAGTTCTTATTTAAGTTTTTTGGAATTTCCACCAATGGCTTTCGTATAGCTGGTGGGGTGATCATCTTTAAGATTGGCTTCGATATGCTTCAGGCGCGTTATACACCGATGAAGCTTAACAATGAAGAGATTAAGACCTATGCCGATGACATCTCCATTACCCCTTTGGGCATTCCGATGCTTTGTGGTCCTGGTGCCATAGCCAATGCCATTGTGTTGATGCAAGACGCTCATACTATAGAGTTGAAAGGTATTTTAATTGGGATGATCGCTCTGATTTATCTGATTACCTTTTTTATCCTTCGTGCTTCTACTCGTTTGGTAAAAGTCCTTGGTGAAACAGGGAATAATGTGATGATGCGCTTAATGGGTCTTATCCTAATGGTGATTGCTGTGGAGTGTTTTGTTAGCGGATTGAAGCCTATTTTAGTAGGTATCATACACGAAGGAATTATGTAGTCTTCTTCCTTTTATTAGTCTCGTATTTTAAGGTTCCCTATTT
>RZZX01000309.1 GCA_009929715.1 Bacteroidia bacterium
GATTAGCGCTCTTACGATTTTGCAATACATCAACAAAATGAACAATAGACCTATTGGAAGGATTAAATATGCGCTAATTTAATTCCGCCAACGGGTAAGAATAGAATAATGGCTTATGGCTTGCACTACAGATTTTATTGATTTCATATGCTCACAACTTGAAGGTGTGGGCGTCATCCGAACAAGAAAGATGTTTGGCGACTGGATGATCTACATCGACGAGAAGCCTATCATCCTTGCTTGTGATAATATCTGCTATGTGAAAATGCTTCCTGCTATCTCTGACATGATGCAAGATGCTCAGACAGGCTATCCTTATGATGGTGCCAAGGAACACTATATCCTCAACATTGAACACAAAGATGAAGCAATCCCTGTTTTGCAGGCCTTGTTACCTTTGATTCCCTACCCTAAGAAAAAGAAGAAATGAAAACTGTTACTAAAATAGGAACCATTATTTGCCTTATGCTTGTGTTTAGCATTAGCATAAATGCACAGATACTCGTTGTACCAGATGTACATGGCCGTTCCTTTTGGAAATACGTTAAGAGTACAGAATTACCAGTCATTTTCCTGGGCGATTATCTTGATCCCTATTCGAAAGAAGGTATTTCTCAAGAGGAAGCATTATCAAACTTCAAGGAGATATTGGAGTTCAAGCGTTTAAATCCCAATAGAGTAACCTTGCTGATTGGCAATCACGAGATTCACTACCTTGATACCTTTTATAACTTCAGTAGAAAAGACACTTTGAATGCAGAGTATATTCATGATCTCATACATAGCAATTTGCAGATGTTTTCTCTTGCAGCACATGCAGACTTAGGAGGTAAATCATTTCTCTTTACCCATGCGGGTATTCACGAATCATGGTGGACTAAACATTTCAAACAAGTACCAAAAGAGGCTAGTATCATCTGTGATACATTAAATGCATATATTGAGAACAAAGATAAACTTGGGAACTTCATTGATAATGCACTTATGGAACTGACAAAAGCAAGAGGCGGTGAAGATAAAGCTGGCTCGTGTGTATGGGCAGACTTAGATGAATATGACAAGAATACAGATTATCCGAAGAATATCTATCAAGTATTTGGCCATACTAAACTAAAAAAGAAAGCTTCTATCAAGAAACACTTCGCAGATCTTGATTGCAGAAAGATATTCATCATCACGGAAAAAGGCAAAATCAAAGAATACTAGTAATGTTACAAGATAAACAACTGGAAGCACGAGTGGATCGTGCAGTAGATTATTTCATGCAAGGCTATGGCTGTTGCCAGAGCGTAGTTGCAGCCTTTGCAGATATGTACGGTCTTGACGAGAAACTTGCACTGAAAATAGCTGCTGGTTTTGGCGGTGGCGTTGGCAGAATGCGCATGATGTGCGGATCTGT
>RZZX01000310.1 GCA_009929715.1 Bacteroidia bacterium
TCCCAAAGCGATGGGGCGTATGGCATTTTCGGCTAAGTTATTGTCAATCCGGTATCTTCCGTCCAAATGGTAACGGGATAGCTTGTTATAGATTTTGTAGGTATATTTCAATGCCTTTCCAATGCGACCTTGTGGAAGCACATGGGGGTACTCTTTTACAATCCACTTTTCGAAGGCCACCATGATGGGATATGACAAGCGGGTACGTAAAGCTGCACGCTCTTCAAACGACAGTTTTTCCTGATCTGCCCGCCGTTCCACATCATAGAGCATGCCAATCTGCGTCAAAGCATATTCCGCCCTGACCCGATCTTCTTTCAATGCCTCTTCAAATTTGCGCCGGGCATGTGCCCAGCACCCAATGGGCAAAACTCCTTTCTTATTTTCATACATGGCGTAAACCTCATATCCATCCGTTTGCAAAGCTCCCTGGAAGTTATGCAGCAGTCCTAAAACTACTTTTTGCGCCCGGGAACCCTGATCATAATGGAAAAAAACCATATTTTGAATCACCGCCCGAATCATCCAGATATATCCTTTTACCGTTTTGTGTTTTTCTTCATGGACGATAGGGATGGTTGTTTCATCCACTTGTATATAATCAGTGGCAAGGACCAACTCGCGCAGCCTGTAATAAAGAGGTCTTAATAAATTGGCACTCTCCCGGAACCAATCATTGATTGTAGAGGGAGAGATGGATACGCCCAGTTGCTTGAACATCTGAATCTGACGGTGAAAGGGAAGATGATTTACATATTTATTAATAATCAATTCAGCCAAAAGAGAAGAGCTTACATAACTTTTGGCAATGGGCAACACGGGCATTGGGGCTGTAACAATTTGCGTTTCCACATCAACGGTTTTATCCTTTACTGCGTAGACGTGGCGGATGATTCTGCGGACATAGAACTTAGCCGGTTCATGTTCCAGGATTTCTGTAACTACCGGTTCAAGTTCCACCCAATTCTCCAGACCAATGTTTTCAGGGTAGATGTGTTCTTCCACCCGAGGCAGGTTTTCGGGAAGAGCCTTACGAACAGGCTTCTCTTTAATCTTTACAACAACCGTTTTCGTTTTGTATTCCTCTATTTCTTTACCGGCATTTTTAGCCAGATCTTCTTCTTCGGGAAGTAAATCCAGACCATCAAAATCAAGCCTTCTTTGCAGGGGATCCTCATTTATAAAACGCTCGCTGGACTTCCCCCACACCTGTCGAAGAAGTCTTTCCACCTGTTCTTTGAGTGATCTGATCTCAATATCTTTGTTGTTGATCGTCTTTTCGTAAGAGGCTTTCATTGCATCAACTTCAGCATAACCATCCAACTGGCTTCTTAATCTGGCGTTCTGCTGAAAAAGCTTGTCCCTCTCTTCCAATAGAGCCTGTATAAAT
>RZZX01000126.1 GCA_009929715.1 Bacteroidia bacterium
GCTAAATGAACTATCAACCACTGAGCAACAGCACAAGTCAGAGATAGAACAGACCCTTGCCGAGCACAAAACCTATGCAGAGTCTCTTGATACTCGCATGGCTTCCAACGTGGAGAGCATCGGTCAGCGTATCAGCAATCTAGACCGATCAATGAGTGAGAGCCTTGCTTCGAACGTAGCCACCATTGGTACGAACATGACTATCCTCCAGCAGAAGGTTGAAACTCAGATGGCTGATGACAAGGCAAACTTGGAGCAGTCCATTTCAGAACTCCAGCAAGCAGCAGAGACTAAGGTAAATGAACTATCTACCACAGAACAACAGCACAAAGAAGAATTAGAGAGAATAATTGAAGATTTACGCAAACAAATAAGCGAAACAAACTCAATTAATGAGAAAAAGTTCAAGTGGACATATGCAATTGCAGGGACATCTTTTTTAACAAATTTGGTTTTGATAATTTTACATACATGCGGTGTAATATGATAGAAAAATATAAAGGTCAACTACTTGGACATGCGTCTTCATTGGATGCTATTGTGCAATACAATGGGAAACTGACTAATTGCGCTACTTCAGTGGCTGAACATGAAGATAAAAAGGCGGCAAAAGCACTGTGCAAGATGCTGTCTAATATTATTGCGCAGAATAAGCATGATAGTCATGTTATTGATGTCGCAAGAGCATTAAACAAAAGCTTTCTGGAATTATACGGCTATAGAAGTCTTCAAGAAATCGTTGGAGCAGAAGAACCTTCTAACCCTGAAGATGAAAAGTCGCTTTCTGAACTGCTTACCGAACTAGATCAACTAGTAGGTTTGAATCGAGTTAAAGAAAAAGTAATGGATTTGATTGCTTATCAAAAAGTGCAATTAATGAGAAGAAAAATGTCTTTGATTTCTCCAAAAAGTACTCTTCATCTTGCATTTACAGGCAATCCAGGAACTGGAAAAACGACTGTGGCAAGAATAGTTGGTAGAATTTATAAGCAAATCGGTTTGCTATCAAAAGGACATTTTATTGAGGTTTCAAGAACTGATTTAATTGCGGGTTACCAAGGACAGACAGCCCATAAGGTAAAGAAAGTTATTGAAAATGCAAAAGGTGGAGTGCTCTTTATTGATGAAGCATACAGTATTACAGAAAATGATCACTCTGACTCATATGGTCGTGAATGCCTGACAGAACTAACAAAGGCTTTGGAAGACTATAGGGATGATTTGGTTGTAATTGTTGCAGGATATACAGAGCCAATGCAAAAATTCTTTGAATCTAATCCTGGTCTCAAATCTAGATTTAACACGTTTATTGAGTTTGACGATTATAGTTCTGAAGAATTATTGGATATCTTGAAAAGAATGGCTAGCAAAGAAATGTATTTTTTATCTAAAAATTCAGAAAAAGAACTTGCTCTGATATTTGACGGCCAAAAGAAGAAAAATGAAACTCAATTTGCAAATGGAAGATATGTTAGGAATATTTTTGAGGAAATGATTATGAATCATGCTCGAAGGGTCGTAAATATTCAACAGCCCACCAAATTGCAACTGCAGGAACTCATTGAGAAAGATATACCAAACAAATACAAGCAAAGATGAAAATATCATTGAATTACAAAGAAATAACATCGTTAGCTGAGATTATGGCAAAAAGAAGTTTGTCTCTTCGGTATAATGGTGATAACAGCATTTCCTTTCATACAGAAGAATCATTCATTTTATCGTTCAGTATAGATTGGTATTTCACAATTATTGATCTGACAGACAATGTTCTTAAATTGAAATATGATACATCAGGTTGGATATCACGAAAAGGAATAAAGAAAGTATTGGGGTCACAAAAAGGAGTAACACTAAGGAATGAAGAGATAGTTGTTGACTTCAAATCTATTATGCCTTATAAATACAGAAATCTCAAGGTTGAAAACATTTCTATAAGTCCAAATGGAATCGAAGCGGCAATCATGATACTTGAGTTTAAATTTCTTTGATTTTGCCATATAGCCGAAGCCTTATACCAAAGGAAACATACAGTTATCAAGATTTCTTGGGCTGCTTATAATGCAAACAGTAATCCTCATAATATCGGGGTTCGGGCGATGCATCGGGATATATTGTGACTTCATAGGGAAACGCACATGGAGGTGTTAAGATGGGTGTATCATCATCTACAACATCCTCACAAATTTTACAAGGGCAGCTGCCATCGTAATAGTGAATACAAAAGTCTTGGGGTTCTTTCATATCTATTTTGATTTTAAGTTATCTACTGAATCCATTTTTCAAAGGCAGCATGCCGTTATCAAAGATGTAGCTGGTATCGTCAGTTTTAATTGGACTGCGATTGGGGCGATAAACGAGAAGTGTGGTTTCCACAATCTTCATATTTCCCGTTTTATAATCCGATAAGTCTATGCAACTTTAGCTTTCTCATATACATGTTGACTAAGACTCGGTACTCATAAACTCCCAGGTAATACTATTGCTCAAAATAGTAATATCCAGGAGTTCCTCATGCATTTTATTTAGACCGAATCATATACATCAGCTGAGCATTCTCACCCCTCAACCTACCGTTCTCGCTGACCAATAAACCGAACAAGAAAAACAAAATGCAGGCAATACACACGCCACAGATTTCCAAGAATCCACGAACATGGGGAGAATGATACAATTGCTTCCACCAATACATGGCACACACGCCACACCATTTCCAAAAGCCCTTTTCTGGATTGAATGCTGGTAAGGATTCAGAAGATTCGGACGATGGCTCTGTATTTTGTTCTGGCTGTAAGCTGGCTTTTATGTCAGTCAACAGCGTGATGATTGCATCCAACTTCTCAACTTTGGTATCTTCGTTACTTTTGATAACAGCATCCAAAGATTCATCAGTTTTCCAGAAATCTGCCACCTTTTTGTTCAGCTCCTTCGTGGTTTTATCGATACTCTTCTGCGGCTCATTCTCGACCTTTGAAAATGTCGTTTTTACAGAATATTCATAGTGGAGAAATAACTCTGTTAAGCCCAAACATACTGCATCCGATAACGCATTGACAAATTCTCTATCGGTTTTTTGCTCAGCTTGCGGTGCCGCTATAATTGCTTGCTCCATTGTCTTCTTCAAGTCATCCATATCTATGTGGTCTTTTGAACTGGTACGTATTCCCATAATTGTATTGTTGTTTTAGTTTCTACTATCTGTGCCACTTTCGCGAAGCTGCTGGTTTACACATACGATGAGCCATCTGAGCGCAACGAAGAGCCAATTTAAGGTCATCCTCGTCTTTGTCTTTTCCCCAGCCACTAAGGTCACTTCCTCCACCGCCACAAGAATATGACATACTCGTTGCTGCATCGAGATAACCTGCAAAAAGTAAGCGAGCAGTGTTCACTACATTCTCCATCGTTGCGGTATCATTATCATCCGGCACGGAACAGTTCTGTTTTATGATGTTGTCAGCATCCTCACGAATAAAAATTGGATACCTATGATATTCATCGGTAGCAATAGTGAATGAACATAGTTTCGGCATGGGCTTCGGTATAACTGGCTTCTGAACTGGCTTCGGCTCTCGAATGGTAGCTGTCATTGGTTTGCTCTCGTTTTTAGGTACGATAGTCTTTGTACCTTGCTCACTATGTAGCTTCGTCCATGTCTTCATTATGGTGGATGGCATCAGGTTTCTACCTTTTCCAAGCTTGGAAGACTTGTAACTGGAGTTGCCCCTCATAATGGCATATCCTGCTACTTTATTGTTGGAGTCTCGATGCAAATGTAGCTTGTAACCTCGTTGAGCCAACTTCCTTCCGTACATTTCCCAACTGAATCTATCCATCTGAGAAAGTATCTCCATACAAGCATCCGAAATCTCTTCCAAGTGTTTTTGCTCAATATCTTTCGGGTTACCCCATCCACGATTAAGATTCACAATATCCGCAGCAGCGACAGCTCGTTCTCCAACATAATGACCATCATTCGTATTGCCGTCCATGTCCACACGGTTGGCAACGATATGAAGGTGCAGAATACCAGATTTGCTATCATGATGGAGTGAAGCCACATATTGGCTGTTAGCCACATGGGTAGCTTTAGAACTGGCACGTTTGGTCTTGTCGGACATATCTACCGAGTCAAATGCTTGGATGAACTCATCTGCAAAATGTTCCCAGTCAGCCATTGTCCATCCGGCAGTCTCTTCCCTGGTTGGGGAAATTTCCATTCTTATTGCGGTGTCTTTAATAGGTCTTCCCTTGGTATGTTGGGCAGCTACCTTAGCCAAATGAAATCGCATACGTTGCCACATGGCTTCTGCTGTGATGTCATCGGACAAAAAGTTTACTTTGACCAGGTCTGCACGGTCTTTATAGACCGAGTAATTCACGGCATTATTGCCATGACCAATACAGTGTGCACAGGCTATCATAAATCGGTTGGTTAAATTATTGATTCAACTGTTCGATAATATTGCCCCATCGCTCTATCAATGGTAAAGCTGCCTTCATCCAACTTTCAACGAAAGCAGGATCTTTGAATAACAGACCTCGCTTATCGTTCTGAATGCCTTTCACGGCAGCAGCTACCTTGATAAGGTCGGTTCTTGCATCGGACAGACTGCATAGGGCTTCGATTTCACGGTCATACAGTCGCTTACGTGGGTGCTGACCTAAAGCCGTCCTACGGGTGTACTCACTCATACATAGACCGCATTCAGAAGCCAATGCGATGACCTTATTAAATTCTTCGTTAGTTAATCTGGCTTCCAGTCGCTCAGTGCGTCTTGGAGCCTGTATCTTGGGTTCTTTCTTCATTCTACAAAGGGTGTTTGAAGGGTTGTTGGTATAAAAGTGACCTAACCAATGCGAGCCTGCGAGCGTTGCAAGAAAGCTAATGCCGTATGAACGAGCGAAGCGAATTTGTACGACATTGGCACTTCTTGTAATCCCCTACAAAAGTTATGGTCACTCCGTGCGTTTTACTACCTTGGTTTCGGTCTACGATAACTGATGTTAGCGGAATAAACCTACTTAGCCAGCGGCATTTATGCGTTGTTAGATGGATTTGAAGCGGTAGAGGCATCGGAGATAGATACTGCCATTTAAGCGTTGCCAGAAGCCTCTGAATTCGATTGTGCCGACTGTCCTGCATCGTGGCTGTGAATATCATTATCAACGGTCAGGTTCTCAGCTTCATTACATATATTATCCGTGGAAGATGGATTGGAAAGCTGCGGCGCATCGAAAGTTCCAGCCTCTGGATCGTTCGGTGTTGCGGTTGGTTCAATCACTTGTTTAGGACATTCGACATTCTCTGAGAGTTTGTCAGTATGAACGATAGGGAAATGATTTACCCCTGGCTCTGTGCCATCAGTCTCGTTAGCCTTGCTTTCGTGGCTGTGGAAATTACTTTTAGACTTATGCGTCTTGTCAGGTGTACCTTCCTTATCTAATAAGGAGGGTTCATTTGCCAGTGCATTGTCAGTCGGTTCATCAGAAGAGGTTCGCTTCAAATGCCGGTCTTTCATGGACACATAGGATGGATTCATAATCTGCCTATTGTTCACATACCATGCCGATACACAATGTAAAGTATGGATAGACGTTCGGTTGTTCTTCGTGGTTGTGATAATACCTAACTGAATCATCTTGTCGAGCAGTCTTGATACTGTCTTCTTATCATAGCCTAATTGGGTAGCCAATTGTACTTCCGAAATGGCTGCCTGTCCGATGTGAAGCGTAGTGGTAAAGCCTTTCGATTTGTAGGTGGTCTCTTCTTGAACTGTGCAATCAATCAGCAGTTTGAGAATCTTCATTCTGTCGATGCCGTACTTGCTACCAGCAAAGAAGTTTAGTTGTTCGTCCGAGAGAACGATACAATAATAGTTAGTTTCCGTCATTATTAGCTTTGTGTTTTTGAAATGAATACTTGGTTAGCCAAAAAGGACCTCTATCGTTTCCAACCTTGATGTTGCTCCGGCATGAAATAGTCCTTGTCATATGCAATATGGTCAAGCACATTTTGAAGTCGGTTCAACTGTTCATGGTCAAGAGCTTGAATCGCATTGATAGTGATTTGCATGGTGGCAATTCTGCGATGCTCACAATTTCTCTCGTTCATGACATCACTGTCTTTTCCGAGAACTGAATGCAGGTAAGCATTAACCGCATCCGTCTGTTCCTTGCTTGGATAAGCAGATGGTGTTCGCTCCATAATATAACCAGCCATCTTGCTGACCGCATTTGCCATCAACGGGTCACGTTGAGCAATAATGGTTGTAAGTTCGTCAAGCTTCATTATGGTCGTTCATTCATTTCCTGAAGCTTCAATGCTGCCTCTTGTCTAATTTCCTCTTCACTCTTGGTCTTTGCACCACGCACCCAACTGAGTAGATTGCCCTTCTCAAAGAAGATCAATTTTCCGCATGGTTTATAGAATGGTATAGTATTGAGGTGCGTAAGCTTGTAAAGCGTACTCTTTGCCATACCAAGGAATTTTGAAGCTTCTTCCAAAGTCAATACTTCCTTAGCTGCATAGCACATATCTTCAATAACTGTCATTCTCTTTTGGAGGTTACTAACCTTTTCCTCCAACTCCATTAATCTTTTCTCATCTATGTTTCCCATATTTGATGTTTTTGTTAATACTCGTGTTCGTTGTCAATGTTGGTCGCAAAAATATATTGTTTCTTTTAAATACGAGTCAAACTGTATTTACATAACACACTGATTTATAATTGTTTAATAAATTGATTTGAAGAAAAATAAGCCAATCTTTTGGAGTAATATTTGGCATATCTTCTGGCATTCTTAAAATGGGAAACAAAAGATAAATGGTTGAATTTCGGGTGATAGAAAAATTCATCTACTGGCAAAAGTTCTGATTTGTCTTCTGAGCAATAGTGGGGTGCTCAGTCAACAAAATCAGCGAAAAGTCATGAAACACTTTTTAACTACGATTTTCGACAAATATGTGCAGTCATGATGATTGATAGATGGTCAATCATGATAAGATGAAGTGATAACAGAAAAGCAATATCATCATGAAATAATAGTCGCTTAGTTGCTATTTCCTGATAGCAATTCTTTCCGATGATGTGATTAGGTTTGAAAAATAAAGGAATTTTTTGTAACATACTTGTTACGCGCCTATTTCTACACATTGTAATATATTGATATTAAACATATTACAAAACATAAAAACACAATGGAACAGTTGGAGGGTATGATTGGTACACTGCGTGTATATACCAGCCGATTAGCTACAAAAGAATCGTATTGGGTGTTCCACAAGGACGGTGATGATTTTGACTTAAAAGTGAGTGATCCAAGGAGCC
>RZZX01000127.1 GCA_009929715.1 Bacteroidia bacterium
TGGTATGGGCGATTTCTTTTTAAAAGAGAATTATCCAAAAGGAACCCCGTCGTTGTTTAATAATGATTGCAGTGATGATGGTTTTTTGGATGCTCGTTCGTATGTGTAAATTTGAAATACCGTATGAGATGCCGACAGCACTGCGCTACGCCTGGTATCTTTATTATATTCCTATGCTGTTACTCCCTACGGTCAGTCTTTATCTGGCATTTTATATACGGCAGCCGGAGAATTATAAATTACCGGAAAGACGGTGTCTGTTGTTTTTTCCGGCATTGTTTCTGATAGGGATTGTATTAACGAATGATCTGCACCAGTTAGTTTTTACTTTCCCGGAGGGAAGACTGGGGGAAGCAGCTTCCTATGAAGTAGGAGTCTATGGATATGGAGCAATGTATTATGCTATAGTCGCCTGGGATCTTGGATGTCTGCTGGTGGCACTCTTGATTATTCTATTAAGGTGTAGAAAAATTAAAAACAGGAAAATGCTTTGGATGCTTTTTGGTGCTTATGGTCTGTCGGTTGTCTATGGCATCGCCTATTATCTGAATCTGCCCTTCTGGAAAATATTTTCAAGCGATATGACAGCTGCATTATGCCTTCTGTTTGCTTTGATCATTGAAAGCTGCATCCAGTGCGGATTGATCCCTTCCAATACAGGATACGCACAATTATTTGCAGCATCTACAATTTCAGCACAGATTACAGATCAGAGTGGAAAATGCATTTATCAATTTCAGGATTCGGAATGTATTGCACCGGAAATCGTAAGGCAGGTAGTTCAATGTCCGATCATGTTAGAAAATGGGATCAGGCTGTCGGGAAAACCAATTTTGGGAGGCTATGTGTTGTGGAAGGAAAACCTGTCAGAATTACAGGAAATCGTAAGAGAGCTTGAAGATCGGAAGGAAGAATTAAAAGATGCGAATCTGATTGAGGAAGAAAATCTGAGAACAAAAAGAGAAGTAGAAAAACTTTCTGTGAAGAATCAGCTGTATGACAAAATACAGAAACAGACGGCAAGGCAGAGTAAACTTTTGACGGAATTCATTGAAGCATATTCTATGGAAGAAGATGAGAACAAAAGGGAAAAAATATTAGGGAAGATAGTTGTGATCGGAGCCTATATAAAAAGGCGTAGTAATCTTATTTTTATTGCGGAGCAGACAGTAAAATTTCCGATAAGAGAGTTGGAGTTATGTTTCAGGGAAACGATAAAGAATCTGGAATGGAATCATGTTGAGGCAGGTTTTTCCACCGCTTTAGAAGAAATACGAAGTGAAGATGCTATGCAGATTTATGATTTTTTTGAAGCAGTCATAGAGGAATCTTTGGAAGATCTGTCGGCATTTAATGTAAATCTGAAACGCAGAGAGGCGCGGATCATCATGTCTATGAGTGTGGAATGCAAAACAGATCTGCAGGAAATTGCAAGACGATATGGAGCTTATGCGGAGCAGGATTTTGACGGATCATGGCTACTTTCTCTGATTCTGGGAGGAGGTGGCGGCAAATGATAAAAACATTTGAAAACTGTTCACCGGAGTATCAGATTACGATTGTTTGTTTTTTTATTTTTTTGACTTTGCTGTGTATGATTCTGGTTATTTATGAAGGAACAGGAAAAAGACAAAGAAAGATGTTGCTGTTGGACAGTGTATTGCTTATAGTTATTTTCCTTATAACAGCTGTCTTGTGTGTGTGACAACGGGCGTTTTACGAAGAAGATTCCATGATATTATTTAAAATACAGTATGTGATTTTAATTGTTATAGGAATTGGTGTTTTTTTATATGTGGGATTGAAGATTTTTGGAATTTATAAGTACCGCAAGAGCTGCCTGAGGGAAAATGCAGTTCAGGAAAGTCTGGACAATTTGCCGAGTGGAATTGTTTTTTTGATGGGAACGGAATGCCTAAACTGATGAATCGAAAAATGTATCAAATTTGCCAGAATCTGGCGGGAAGAGATATACAGAATATTACAGAACTGGAGGAAGCACTGGGACATCCTCTGAAAGAGAATGTATTTTATGATGTTGATTTGAAAGTATACTGCTTTGCGGATGGAAGTGTGTGGAAATTTTCAGAGAAAGAGATTATTACGACAGCCGGAGATCATTTTTTTCAAGTTCTTGCTTCTGAAGTGTCGGAATTATATCGGAACAAAGTGTTGCTGAAGGAAGAAAATCAGAAACTTCAGGAAATGTCTGTGGCTATGAAAGAACTTTCTAAGAATGTAATAACGCTGACCAGAGAAGAAGAAATGTTATCTATGAAAATGAGAGTGCATGATAATCTGGGATATAGCGTCCTGGCGGCACAGCGGATGTTGATGCAGGAATCAGAAGCAGACCAGGATATTTTCCTTTCGCAATGGAAGCAGACATTAGACTTGCTGAATAAAGATAACGAGTCTGTTGAAGGCGAACAACTGCACAGGCAGGTGCAGGAAAGAGCGAAGATTTTGGGTGTGGAAATTATTTATACAGGAGAAAAAGTCTGGGAATCTCATATTTCCGAACTGATGGATATAATACTTTTGGAGGCACTTTCCAACTGTGTCCGCCATGCAGGGGCAAGCGAACTATATGTAAAATTCAGTAGTGGGAAACAAGAGTGGATTATGGTAATCACAGATAATGGACAAAAAACGGAGAAGAATGTCAAAGAAGGAGGAGGATTATCCGGTATACGAAAAAGGGTGGAGCAATGTGGAGGTACATTGAGAATCTGTGCGGAGTCAGAATTTTCGATAACTGTTAAGACACCAAAGGAGGTACGGAGATGATACGGGTACTAATCGTGGAAGACCAGCGTATGGCTAGGGAAGATATGGAAAATTATATTCAGTCCAGTGAGAGATATTGTCTGGCGGCTTCTATCACAAACGCAGCTATGGCAGAAACCGTATGCAGACAGAGCGGGTGTGAACTTGTCTTGATGGATGTCTGTACGGAGAATGATGAGAGTGGTCTTGTGGCAGCGGAGAAGATTAAAAAGACAATGCCTCAGATAAAAGTAATTATTGTGACTTCTTTAGTAGAGTGCAGTTTTATTGACAGGGCACGCAAAGCGGGAGTAGAAAGTTTTTGGTATAAAGATGCCGGTAAAGAAGAGATGTTGGAGGTTATGGATCGTACGATGAAAGGGGAGAGCGTGTATCCGGATACTCCGCTGGTTGTGATGATCGGAACGGCGAAAAGCTGTGATTTTACACCTGGGGAATTAGCAGTTCTGCGATTAGTGGTGGAAGGAGAATCCTATAAAAAAATTGCAGAGAGCTTGTGTATATCACCGGAGACTGTAAAATGGCATATCAAAAATATGCTGCAGAAAACGAATTTTGATTCCAAAACGAAATTGGCGATAGCTGTTACAAAGAAAAATCTGATTATAAATGGATTTTAAAAATAGCATTTTACTACCCACAAGGGGAGTGCTTAAGGCTCTGAAAACCGATATCATATACTATGTAAAAGTGTCTCAATCCTATAGTTTTGTTTTTGTTGAGATGTCAGATAGTTTATAAGATACTGTCTGGAAAGGAGAAAAATAATATGAGATATATTATGGGAAGAAGATGCCTGTTCCTGGTAATGATTGCGGTTATAGTTTTTACAGGGTGTGGACAGAAGAAAAACGAAGATCCGGTAACCGTTACATTGTGGCATGTATATGGCGGGCAGACAGAATCGCCATTAAACAATCTGATTGATGAATTTAATGAAACGATTGGAAAAGAGCAAAATATCCGGGTACAGGTTGGCAGTGTTACAAATACTAATACGATACATGAAAATGTACTGGCATCTGCATTTGGAGATCCTGGAGCTTCTAAACTGCCGGATATGTTTGTTTCCTATCCTAAAACAGTTCTGGCGATGCCGGATGATACGGAACTTGTAGATTATTATGATTATTTTACAGAAGAAGAACTGAACGAATTTATTCCAGCTTTTTTGGAAGAAGGTGTCATTCATGAAAGACTTTCTATTTTGCCGGTAGCAAAATCAACGGAAGTTATGTTTATCAATAAAACAGCATTTGATCGTTTCGCGAAAGAAACAGGAGCGAAGATGGAAGATTTAGAAACATGGGAAGGACTCTTCGCAATGGCAGAACAATATACTGCATGGACAGATAACCAGACGCCGGACATTCCTGATGATGGAAAGAATTTTTTCGTTCATGATTATCATTTTAACTATTTTCAGGTAGGTGTAGAATCTCTGGGTGAAAATTTCTTTAAGGGAGAAAATCTGGCTTTCGGACCGGAATTTCAAACAGTATGGGAACCTTATGCAAAAGCGGCACTGTCCGGAGGAGTATGGCTTCGCAGCGGTTATGCAACGGAACCTTTGCGAACGGGAGATTCGATTGTATCGGTGGCTTCGTCAGCCAGTGTGTTATATTATTCTGACAAGGTTACTTATGCGGATAACACATCGGAAAAAATAGAGATTGTTTCCATGCCATGTCCCGTATTTGCCAGGGGGGAAATGATGGTCATGCAGCGAGGTGTCGGCATTTGTACGGTGAAATCTACACCGAAAAAAGAAAAGGCCTGTATTACGTTTCTTAAATGGCTGACAGAAGCCAAAAAGAATGTAGAATTTGTGACCAGTCTTGGATATATGCCGGTAAAACAGGAGGCTTTCGATATTTACCTTCCGGAGACAATCGAGAAGTTAAGTGATCCGATGTATGTATCACTTTATCAGGCTTTTTTTAAGACGCAGGAGAATTATACATTTTATACTGCTCCGCAATTGGATTCCTATCTGGATCTGGAAACAAAGTTCGAAGAACTTATCAGGCAAACATTGTCAGTAAAGCGGTTGGAGTGGCTGGAAGACCCGGAAAATATGGATAAACTTGTTTCAGAGACATTAGAGGATTTCAAAGCAGCATACACACAATAATGTCTGTCGGATCGACAAAAAGAGGTGGCTGACATATGGGAGAAAAGAAAATAAATTTCTGGAAGATTATAAAAGGAATAAAGAGACAAAGCATCCGTATGCAGCAAAGGCTGATTGTTTATTGGTGCGTGGTGATTTTAACACTTTTTTTAGTGACAGTTCTATTACTGAGTATTTTGGGAGTCCTTCCGGGAATGGATTATAAAGTACGGGAAATGTTGTCTGCTCAGCAGAAAAATACGTTGTCAACTATGACAGAGCAGACCGATATTATGATGGCGAGCAGTATTTCTTTATCGGAAGATATTACAAAAGAATTGAATCAATGCCTGACAGCCAATGGAAAGACATTTTCAGATTTGAATGATAATCCTCAGTTGATTATGGATTTGGAGGCTGCGCTGTATCCTTCCTTGAAATCTGCATTGGATGTGAAGTATTGCAGTGGAGTTTTTGTTCTATTGGATGCAACGGTAAATACGAAAACGGAATATGCAGATACATCACGCATGGGAATCTACCTGCGGCTGTCTGATTTAAAGGCAGTAAATACAAGCAAACAACACGTAGTTTTTTTCAGGGGAAATGTTGATATTGCAAGAGCAGAGCAGATACAGCTCCATAACCGTTGGAATTTAGAGTTTGATACGTCCGCATTGCCAGGTTATGAACAGATTATGAAATTTGATAGAAACCGGCTGGTAGAGGGTTGCCTGTGGACAGATCGTCTGGAGCTGAGTGATACATGGGAGGATGTGCAGCTTTTATATGTACCGGTTTTAGACAGTACCGGAAAAGTACGTGGTTTGTGTGGTATGGAGATGAGTAATCTGTATTTCAGGCTGTCTTATCCTATGGTGGAAAGTTCCTGTGGAAATATAGTGACAGTACTGGCTCCTATGGACGAAGAAGGAAACATCTATCTGGATAAGGCGATGTTTGGAGATACAAAAGAAACGTATCTTTCACCATCAGGAACGATGACAGTGAAGAAAGGAAAGTATTATAATACATATTCTACTGCTTTCGGGCATTATATAGGCAGGCATGAACTGCTCGAATTGAAGAGTTGTAATGGGATGCCGCTTGCGGTACTGACATTGATATCAGAAGCGAATTATAGAAAATTAACAGCGGACAATCGAAGGGACTGGATCATCGGTACGTTGTTGTTCCTGATTTTATTATTGATTGTTTCTGTCAGTATGTCCCGGCGTTTTGTGAAGCCGATTCTTCGGAGTTTAAAAGCACTGCAGGAGGATACGCTGACGGACGAAAATTTATCAGGAATTTCAGAAGTGGATGCCCTGGTTGATTTTATGCAGAAAAAAAGAAATACAGAGAAACTGGAAAATGGAGGCATTCCTCCGAATATAGAAGAAATGCTCAAGGCGTTTGCTTTGCGCGTGGAAACTCTGACTCCGTCAGAGAGGATGGTTCTTCAGTATTATGTTGATGGATATACGATACAGGAGATTGCTTCTTTACTTTATATCAGCATTGGAACAGCGAGAAAGCATAATACAAATATGAATCGAAAACTGGGGATAACTGTCAGAGAGGAATTAATGCTGTATATTGAGTTGTTTCGAAAATGTAATCAGTTAGATAAGCTGACATATAACAGAACTGAGTAAAAGAAAAAGAGTCATTACAGGCTCTTTTTTTATTTACGCGAGCAACGAGCCAAAGTCCGTGCTTACACGAGACCTTGGCGACTGCCGCGATAACTTGAGAAACTCGCGGAGCGTGTTTCTCATAGTTTGACCGTCAGATATCTTTTGCATTTTTACAAAAAGATATTGCACATATATAGTTGGTAAGGAAAAGAAATATACTATATATGGTATACTAATCGTTCGTATTTTGGTGAATAAGCATAATATACGAATGGCGACCATAGTATTTGCTTTCTGAATCTGCTATGCTTTTATTACGAAATGGTGGTCGCCCGATAAGGGAAAAATAAAGGAAATGGATAAGGAGGGAGAACTGAGAGTGGGATGGTGATAGAGCAAGGAGGTTAACAAGGAGGTTGAAAATGTGGAATATATTACGAAAAAGGATTTAATAGATTGTTCTACGCCGGATGAGTTTTGCTTTTCACTATGTTGCATGGAATGTAAAACAGTATGGAAAAGTACACCAACTCGTTTTTCCAGAGCGGGGAAAAAACCGGAAAATGAAAATCGGAAGATTATTTATGATACGCTTTATGACCGGGAAAAGAATTTAGCATTTCAAAAAGCATTAAATCAGGCGAAAGAGATCTTTAATATTTGTCCGATATGTAAGCGTCTTATATGTGACCATTGCTTTTTAATCTGTGATGATCTGGATATGTGTGTGCAATGTGCCACAAAGCTTAATGAAAAAGGTACTGTTGTAGGATGAAAAT
>RZZX01000311.1 GCA_009929715.1 Bacteroidia bacterium
CACGGTATTATATTTGCAGCCGATCACGGAATCGTTGATGAAGGTGTAAGCTTTTCGCCCAAAGAAGTTACCCGCCAGATGATCAGTAATTTTCTTGGAGGGGGTGCTGGCATCAACTTCCTTGCCCGTCAACATAATTTTGTTCTAAAGGTAGTTGATGGAGGTATCGACTATGATTTCCCGGCAATAGACGGACTTATCTCCCGCAAAGTGCGTAAAGGTACTCGTAATTTCCTATACGAATCAGCTCTTACCGACCTAGAAGTTGAACAATGCATTGAGATTGGAGCTGAAATCGTAAAAGAATGTCACAAAGAAGGATGCAACATTATTTGCTTCGGTGAAATGGGAATAGGTAACACATCTCCATCCAGCATGTGGATGACCTGCCTTGCCGGTATTCCGTTGCTTGAGTGCGTTGGTGCTGGAAGCGGATTAGATTCGAGAGGTGTAATGCATAAATATACCATATTGAAACGAGCTCTAGATAACTTCAAAGAGGAGAGAAATGCGATGAATGTCATGCGTTACTTTGGGGGTATTGAAATGATAATGGCTGTAGGAGGTATGTTGCAGGCTGCCGAGTTGAATATGATTATTCTGGTAGATGGTTTTATTATGACCAACTGTGTGCTTGCAGCATCCAAACTTTATCCTGAGGTTATAAACTATTGTGTTTTCGGGCACCAGGGAGATGAAGCTGGTCACAAATTGCTGCTCGATCACTTAAAGGTTAAACCTCTTCTTAACCTGGGATTACGTTTGGGAGAAGGTAGCGGCGCCATCTGTGCCTATCCAATCGTTGAATCTGCTGTTAGGATGATTAATGAAATGAATACATTTAGTAATGCGGCAGTAACAAAATATTTCTGATATGCGAATACTTGCGGCCTTTATATTTTTTACCCGCCTGCCCTTTTGGCGTATTACATCAGTGCCGGGCGACTATTTTAAAAATGTAGTCAGCGGTTGGGCGATGACCGGTTGGCTAACCGCTGGTATTTCGGCCGCTGTACTATATTCGTCCGCCCTTGTTTTTCCGGTTTCAGTTGCCATTTTACTGGCTATCATAAGTAGGTTGTTGATTACCGGATGTCTTCATGAAGACGGACTAGCCGATTTCTTTGACGGATTTGGTGGAGGAAGCGACAAGCAAAAGATTCTTTCCATTATGAAAGATTCACACATCGGGACTTACGGAGTGGTGGGGCTTGTCTTCTATTTTTTGATGCTTTATACATTACTGAGTTCCCTTCCACTCGATCTTGCCGGTTGTGCCATCCTTGCTGCCGATCCTTTTGCCAAAGGGGTATCATCCATGATTATTAACCGGCTACCTTATGCACGAAAAGAGGAAGATAGCAAAGCCAAGGTAGTGTATAGCCG
>RZZX01000312.1 GCA_009929715.1 Bacteroidia bacterium
CACTTTCAAAAACTGTTTTTATTACAGGTTTACATTTGATAGTGTTGAAAAGCTTGATGAAATGACCAAAGAATATATTAATTGGTACAATTATGTTAGACCACATTCATACAATAATTATTTAACACCAATGGAGGTTCGATTTAATTAGATATTTATCGAACAAAGTGTTACAAAAAAGGTTGACCAGTACACTGCTTTGCAATGATTCTGGCGGCTTCACGCAAAAAGGCGGTATGTTTCTCGCTCAGGGTAGATGCAGACGCCATCTATGAAGCAATTCAGGAATTATACGAAGATCTGGGAGGCGTCACTTTGGAACTTCTGATTGATAATCCGAAGGCTCTTGTAATTGAGAATCATCCAAAATCGGAGGATGAAATACGATACAATCCGCATGCACTAATGCTGGCAAAACATCTTGGAACTGAATTAAACGCATGCCCCTGCTACTGGCCCCGTAAAAAAGGCAAGATAGAATCCCCTTTTAAATACATCGAAAATCAGTTTATAAAGGGAAATAACTTTGCAAACATGGAGGACCTCAACATCAGAGTGAAGGAGAAAGTCGATGGCTGGTGCAATGAAACACATACAATCGCCAGCGATCGCGGAGTATCCGTAGTAGAATTGAACGAAATGGCGAAGACCGACAAATCCATCGACAAGATGCTCGATGACAGAAGCATTCAGATGGGCAAGGAACGGGACAACGTCGTATTCGATTCCCGCATGGCATGACATTTCGTGCCGGACAGCTTCAAGGTGTTCCTGGTAGCGAACATCGAAGAAGTAGGCCAGCGAATCTTCAATGACGAGAACCGTCAGGCGAGAGCCGAGAAATACGACTCCGTAGAAGATGCAGTAAAAAACGTCATCAAGCGTCAGAACCTGGAACAGGAACGTTTCGCTTCTTTATATAAAGTAGATTATCTGAATCTGGCCAACTACAACCTGGTTATCGACACCACCAATGCCACACCGGACGTGGTCGCCAACCGTATCGTAGAAGAGTTCGAGAAATACCAGAAGGAACCCTACACTCACAAATACCTCCTAAACCCCAGGTCCATCTATCCGACCAAGAGCACCGATGAACTGACCGAGACCACCCTTCGGAACTATTTGGAGCAGTGCAGTAAGGGAGAATCCTTCGATCAGATCAGCGTGAACATGGAGCAGGGCAGTTGGTACGTGGTAAAAGGACATCACAGACTTCTGGCCAGCCTAAAGAGCGACTTATACTTCATCGAAGTTACCATCCATCCGGAAATCCCCGTTAAGACACAGGATATCCTTGATTTTTGCCATAATTTCGAAGAAGAAGGAGAGTTTCGTTACAAACGTTACCCATCCGGGGAAGCCTATGATAACGTGC
>RZZX01000313.1 GCA_009929715.1 Bacteroidia bacterium
AAATCAAGGCTGCACCCCATGGGCTACTCCGCTGGGTTTCTCGGCTAAAGGTCAAGAACTCGCTGCGCTCAAACAGCTTGACCTTCTTAACGCCGAGAATCCCAACGGAGCTTAACGCCCATGGGATGAGGCCTTGAGCCATGCGGTATCCAGTCCATGCGGTATCCAGTCCATGCGGTATCTCGCTTTACTCTACTCTACTCTACTCTACTTTCTCTCTTCTTTCTACTCTTTGTTAATGATTATTTCCATGAGTTGTGTGATTTGATTAAGTGACGCAAATAGAGTATATATAATTGTATAACGGTGGAAGTGACGATGGAATTAAAAGGTTTTTGTTAATGAAAGATTGTAACAATGTTTTTGTTATTTCTATCTCAAAAATCTACTCAATCGCTCTTGATACGACCGTTTGTACATTCGCTTTGTTTTATCATCCAAAAATGAACGGTCAATCAGCTCATCTATCAACGGATTATTCGTAGAGAACATCTTGATAATAGCGTCCCTTTTCTTTGGCAGTACCCCGATGCGGTTTGCAAACGTAATGAAATCTTCCTGACACGGGTGTCCGCTATTGCTGTATATTTCTGAATGTTCACTGGGGGGGATTAAACCGTCTTGCAGAGCAAAATCCTCGTCCTGCACGTGGATGGAGGTATTCATTAAATCATAAGCAGGAGATAATAGATAGTCACCATTAACAGACTGCTGCAACGAAAAGTTTTTCAGGTGTGCATCACCATTGGCAAATAAATAGTTAAACGCAATCAAAGTAAACAAGTGACTCATCTCTACCTGCCAAGCAGAAACATTAGCTTTCAATAGTGCTGCTACATCTTCGTAACTCCCGGTATATTTATAATCCTTTCCGTGCGTATCGGTAGTCTTTTGTGCCAACGAAGAAAAATCTTCTTGTTTAATTTTGTTTCCATGTGCATCAAAATCAAATCGCTTGGTGATATAAGCCGCTTCGCCATTAGCAAAAAACACGATTCCATTTTCCGCAACTTTCATCTTAAACACTTGTTTGGCTATCTGCATAGTTAGATGCTCGTTTGCGGGTATGAAGCTTCTAAAACGAAGGTTTTTATAACTTGGCGCAGGCTTGATGATGTAGCGTCCGTGTTCACCTTGTGGAGTAAGGACAATTTGCCCGTTTTGCACCACGGCAGATAGCTTCTCTTGTACTCCTGATACCGATATTTGATTGATGCTCTCAGCAAGATCAACGCTGTCAGCATCGTAATCAAAACCTAAAACAGGACTTACCCGCTTGCCATCGAAAAGTTTTTTGAGGCAAGGAGGACTAAATGTATCGTATCCCGATGTTAAGTTGCCGGGGCAAACTTCTATCTGTCTCATATCTTTTTTAC
>RZZX01000314.1 GCA_009929715.1 Bacteroidia bacterium
GAGTTCTGTTGAAGATGCACTGTCACCCTCTACTCCCCCGTAGGTCTGCTCAAATGCTATCCGTGCTGTCATTGACAGGGGGAAGTCCTGGGCATATTTACGTCCAAGGTAGCTTGATAGTATTAGAAGGCCCTTGTTGTGTATAGGGCCGGTCATGTTGACCTCGCGTTCTATGTTTACTACGCCCTCCTGCCCCATGTATACGTTTGCTGTTATCCTGACAGGCGATCCAAAGCTGTGATCAACAAGCTGAGCTACAGTAAGACCGTTTATCTGCCCTACAACAGAACCTTTAGTATCTATCTTTATTACGCCTTCGCTGTAAGATTCGCGTATCTTATCTTCGAGAAGGTTCGAACGGAAGGTCTTTTCTTCCAACGCCTTCCTGACGTGTGCCAGTCCGACCTGTCTCTTGCCGTCAACTTTTGCCCAGGCAGTTGCCTCAACAAGTATCTCAGCTATCTTGTTGAATTGGGTGCATAGCTTATTTTGGTTCTCGACCAGACGCGATGACCATTCAATAACTTCGGCAACGGCGGTCACTGTGAAATTGAGCTTCCCTTCATGTTCAACGAAGCCCGCAATAAACTGAGCAAGCTGCATTTCTGACTCCTGTGTCCTCGGCATGTCTGTGTCGAAATCAGCTTTTATCTTGAATATTTTCTGGAACTCAGGATCGTATATGTTAAGAAGATAATAGAGGTACGGGGTGCCAACTACCACTACTTTCATGTCAATTGGGATCGGTTCCGGCCTGAGTGATGATACTGGGATGTAACCAAGCTGTTCTCCAAGATTCTCGATAAAGAGTTCCCTGCAGCGCAAGACCCGTTTCAAGGCATCCCATGACATGAACTGCCTGAGCAGTTCTTCTGCCTCAAGAAGCAGGAACCCTCCATTGGCCTTATGCATGGCACCGGGGGTGATCCTCCTGAAGTCAGTGTAGAGATTGCCCTGACGGCTTTCGTACTCTACCTTTCCGACCAGGTTGTAATAAATGGGATTTGTCTCTCTGATGACCGGAGCGCCGTCATTTGGGTTGTTTGAGACAAATGAATTGACTTCATATCGAGTGAAGTCCACTTCTGCTGCTTCGTCGCGTGCTGCTGCAAGGAAAGCATTGAAGTTGGCAACGATATCTTCCGTAAAGTCGTCAAACCATTCCTCAAGTTTTTTATTCGGAGCATATTTAGTCCTTAGCTCTGAAAGGATAGGGCCTATCGCATTTCTGCAAATCTGGCCTTCAAGCTCTTTGATCTTTTCCTTGAGGTCCTTTTCCCGCTCTCTAATAGATCTCAGTGTCTCAAGAGTTTTTTGCGAAATTTCTTCTGATGCCTTTTGCAGCCTTTCCTGTTCCTCTTCGGACAGAGCCTCG
>RZZX01000315.1 GCA_009929715.1 Bacteroidia bacterium
AGCAATATTAGGACTTTAACTAAATGGTATGACTATAAGATTGGTGCTCTGGAAAAGGATGCAGGAGTTTCTCCCGGATATGTTTCTCGCCTGTCCAAAGAAGATTCTTTATCCTCCATGCCATTAATTGACTTGCTCGTCGAGACTTCAACAAAGTTCAAAGTATCTATTGATTCATTAATCTATTCGGATTTTACCAAGTTCGCTAATGAAGATAAGAAGAGACTGTATTTATTTAGTGAAACACTATTGTATTTAACCGATACTAGCCAACTTCTATGGAAGAGGAATGATCAAAAGCTGGTCTCGGAAGATGAGGTCGTTGGCAGCTACGTTGTTCAGTATAACAACGAAATTTCCTTCTATATTTTTGAATTGGAGTCAGTTAATGAGGAATGTCCTGGTTATTCATTATGGGTGGAAAACAGAGAGAAGAAAACAAATGTTGCTATAGTCAATTCTCCCGGTCCTGCGCTCTATGAAATCCTTTCCAGACTATATGAATCCGCCGGAGCAAGTGCAGATACAGTCTTTATTGATGAATCCGCAGACAGTGCAATCAGGTGTTTTATGGCTGAAAATGGAAATGTGTTTAAGAATTCATCCGAGCTTAAAAAGTACAAGCCTTTATTTGATAGATTGAACGGTAGAAAAGAAGAAGAGATAACATTAACTTTCTTTGACATTGAGCAGTGCTTAGGATTTTCTCTTCCTGCAAGTGCTTATAAATACGCATCATTTTGGGCAAACAACACCAATGGACAACATCAGCATTGTAAATCTTGGCTGGATGCTGGGTACAAGACAATTGATGTTCCGAAAAGTATTATTAATCAATACATTACATTCGAGAGAATTAAGGAGCCGAATCATGAGAATTAAGAAAGCGGTTACAGTCATTGTTGTTCTCTTGGTGGCGAATTTTGTGTTTGCTCAGGAATATTCAACCTATGCAGCCTCGTCAAATATCAATTCACAGGGATATAGAAAGACGGACACTGTTTGGATCTTGAGTAATGCAAATAATTTTCTATGGAATAGGATTGTTGAAGAATCCGTGAAGAACGAATTTGAGAAACGGAATATCAACGTATTTTTAACCACAGATCAATTCGATCTGGTTGATGCTGCAGAAAATGAGTATGAGGCTTTTTATGATGCCGTTTTACTATCACAAGCAACATTTATTCTAGAAATCGGTATAGAAGATTTCAACACATATGAATATGGTGGAGGAGTTGCTAAGTTCGATACTGTTGGGAATTTGGTGCAACCTGATGCCGACATAACCGCATTGAAGATTGGACTCTCCACAGAGGCTGATAAGAATGACATGTTGTCGTTCAATGCCACTCGTAAACCAAGTATAGAAAG
>RZZX01000128.1 GCA_009929715.1 Bacteroidia bacterium
CGTGGTATAAAACAAAACACCCGACCTTACCTTTTAGGGTGTAAAAAAAGGTGTAAATCTCGCAAATGCTTGATTTACACCTTTCAGCGGAGAGACAGGGATTCGAACCCCGGGTACCTTGCAGTACAACGGTTTTCAAGACCGCCGCATTCGACCACTCTGCCACCTCTCCAATAATTTAGTCGACTACTTTCAAGCATTTAGTTTAGCTTTTCAGCAGTGCTTTCCTTCAAAAGCGGTGCAAAGATACGAAGAGTTTTTTAATACGCAAACAAATGAAGAAAAAAAACGCATCTTAACCCATCTTTTTTTGCTTTAAGGCAAGAAAAGATGCTCATCAACATAAAACAAGGATGTTTATTGGCTTCTTTTCAAAAAACCACCTACCTTTGTAATCTCTAAAACTACTAAGATAAACCAACACTCTAATAAATACTTTATGGAATTAAATAAACTCTTTAATGATGGCCTTTGGAACAAGGGTATTAATGTCAGAGATTTCGTAAGTTCAAACATTACACCTTATTATGGGGATGCGTCTTTCCTAGAAGGACCGACTGAACGGACTAAAGCTGTCTGGAATGAATGCCTGAAAGCAATCGCCGAAGAGCAAGCTAATAACGGTGTACGCTCACTGGATGCTTCAACTATTTCTACTGTTACATCGCATAAAGCGGGATACATCGATCGGGCAAACGAACTGATCGTTGGGCTCCAAACGGATGAGTTGCTCAGACGGGCTATCAAACCTTTCGGTGGTTATAAAGTGGTCGAAAAGGCTTGCCGCGAAAATGGTGTGGAGGTCGACGAGCGTGTTAAGGATATCTTTACACATTATCGGAAAACTCATAACGACGGGGTATTTGATGCTTATACGGACGAGATCCGCTTGTTCCGCTCTCTGGGATTCTTAACAGGTCTACCGGATAATTATGCACGCGGACGGGTCATCGGCGATTATCGCCGCTTGGCTTTATATGGTACATCTAGACTGATCGAGGCCAAAAAACAAGATTTACAACAGCTTACTGGACCGATGACGGAGGAGCGTATCCGCACACGTGAAGAGGTGATGGAGCAAATTCGCGCTTTGAATGATATCAAAATCATGGGCGACTATTATGGATTGGATCTTAGCCGACCGGCATACACGGCACAAGAGGCTGTCCAGTGGGTTTATATGGCTTATCTAGCTGCAGTGAAGGAGCAAGATGGGGCTGCCATGTCATTGGGTAATGTCTCTTCGTTCTTGGATATTTACTTGGAATACGAGTTAAGTAAAGGACTCATCTCTGAATCATTTGCTCAGGAACTGATCGACCAGTTTGTGATTAAGTTACGCATGGTACGTCAGCTTCGCATGCAGTCATACAATGATATTTTTGCAGGAGATCCAACTTGGGTAACTGAGGCTATCGGCGGACGATTGAACGATGGTCGGACGAAGGTAACCAAAACTTCTTTCCGCTTCTTACAGACGTTATATAACCTAGGCCCGTCGCCCGAACCAAACATGACGGTACTTTGGAGCCCGGAACTTCCGGAAGGTTTCAAAGCGTTCTGTGCTAAGGTTTCTATCGACACCTCTTCTATTCAATATGAGAATGACGATTTAATGCGTGAAGTACGTCAGTCGGACGATTATGGTATCGCTTGTTGTGTGTCATACCAGGAGATCGGAAAACAGATTCAGTTCTTCGGCGCACGCTGTAACTTAGCCAAGGCTCTGTTGCTTGCTATCAACGGCGGACGTTGCGAGAACACAGGAACGGTCATGGTGAAAGGTATTCCGGTGCTAAATAACGATACCTTAAACTTTGAAGAGGTAATGGCCAACTATAAAAAGGTGTTGATCGAAATCGCTCGAATCTACAATGAATCGATGAATATTATCCACTACATGCACGATAAGTATTACTATGAACGGGCACAAATGGCGTTTATCGATACCAATCCTCGCATCAACTTGGCTTATGGAGTAGCGGGACTCTCTATTGCAATCGACTCGTTATCGGCTATCAAACACGCTAAAGTGACAGCACGTCGCAATGAGATTGGCCTAACAGAGGGCTTCGACATCGAGGGAGAATTCCCTTGCTTCGGCAATGATGATGATAAAGCCGATCATCTAGGTATCGACTTGGTCTATTTCTTCAATGAGGAGCTGAAAAAACTGCCGATCTACAAGAATGCACGCCCTACCCTTTCACTACTGACAATCACATCGAATGTGATGTATGGCACAAAGACAGGGGCTACACCGGACGGACGCGAAAAAGGGGTGGCTTTTGCACCGGGAGCGAATCCGATGCATGGTCGCGACAAGAATGGAGCAATCGCTTCCTTGAGCTCTGTTGCGAAACTTCGCTACCGCGACTCGCAGGACGGAATTAGTAACACCTTCTCTATCGTTCCAAAATCACTCGGAGCTACAGCAGAAGACCGAATTGATAATTTGGTCACGATGATGGATGGCTATTTCACTAAAGGAGCGCACCACTTAAATGTGAATGTGCTGAACCGCGACATGCTTTACGATGCGATGGAGCATCCGGAGAATTATCCGCAACTCACTATTCGGGTATCTGGATATGCTGTCAACTTTGTGAAGTTGAGCCGACAACATCAATTAGAGGTTATTTCACGCAGTTTTCACGAACGCATGTAATTCATAAGACTAATGATCAACGTACATTCATATGAAAGTATGGGAACATTCGACGGGCCGGGCTTGCGGCTCGTCGTTTTTCTTCAAGGATGCAATTTCCGCTGTTTGTATTGTGCTAATCCGGACACGATTACTTCGCAAGGAGGAACACCTACTCCACCCGAAGAGATTCTTCGCATGGCGGTAAGCCAACGTCCTTTTTTTGGGAAAAAGGGTGGCATCACCTTTTCGGGGGGGGAACCGACTTTCCAAGCGAAGGCTTTACGTCCGCTTTTCCAAATGCTCAAAGAGGAGAATATTCATCGTTGCCTCGATACGAATGGGGGGATTTGGAACGAAGATGTGGAGGAGTTACTTAAACTGACTGATCTCGTTTTGCTGGATATCAAACAGGTTAATCCGAAGCGCCACAAACAACTCACTGAACGTAGTAATGAGCAGACACTGCAAACTGCTGCTTGGCTAGAAGCAAATAGCCGTCCATTCTGGATACGCTATGTCTTAGTGCCAGGTTATAGCGATTTCGAAGAGGATATCAGAACGTTGGGCGAGACATTAGGCCACTACCAGATGATAGAACGTGTGGAGCTTTTACCTTACCATACATTGGGCGTACATAAGTATGAGGCCATGGAACGGCCTTACTTACTTAAAAAGGTCAAAGAGAATACGCCCGAACAAATAGAGAAAGCTGCTCACTTGCTTAGAGCGTATTTCAAGCAGGTAGTAGTCAACTGATTGGGAGCTATAATAAACACACTGCTTTAATTCCAATCGATAAGGGTATAAACTGCAAGCATTCCCTTATAAGAGGCAACGATCTAGCCGGTATAAGGGAATGCTTTTTCTCAGATCAACGAATCTGAATCATTTTATGAGTCTGTAAACTTAATCGCCAACGGGGATGTTCTAGCACGCAAGCAATGGTTTCGGGGATATTCTCACCAGAGCAAGGCTGTAAAAAGTAATGTTGTGCAGGAATTTGCTCATAAGCCTCTAGGTCTTGTCCGGTATAGACCACTTTTAGTTCATCAATGTGCTGAACCGAGAGTGCCCCGCCGGTCTTAGGCGAACAAGTGACCCAATCAATGGCGGAAGGGAGTACCCGTGTACCATTTGTCTCAATAGCAACTCGTTTGCCAACAGCATGAAGTTGGTCGATCAAAGCCTCGTCAATCCACAAGGATGGTTCACCTCCAGTTAGCACAATGAGTTGGGCAGGATAACGCAAAACTTCATCAATAATCTGCTGGTCGCTCATCAACTCTCCCTCTTCATGAGCTGTATCACAAAAAGAACACTTTAAATTACACCCGGAGAAACGAATAAAGACAGCTGGGGTACCGGTATGAAATCCTTCTCCTTGTAAGCTGTAAAAAATTTCATTAATCTTTCTCATAAATCGCAATATTACCCTCCGACTCCTGAACTTCTACTTTAAAACAGTGTGGCACTTGCTTGCAAACCCAACGCGCAATATTCTCGGCAGTGGGCATGAACGGAAGCACTTCATTCAGATTCTGATGATCAAGCTTCTCCATCACTTTTTGCTTGATAAGAGTAAAGTCGACTACCATCCCGTCCGAATTTAAACGTTCAGACCGACAGTATACGGTAATAATCCAATTGTGACCATGCAATGCAGAGCATTTGCTTTGATAAGGAAGGACTAACTTATGCGAAGCCGACACTTCCATGCGCTTAATAACTGTAAACATGTAAGTTTTTTCTATTTTATAGAGTTATATGCACCTAATGTCACCTCGATGCAGCGACAAAATTAATACAAAAAAAGCTGCAAACACGGTTTTTTCAGCTTTTTTATGGTTTTCCTAAAAACAAAAGCCCGCCAGACAACAAGTGTTCAGGCGGACCTTCTCTCTATAAACTCTCTCTTAACTATAATCAATAGGTAAACCGAATGCCTCCTTGTAAATTGAAATTAAACGGATGTTCTTTGCGGATAGTCTGAACATCAGAACCATCTTTAAAGAAATAAGCCACTCCTGGCTCAACATAAAGTCCGATACGCTGACTCACATTCAGTTGTGCTCCGACTGCTGCCGATACAGAAAGCTGCAAAGGCTTCACGGTCTGCTTCTCACTGCCCAGTGAGCCATACACGCATTTCTCCACTGCTCCCCCACCAGAGAGGTAAAATGAGACACGCTTCTTATCAACAAAAGTCCAATTCAAACGCACTGGAAGACCGATGTAATGAAGTTTTTGTGTCAGGTCACGTTCAACGCCCAACAAGCGGACATCGGAAGCTAGATACGTGTAGGTTAATCCAGATTCTAATGACAACCCATGCCCTAGTCTTTTGCGCACAGAGACTCCAAAAGTCAACGGTAAACGGTGTTCGACATGAGCAATCTCATTGGCACTCGTCAAGTAAGGTACGCCATCTTTAAAAATCAGATTCTGGTTCTCAGGAACACGAATCAGTCCATCCGGTGAAGAAAAGACATTCAGACGTGAGAAACCGGGAGATTGACTCATATCACCCCTCGATTCCGTCGAGGTGCCATTAGCTTGTCCTACAGAAACTCCCATGGACCAGCCCGAGCGTTTTTTTGTCGATCCCGTCATTGGCTGATGGTACTTATCTCTACTTGATGGCCTAGTGACTCTCTTCTCCACAAAAGGCTCATCTTCTTGAATCACTTTGCTAGCCTCTTCTCCTGAGTTCTTATCTGACTGATCTAGTGTATTTTCACTGGGAACGAGCTGCTTCTCAAGCCCTTCATTGACTTGTTCAACGCCCTCCATTAAAGGTTTATCAATCTTATCATTTTGTGCCAAAAGCTGAGGTTTAACCGTTTGATTCAAGCGTTTTCCAATAGGCGTTGGTTTTGCAATAGGAGCCATAGGTTGCGTAGCATCAGGCATCTTATCAGGGAGCACCGCTGTAGCCTGCACAGAAGTTCGTCGAATCTCATCGGCCGCTGGTGTTCTTAAAAAATAGAGCGTAACGGAAGAGAGCACAGCGAGGAATACTGCGGCAGCAACAGCCATTTGCCATCGAAAAAGAGGATAAACTTTTTTCAATGGCGGAGATCCCAACTCTTGTTCGAGCTTCTCCCAACCGAAAGAAGGCAATGGCTCAGAATAATCACTGAGTTTATCCTTCATGACAGTCATCCATAATTCATCTTGTTTTTTTTCTTTCATATACTAAGCCCTCTTCTATCCATTGTTTTTTACCCATTCTTTTATTTTCTTAGCCAACGTATTTTTGGCACGAAACAGTTGTGAAGCCGATGATTTTTCATTGATACCTAGCAGCTCAGCAATCTCCTTATGCGACTTTTCTTCCATGGTATATAAATTAAAGACCGTTCGATAGCCTACAGGAAGTTCGTTAATAAACTGCATTAAGACAGTTTGTGGGATCATCTCAACCGCCGAAGCATCGGGTTCCTCATACATTTCCGGAAGTTCTTCAACCTCTAGAGTCTGGCTTAAACTATCATTCTTACGCAGGTGTTGAAAAACGGTGTTGATGAGTACACGCTCCATCCACGCTCGAAGAGATCCTTCGCCACGCCAAGCAAACTTATCGAACGAATTGAATACCTTCAGGAAGCCATCGTGAAGAAGATCCTGAGCTGTATCTCTGTCGTTTACATAGCGCATGCAGACGCCAAGTAGCCGCCCCGCATAGCGTTCATATAATTCTTTGCGAGCACGGTTATCTCCTCTTTTGCATAAGTCAGACAACTCTAATTCTTCCATTCACTTCACACGTTTACATTATAAATGAGCGATTCTTTAAAATACTGCATTACGAACAGAAAAAAGAAAGACTTAAATCCTTTTAACAATTTCTGATGCAGTCTTTTTCAGTTTATTGAATTTTATAGATGTGATTCAATGAACACAGCAAATATAAACCAAAAAACCAAATAACGTATGAGAAAAGTCAAATTCATTACATTAAGTTTTATTCTTTTATTGGTTCCTTTTTTACAATCTTGCCTAGACGACAGCGAACCGGTAGATTCTTTTGTGATCAGCACGGTTAAGGTGCTCGATGAAACCAATAAAGATTATTATTTCTTGTTGGACAATGGGAAGAAAATGTTCCCGGGTATCACAAAATGGGTCGGTGGGTATGAGCCTAAAGACGGGCAACGAGCCTTTGTCCTCTTTCAGGAACTTGAAGACAAAGCTGCGGGCTACGATTATAATATTGAAGTGAAACGCATTGAGAATGTATTGACCAAAGACGTGGTGGATTTAACAGCCGAAAATGAGAAAGAGATTGGCGATGATGCCATAAACACCACTTATATGTGGATAGCGCAAGGGTATCTCACCATCGAGTTTCAATATTTTGGGACGAACTCTGCCGACAAGAAGCATTTTTTAAATTTAGTCGTGAATAAAATCAAAGAAAAAACCGAAAAGGACCCATCAGACAACTACATCGAACTAGAGTTCCGTCACAACGCAAAAGAAGATACACCAGCTCAATTGGGAGAAGGGTATGTATCTTTCAAACTCGACAAGATTGCTGACCAAATGGAAGGTAAGAAAGGATTAAAAATCCGTGTAAAAACCATCTACGAAGGAGTTAAAG
>RZZX01000020.1 GCA_009929715.1 Bacteroidia bacterium
TCACGCCGATGGTACTGCGTAACTGTGGGAGAGTAGGTAGCCGCCGTTTTAAGACCCTTCGTCTGAGTAGAAATACTTCGACGAAGGGTCTTTTTTTTAAAACCTTTTTCTTCTTAACCGCTTTTTCCCTGACTTCGTCCTTTTCGCTCCTTTTCTTTCTCTGACCCTCTTTGAACTAGGCTTTTTATCGCCTTCTATCTAGGTGCTCTTTATTGGCATTTTTATTTAGGCGACTCTCTGCTGGTGTTTTGACCTAGTCTCTTTTAGCTAGGCAACTATGTAAGCCTCTTATCTAGGTGCTCTTTATTGGCATTTTTTGGCTGTTTCTCTTTGGGCTGGTACTTTTTAGCCGACTCTCTCTTGCTTACTCTCTTCTGCCGACTCTTTCCTTGACGTTTCACCTCTTTCCTTTGCTTTTTATCGCCTCTTTTCGATTTGTCGTATCTCTGTCGCTTGCTTTGTCTTTCGAATAAGCTCTTTTTAGCTTTTCTTAGGCGTTCTTTACTGCTGCTGCTAGGGCGCTGGTGTTGCTGCTTTTTAGTTGGAGTGGATCGAGCAGATTTCTTGGATGATAGTTTCTCTCTTCTTAGCTGTTTAAACTCTTTATACCGGCTTATTAGTTCACTGAAGAATCTACCTCCAAGTGCAATCGGTCATTTTGCTAAAAATGGAACTTTTAGATTTGTTGGCTACACCATCCAGGTGTATATTATAAACGTTCAATAACTTGATGGGAAAGTCGTAAAAATGGGCAAATATTGGTTTTTTAGATCAGTTTCGACGCTTTTTCTAAGAAGGAATAAGTTCAAAAGGTGCGAGATAAATGTCGGGATATATGTATCCATCGCTTTTGTCTATCTTTAGATATAGGTTATTCAAGCATTTTTATGAAAGATGTGCTGAATTTTTTTTTTTTTGGCTTGTGTAGCAAAAGCGCTTTTTAGGATCTGCTTTTTAGAGAGGTTTAAAACGATCGGTTTTTGAGGGAATGCAAAGATAGTATCTACGGCATTTTAAACAATAGAAAAAGGCACCCAAGAGTGGAAGCCTCTCAAATGCCTTATTTCTTTGTGTAGCGCGACCCAGGATTGAACTGGGGACCTCATGATTATGAATCATGCGCTCTAACCAGCTGAGCTATCGCGCCATCGTTTCTTGATTTCGGGTGCAAAGATAGGCGTTTTTTTGATTTTTGCAAAACATTTCCTTAATTAATTTTATCTATTTTTGTCTGTTTAGATTTAAATAATTGGTAATGAGGGAGGTTTGATTTGTTTTTTTTAGTAGAAAATGGATTCGGTAGAAACCGAATACTCTTTTTACGGCGTAATAAACTTTGTTTTGATTGGATTTGATGGGTTTGAAGTACAATAAAGCCTTTTTATATCCTTTATTTAGAAAAAAGTAGTTATCTTGTCTGCCCTAATACATCTAATATCAAAATTACTATGGTAACAGAGAAAATTCATCTAGAGTATGTCTTAAATGCTGCGTCCAAAAATCTTTTATGGAATACGATTAGTACACCAACAGGTTTGGAGAATTGGTTTGCTGATCAGGTGATTTCAGACGATAAAAGGGTGGAGTTCTATTGGGGAAAGACAGAGCAGAGGACCGCCGAGATTATTGCTATCCGATCTTTTGCTCATATTCGTTTTCGTTGGCTCGATGATTCTAGCGAACGGGATTATTTTGAGCTAAAGATGACTTATAATGAGTTGACTAATGATTATATACTTGAGATAACAGATTTTGTAGCGGCAGATGAAAAAGAGGATATGGAAGAATTGTGGGATTCGCAAGTAGCAAAACTTAGAAGAACTTGTGGTTTTTAGTTAACTTTCAATGAAAAAGTTTTAGGGCTTCTTTTTTTGTGCTAATTTTGCATTTAAAATAGATGAACTTATTCAAGATGCTGCGCATAAAAAAATTAGATATATTTATAGTGAAGAGCTTTTTAATGCTCTTCGTGGGGACTTTCTTTATTTGTCTTTTTATCTTCATGATGCAGTTTCTGTGGAGGTATGTCGATGAATTGGTTGGCAAAGGTTTAGAGATGAGTGTGATGGCTCAGTTCTTTTTCTATTCAGGGCTGACTTTGGTTCCTCTTGCATTGCCGTTGGCTATCTTGCTAGCATCGTTGATTACTTTTGGTAATTTTGGTGAGCGGTATGAATTGCTTGCCATGAAGGCTGCCGGTATTTCATTGATTAAAATCATGAGGCCCTTGATCGTTTTTGTCTTTGGCTTGGTGTTGGTCTCTTTTTATTTCCAAAATGTGATCTCTCCTAATGCTTGGACTAAGCTTGGTACGTTGATGATTTCGATGAAGCAGAAATCGCCTGAACTGGATATACCGGAAGGGGTGTTTTACTCGGAAATTCCGGATTATAACCTTAAAGTAGGGAAGAAGGATCGCAAAACAGGCATGCTTTATGATGTTTTGATCTATAGCTTGAGAGATGGGTTTGAAAATGCGCATATTATTTATGCCGATTCTGGACGTATGGAGATGACAGCCGATAAGCAACATCTTTGGCTACACCTTTATAGTGGTGATCTTTTCGAGAATTTGAGATCTCAAAGCATGAGCTCTGAAAATGTGCCTTACCGAAGGGAGTCTTTTAGAGAGAAGCATACGATTATTGAGTTTGATTCTGATTTTAATATGGCTGATGCGAGTCTGATGAATAATCAGTCGACAGTGAAAAACATGAAGACGCTACAAGCCTCTATTGATTCAATGAGACTTATTGGCGATAGTATTGGACAAGCGTATTACCAAGAGTTGTCTAGGGGAATTTATAATCCACCTTTCGGATTAAACGCTAATGATACGTTGAAGATTAAGCAGGCTGATCTTGCTCATTATGATGTGGATAGTTTATTTGAGGCAGCTACCTTAATGGAGAAGCAAAAGATTTTATCTGCTGCAGTGAGCCGGACAGAGAGCCTGGGTAGTGATTTGACTTTTAAAAGTTATACGATGGGGAATAATGATTACCTCATACGTAAACACCAAACAGAATGGTATAAGAAAATAACGATTTCGTTGTCGTGCTTGCTGTTTTTCTTCATTGGAGCACCTTTGGGGGGAATTATTCGCAAGGGAGGACTTGGTATGCCTGTAATTGCTTCCGTACTGATTTTTATCATCTATTATATAATAGATAATACGGGGTATAAGATGGCGCGTGATGGCAAATGGATTGTTTGGATGGGGATGTGGACCAGTAGTGCGGTTTTGTTGCCTCTGGGCTTGTTTCTGACGTATAAATCGAATAATGACTCGGTGGTGCTGAACATGGATGTCTATGTGAATTGGTTTAAGAAGGTTCTAGGCATTCGTAGTGTTAGACATCTGTTTAAGAAAGAGGTGATTATTCATGATCCTGATTATCGGAGATTGCCTAATGATCTGATATTACTAACGCAGGATTGCGAGGTTTATTTGCAACGAAATAGATTGCAAAAAGCACCCGATTATTTGAAATTATGGTTTACGGCCGAACAAGATGATGAAATTATGGCTATCAGCACCAAATTAGAAACCTTGGTGGATGAATTATCGAACAGTAAAATACATGCCATCTTGAATGCTTTGAATAAATACCCGATTATTCCGGTTGCTGCTCACTTGAGACCGTTTCATATTCATTGGCTCAACTTGGCCATTGGAGCGTTATTGCCTGTGGGATTGTTTTTCTATTTCCGAATTTGGATGTTTAGGATTCGCTTGGGTAGAGATTTGGAAAGTATTGTAACGACCAACCGAGAGATACTTGCAGTTATTGAACAAAATAAAGAATAAGAGATATGGAACAAATTAAATTAGATAAGATTGAAGAGGCGATTGCCGATTTTAAAGAGGGGAAATTTGTCGTAGTAGTAGATGATGAAGATCGTGAGAATGAGGGCGATTTAATTATTGCTGCTGAAAAGATTACGGCCGAGAAAGTCAACTTTATGTTGAAACATGCGCGCGGTTTGCTTTGTGCACCAATCACTGAATCGCGTTGTAAGGAGCTGGATCTTGATCGACAGGTGAGTGATAATACATCGATACTTGGTACGCCGTTTACCGTGACTATTGATAAATTGGAGGGATGCTCTACTGGAGTCTCTGCTGCTGATAGAGCGGCTACGATTTTGGCTTTGGCCGACCCAACTTCGACACCGGCTACTTTTGGACGACCGGGACATATCAACCCGCTTTATGCGCAAGAAAAAGGGGTGCTCCGACGGGCTGGACATACTGAAGCTGCAATCGACTTAGCTCGTTTGGCTGGGCTTTATCCTGCCGGTGCACTGATGGAGATCATGAGTGATGATGGTACGATGGCTCGTTTACCGGAATTGAGAGAGATGGCTGATAAGTTTGATTTAAAGTTGATCTCGATTCATGATTTAATCGCTTATCGATTGAATAAAGAGTCGCTCGTGGAAAAAGGGGTCGAGGTAAATATGCCTACTGAACATGGTGATTTTAGACTGATTGCTTTCCGTCAAAAATCGAATGGTTTGGAACATGTGGCTTTATTTAAAGGAACGTGGGAAGAGGAAGAGCCTATCTTGGTGCGTGTGCACTCTTCTTGTATGACTGGTGATATTTTTGGTTCATCTCGGTGTGATTGTGGAGAACAACTTCATAAAGCAATGGAGATGATTGAAAAGGCTGGCAAAGGTGTGGTGGTCTATATGAATCAGGAAGGACGTGGTATTGGACTGATGAGCAAGATGGAGGCATATAAGTTGCAAGAAGAGGGATATGATACGGTTGATGCCAATATCCATTTAGGATTTGATCCGGATGAACGTGATTATGGGGTCGGTGCGCATATCTTGCGTGAATTGGGCGTGCATAAAATGCGTCTGATGACTAATAATCCGGTGAAGCGTGTTGGACTTGAAGCGTATGGTTTAGAGATTGTTGAAAATGTTCCTATTGAAACGGTACCTAATCCGTATAATGAGAGATACTTGAGAACGAAAAAGGAAAGAATGGGGCATACACTGCATTTTAATAAATAACTGTCATTTTGCTTGTTTGTTTCGGATTTTATTAGTTGTTTTGCGATTAATTCTACTAGAAAAAACTTAAATTAGGATATAAGATGAACCATTTGTCAGATCGTTTAAATAGCTTGTTGCCATCGGCTACACTAGCTATGTCGCAAAAAAGTAGCGAACTTAAAGCACAAGGTGTTGATGTAATTAACCTAAGTGTGGGAGAACCGGATTTTAATACTCCCGATCATATAAAAGAAGCTGCGAAGAAAGCTATTGATGAGAACTATTCTCGTTACTCTCCCGTTCCCGGTTATCCGGCATTGCGTAATGCCATAGTGGCTAAACTGAAAAATGAAAACGGTTTGGAGTATTCGGCAGCACAGATTTCATGTGCCAACGGAGCCAAACAAACGATCTGTAATGCGGTACTTGCTCTAGTTAATCCAGGCGATGAGGTGATTGTACCTGCTCCTTATTGGGTGAGTTATCCAGAAATGGTTAAATTGGCCGAAGGTGTTCCTGTGATTGTTTCTGCTGGTATTGAACAGGATTTCAAGATCACTCCTGCACAGTTGGAAGCAGCTATTACACCAAAAACGAGAGCTTTAATTCTTTGCTCGCCTTCTAACCCAACAGGTTCTGTCTATAGTCAAGAAGAGTTGGCAGCATTAGCAGCTGTATTGGTTAAGCATCCTCGGGTGATTATCATTGCTGATGAAATTTATGAGCACATCAACTATATTGGGAAGCATCAGAGTTTAGCTCAGTTTCCAGAGTTGAAAGAGCGCACGGTAGTGGTTAATGGGGTTTCAAAAGCTTACGCTATGACTGGATGGAGAATCGGATTTATAGCTGGTCCCGAATGGATTATCAAAGCTTGTAATAAGTTGCAAGGGCAATATACCTCAGGTCCATGTTCGGTTTCTCAAAAGGCTGCCGAAGCGGCTTATACGGGCACTCAGGAGCCAGTAGAAGAGATGCGTAAAGCGTTCCAACGGCGTCGTGATTTGATCGTGAATTTGGCTAAAGAAGTGCCTGGTTTCGAGGTGAATGTTCCTCAAGGAGCTTTCTATTTGCTCCCTAAATGTAGTTCTTTCTTTGGTAAGAGTGATGGTACTTATACCATTAAAAACTCGGATGATTTGGCATTGTACTTGTTGGATGTAGCTCATGTGGCGTGTGTTGGAGGTGACTCGTTTGGTGCACCAGACTGTATTCGGATGAGTTATGCTACAAGTGATGAAAACATCATTGAAGCGATTCGACGGATCAAAGAGGCGTTGGCTCGATTACATTAATCACAAACGTGACGATGTGGTGTGCTGAACACCGCATAGATTCGAAAAAACAATATAAGGATATGGGGTAAGGTTACAAGATCACTGTAACTTTACCCCATAACTTTTTGAATCGTGATTACTCTTAAACAAGGCATAAAAAAAGGAACTGCTAAGCAGTTCCTTTATCTTCTGTTTTAAGATTGCATTAAGCAGGGTGAATTGCTTCAGAAGGACAAACATCTGCACAAGTACCACACTCTGTACAAAGATCTGGGTTGATAGAATAGATATCACCTTCAGAGATAGCTTCAACTGGACACTCGTCAATACAAGTTCCGCAAGCAATACAATCGTCACTAATTACGTAAGCCATGTTTTTAAACTTTTAAAAAATTATTAGTACTATAATTCGAGAAACAAAAATAGGAGTTTTATTCTATTTACGATGAGAAACGGAAATAAAAACGGATAATTTATAATCGTTCTAAATAGCTAAAAAGGGCTTCCGTCTTATTTAAAGCTATCTTTTTGGGGGATTAACCTTTTCTGCTTCATTATTTTGGTGTTACTTTGTCGAGATTACGTCTTTAAATTCGCTTTATTTTAGTATTTTTGTGGTCAGATAATTAAATAGAGCACTTATGCCTTTAAATTTACCTGACCAATTACCAGCCATCGAATTATTGAAGAGGGAAAATATCTTTGTTATAGACTCATTGCGAGCCACACAACAGGATATTCGGCCACTTCGTATAGCGATTCTTAATTTGATGCCGTTAAAAATTACCACTGAAACGGATTTGATCCGACTTCTATCCAACACGCCGTTGCAGGTTGAGATCTCTTTTATGAAGATAAAGAGTCATACGCCTAAGAACACGCCGGTAGAGCACATGCAAGCGTTTTATACCGATTTTGAAGAGATGAAGAAGGAGAAGTTCGACGGCTTGATTATTACGGGGGCTCCTGTGGAACAGATGGATTTTGAGGAGGTCGCTTATTGGGAGGAGATGACAGAGATATTCGATTGGACACGTACACATGTCACGTCGACTTTTTACATCTGTTGGGCAGCTCAAGCAGGCTTATACCACCATTATGGTGTCCCTAAATATGCCTTGGATAAAAAGATGTTCGGCATCTTTGAACACCGAGTGCTAAATCCCTTGAATCCGATCTTTCGTGGGTTTGATGACGTCTTTTATGTACCGCATAGTCGGCATACAGAGGTGCGCAAAGAGGATATCGCTCAAGTGCCGGAACTGACCTTGCTCTCAGAATCGGACGATTCGGGGGTCTATTTAGTGATGGGACGTAATGGGCGTGAGTTTTTTGTGACGGGACACTCCGAGTATTCGCCATTGACTTTAGATGCCGAATACCGCCGTGATTTAGATAGAGGTTTGCCGATTGAGATGCCTTGTCATTATTATCAAAATGATGATCTTGAGCAAGGTCCCATGGTTCGGTGGCGTAGTCATGCCAACCTTTTATTCTCTAATTGGTTGAACTATTTTGTGTACCAGGAGACTCCTTATAACATCGAGGATATTAAATAGACTAATTTCTATAACATTGAAATGAAGCAAAGAAGAATAGAGCTTTTGGCACCTGCCAAGAATTTGGAATGTGGTCTTGAGGCCATTAATCATGGAGCAGATGCTGTCTACATAGGTGCACCGAAATTTGGGGCTCGATCAGCCGCTGTAAATTCGTTGGAAGATATTGCTGTGCTAGTAGAACATGCCCATTTATATCGGGCTCGTGTCTATGTGACGCTCAATACGATATTGAAAGATGAAGAGTTGGAAGAGACTGAAGCGTTAATTGGCGAACTTCATCGGATAGGGGTCGATGCCTTAATCGTACAAGATATGGGGATAACGCGTTTGAATCTTCCTCCTATAGCTCTTCATGCCAGTACGCAGATGGACAACCGTACTCCTGAGAAGGTTCGTTTTCTGGCGGATGCCGGTTTTAGACAAGTGGTTTTGGCACGTGAATTGGCTTTATCCGAGATAAAGAAGATCCATGATACATGCCCGAATTTACCGTTGGAAGTATTTGTTCACGGTGCTTTGTGTGTGAGCTACAGCGGGCAGTGCTACGTGAGTGAAGCTTGTTCTGGACGGAGTGCCAACCGCGGTGAGTGTGCCCAATTTTGTCGGCTGCCTTTTACCTTAGTCGACGCCAATGAGCAAGAAATTATTAAGAACAAACACTTACTTTCGTTGAAAGACCTTAACCGGAGTCAGGAACTAGAAGAGCTGCTGGATGCCGGAGTCTCTTCTTTTAAGATCGAAGGACGTTTAAAAGATGTATCTTATGTCAAGAATGTAACGGCTGCTTATCGGCAGGCACTTGATCGCATCATGGCTCGGCGATCAGAGTTTGTGAGAGCCTCTTCGGGCAAGACAATCCATGCTTTTACCCCGCAATTAAATAAAAGTTTTAGCCGTGGTTTTACCACGTATTTCTTACATGGGCGCGATAAAGAGATTTTCTCGTTCGATACTCCGAAGTCTTTGGGAGAAGAGATGGGCGTCTTTAAAGAGGCACGTGAAAACTTCCTAGTGGTATCGGGGGTTAAGCCTTTTAACAATGGTGATGGAGTTTGTTATCTTGATGAACAAGGCCGTTTGCAGGGTTTCCGTGTTAATCGGGTCGATAGCAATAAACTCTATCCTCAAGAGATGCCTCACCTTAAACGGCGCACGATACTATATCGTAACTTTGACCAAGAGTTTGAAAAGATACTCTCTAGAAAATCGGCTGAGCGGAAGCTTGGGCTAGAGATGACATTAACAGATCATGCTTCGGGTTATAGCTTGACATTGGCTGATGAAGACGGTTGTCGGGTGACTTTGTCGCTTCCTTACGCAAAAGAACTGGCTCGTACCCCGCAAGCGGACAACCTGAAAAATCAGTTGGCTAAATTAGGTAACACTCCTTTTGAGGTTCAAAAAATAACGGTCGACTTGTCGGATAATTGGTTTATACCGGCTTCCATCTTGGCTGCTTTCCGACGTGATGCGGTCGAAGAATTGCTTCGTGTGCGCCGGATCACCTATAGACGTGAAGAGGCCGTTTGGAAAAAGACCACCCATCCTTATGTGCAAAAAGCGTTGACTTATCTTGGGAATGTCATGAATAGTCAGGCTGCTGAATTTTACCGGGAGCACGGTGTTGAAGCCGTTGAACCGGCTTATGAACAGCAACCTGTTCCAGAGGCTGTTTTAATGTTCTGCAAACACTGCTTGCGTTATAGTATGGGGTGGTGTCCTACTCATCAGCATGTGCGTTCGCCTTACAAAGAACCTTATACCTTAGTTTCGGCCGATGGGCGGCGTTTCCGGTTAGAATTTGATTGTAAAAATTGTCAGATGAAAGTAAAGGCGGAGCATTAAACCGATGATTAAAGGGGATGAATGGATAAGGGATGCAGTAAAAAAGCAGTTTGGGCGATGGAAAAAAGCGATTGCTTTTAGTTTCAGTGCCTTTACTGTACTTTTTTTATTAACCGCTTGTTATTATACCCAGCCCGATAAGGAGTTAGAGGAGTTGAACGGGCGAGCCAAGGATTCCTTGACTTACCTCTATCAGCATCACTATAGCTATAATGCCAATTTTGAAGTTGGCGTAGATTCCTTACTTTTGGAATGTTTACCCATCAAGAATACCTTTGTGAAGCTGCGCAAAGGAGATCGGGTAGTGGTAGCCGAGTTTGCTGTCCATCCTTCAGATACAGTGGGACAAGTCTGGGTCAAACTCGCGCATACGCAAAAAGAGCAAGGGTGGATACGTGAGAAAGAGATGTTGACCACCTTTGTGCCGGTCGATAGTATCTCTCAAGCGATTCATTTTTTTAGCAACACGCACGTCTCCTATTTTATTCTCATCTTCACTTTGTTTGTAGGTGCTTATCTATTCCGTTTATTCCGGCGTAAGCAATTACAGATGGTTTATTTTAATGATATTGCGAGCATTTATCCGTTGCTTTTATGTCTGTTGATGGCTTTTAGTGCCACAATCTATGAATCGATGCAGATCTTTGTGCCGGAAACTTGGCAGCACTACTACTATAACCCGACGTTGTCACCGTTTAATGTACCTTTTGTCCTTTCAGCGTTTTTAGTTAGCATTTGGTTGTTCATCATTGTGTTGTTGGCTGTTTTAGACGATTTATTTCACCAGCTAGCTCCCGATGCAGCCATTTTCTATTTATTAGGATTGCTTTCATGCTGTATTTTTTGCTATTTCTTTTTTATCTTGATGACCCATTTTTACATCGGCTACCTTTTCTTACTCTGTTTTATGGCTCTTTTTGTACGGAAATTATTAACTCATAGAAGCTATAAATACCGGTGCGGACATTGTGGTGTGAAACTTCGTGAAAAAGGAGTTTGTCCACACTGTGGTGCCATTAATCAATAACCCTTAATTTGACAGAAACGAGATGCAGATTCGTTATACAGACCCCTTAGAGATTGATCGGGTGATGGCGCTTTACGATCACAGTCGTCAACTCATGCGTGCCAATGGCAACTTGACTCAATGGAGTGATGGTTATCCCTCTAAATCTCTCATTTTAAAGGAGATAGCCGATAAACATAGCTTTGTTTGTGTAGATGAACAAGAGGAAGTGGTGGCCACCTTTTGTTTTATAGTAGGCGATGACCCCACTTATGCTAAAATCTACGAAGGCGCTTGGCTGAATGATGAGCCTTACGGCGTTATTCACCGGTTGGCCACTTCCGGCATACACAAAGGCATAGGCGCTCTCTGCTTAACTTGGAGCTTTGGACAGTGTCGGAACATTCGGGTAGATACCCACCGCGACAATACCATTATGCAGCACTTGCTTGAGAAGCATGGTTTTACTCGGTGCGGTATTATTTTTGTCGCAAATGGAACCGAACGAGTGGCTTTTCATAAAATAGTTGGAGATAACCTCGTCTGACTTTAAAGACCGTTTTTTCGAAAAAAACCGACTTAAGGGAAGAGGTAATCTTCTTCTTAAGCCGGCCAACATAACCAATTAAATTCACTGTGGTATTTTAGAACTTGCAATGTAGGCTAACTCCTACTTGTAACGGTTTGCCTTGCTGACAGGATCCTTTATTCATGCTTTCGAAATAGAACGTCCGATACGCTTTGTCGGTGATGTTGCGTACCCACAGTGTGAGTCCAGTTCGCTTTTTGGAGAGCGTAACGCTCCCGTTTAGAAGGCCATAAAAGGGTTGGCTCACGTCATTGCTGTCCGTCCAGTAGATGCGCCCCATTCCTGTATAGTCGGCTGTTAAGAGAATACGATCCAGCCAATACCGGTTGGCTAATTGCCAAGCATATTGTGCCCCGAAAGTGATTGTATGTTTCGGTACAAACGGAACATCATGTCCGTTGTAAGAGACCTCCTTAGGTGAATTGGGGTTGGCGATGTAATCGGTAAATGTAGCACGTGTGTAACCATAAGCTGCATGCACGTCCAACCGCTTAGTCAGGCTGGCGCGTAGAGAGAGTTCTGCTCCGTAGCTTCTACTTTTTCCGGCATTCACGGTGAGGCGTCCCATCCCTTTTTCGGCAAACTGAGAGATCTGTTGGTCGAAAATCGTGGTATAAAACAGAGCCATATCGGCCGATAACTTCCCGTCGAAAGCCGTTAGGTGTGAACCGATCTCATAATTCCATGAATACTCCGGACGGTATAAAATACAACTTTCAACATCCGTAAGGTTTGTGCCCGGAGTCAGGTAGGTGGTGATCATGCCCTTCGCCATCTCGGGGACGTGCGGATTGGCCAACAATGCTTCTTTTAAATCTCCCTTCATGCCGTTCGATAAGTTGTTCTGTAACAGATCCGAAAACATCTGTATGTTATACCCACCGGACCGATACCCTTTACTGATCGAAGCATAGATATTCGTGAAAGCATCGACGTCATACTGCAAAGCCAACTTAGGTAAGCATTGCACATAATCGTGGCTTAATTGGCCGTCGAATGCCGTTGTCGTGGTTACCTCTTGTGGAATGGTGATGGAAGTCGGCCCCATTTGCGCATCAAAACGGAACGTGAACGGTAAAGTAGTTGCCGAGTGATACCTGATGCGCTGTTTCTCATAATCTAAGCGAATGCCCAACGTGACCGATAGTCCCTCCATGAGAAAATCTCGGAATGTGCTCTGGTGATAGATGGCCGCATTCAGTACAGGTGTTTGAAACTGCCCATCAATCACGAACTGATTTGGTAGAGTCAGCCCCATGTGCATACCTTTGTTGCTAAGATCCGGGAACATGCGGTTAATCTGCCCCTGTAAAAAGAGGCAACCATCCGGTTGGAAAGTCACCGGTCCATCGGTCTGTAACCATTGATAAAGCCCGAAAACCCCCGTTGTCCATTGCCAGTGCTGATTCTTCTTCGGCTTGATGATAAGCTCCTCCGACAAAATGTTGGAACGCTGTTTTTGTACCAAGCTAAAGGAGTCTTGCGTGGTAAAGTCCTGATCCATTTGCATGTTGTCGTTTAGATGCTGCCAGCCGGTTACGGCATTAATGATGAACTTCGGCGTTTGGTATTCAAGATTCAATCCCGTATGCAATAAGCTCCTATTATAACCACTTTCGTGGTTATAAGCTATTCGGCCAACCGATTCTGGTAGAGGTTCGGGTGTTTGGTTCACCATTCCAGTATACTGATAAGGGTAGCCATTTTGGTCACTATACTCATAATTAACAGTCAAATCGAGTGTCAGTTTGGACGATGGTCGGTAAAGTCCGCGTAAATGTCCGCCTCCTGTATGAATGCGGGCCACTCGTTCTTGGTCTCGTCCTTCATTTCTGAAAGCACCACCGTTCTGTTCATAGAACCCACTAGCCGAGAACGCCAATTGGTCAGACACTTTATGATGGTGAGTCAGAGCGATGTTATAATCCTGATCTGTGGCAGCCTCCAACTTTAGATCAGTCCCTTGGTCATTCAAAGGCGATTTGGTATACACTTTAATCAATCCACCCATGGTGTTTCGTCCATACAGTGTCCCTTGTGGCCCACGAAGAACATCGATTCGTTCAATAGACGCATAATTAAAGTCGAATGCTGATTTCTCAATGAATGGGACATTATCGACATACACTCCTACCGACGGTGTGTTGATGCGTGAACCTATTCCACGAATATAGACTGCTGATGTCATTTTAGAACCATAGTTCGGGATAAAAACATTCGGCACAATGGCAGTCAAGTTTTTGATCGATTTAATGCGGTTTGTTTGCAGCTCTTTAGGAGATAATAGGTTAACGGACAACGGGAGTTCGCGTAATTGGCGGTTCTCTTTGGGCGTAGCGATTACCACAGTCTCTTTAAGGGTCACTCGGCGTAACGTATCTTTGGGCAGATCATCGGCCCACGACGACCCGCAAGTTAGAAAAGCAAGTACTGTAAAAAAGTAGTTCTTATTCATAGTTGTTCTTTTATGGTGCAAAAGAACAACAAAAGTTTAAGGCTATCAATCCTCATTTCTAAGGATAATTCTCCATTTTAATCAGTTTATATCCGATCTGCTTCTACATATCCATTCATTACCGCATAGATTGTGAGTCCCGAAACCGATTTAATGCCAAGCTTATCCGTTATGTTTTTGCGGTGTGTGATCACTGTGGTTAGGCTGATGTTCAGTTTGTCGGCTATCTCCTTGTTGATAAATCCTTTAGTGATTAAAACCAATACCTCAATTTCTCTGGCCGATAAAATCTCTTGATGAACTGTTGGCCGGGTAGGATGCTCCATCTTTGCTCCTTTGTGATGTCCGTGCTGATGGAGTTTGAGTAGATTTCTAATCACGACCTCTTCCTCCTCATAAATATTCAGCACATGAATGCCCGCCAGTTGGAACTGGGGACTATCACTAGCTAGCACAATGGTTTTCCGCTTTCTTTCTAAAAAGAAAGCGGTATGTTCCACGTAGAGTTGTGCTGAGATGAAATAATGTGCATACATATCAGGGGTATCATCCATAAACGTTTGAAACGAATGGAACGACCGGATGATGGCTGTTGGGATAATCTCTTCCAAGAGCGTTTTCAGACCGATGCAAGTCAGCGTGTTAGGCTCAATAATGGCAATTTCGAAAGACTCCATGCCCTTAACGTTTTAAATAATGACCGACAGCTTCTGCACACCGTTCGCCATCCATCCCTGCCGATACGATCCCACCCGCATATCCTGCTCCCTCTCCACAAGGAAAGAGACCACGTATAGTGATGTGCTCCAATGTCTCTGCATTGCGACTAATACGCACGGGGGCAGATGTGCGAGTCTCGACCCCAATCATTGTAGCCTCGTTGGTCAAGAACCCGTGGCAACTTTTCCCAAAAGCAATAAAGCCAGCCGATAGACGTTTGCTGATGATGTCGGGTAACCAAAAATGGAGAGGAGAAGCAATCAATCCCGGGCTGTATGAGCTGTCCGGTAAATCACAACTCAGCTTCCGACGCGTAAAGTCGGCCATACGCTGTGCCGGAGCCACCTGTCGCATGCCACCTTGCAGCCAAGCCTGCCGTTCCAGCTCCTCCTGAAAATGAAGCACCGCCAATTCCGGATGCTGAAGTTGTTCCGCTTGTCGCTCTTCCGAAAAGGATAAAGCCGAAGCCACATCTTCCGGTTGAAGCTCCACCACCATACCCGAGTTACTCCATTGAGAACCCCGATTCGATGGAGACATCCCGTTGACCACGACCTGTTCCGGTCCGCTAGCTGCCGGTACAATAAATCCACCGGGACACATACAGAAACTATAAACCCCACGTCCCTCTACCTGCGTCACAAAGCTATACTCAGCCGCTGGCAAATAGTTGCCTCGTCCGTTTTTGGTGTGATACTGAATCTGATCGATCAGCAGTGACGGATGTTCCAGGCGAACCCCAACAGCTATTCCTTTCGCCTCGATCGTTACCCCATGGTGCGACAGCCACCGGTACACATCGCGTGCCGAGTGGCCCGTAGCCAAGATGACCGGACCGATAAAAGTCTTTCCCGTATGCGTTTCAATCCCTTTCACCTCATTATTCTCAATGATCAACGCCTCCATGCGTGTCTGAAAGTGCACCTCACCGCCACAAGCTAGAATCGTATTTCGCATGTTTTCGATGACACGCGGCAACTTATCAGTTCCGATATGCGGGTGCGCATCTACCAAGATCGAAGTCGACGCCCCATGTTGGCAGAACACATTTAAAATCTTACTAATATTGCCCCGTTTCTTACTCCGTGTATAAAGCTTACCATCCGAGTAAGCCCCTGCACCCCCTTCGCCGAAGCTGTAGTTCGATTCCGGATCTACCTGATGCAGGCGACTAATCTGTGCCAAATCTTTCTTCCGTTCCCGCACATCCTTTCCGCGTTCCACCACGATCGGGCGTAGCCCCAATTCAATTAGCTTCAGAGCAGCAAAGAGTCCGCCAGGGCCTGCACCTACCACGATCACGTGCGGTTTACCCTCCACATTCGGATAGGCCTTCTCCTCGTACTCACACGCTTGTGGCATCTCGTTGACAAACACGTTCACTTTCAGGTTTACAAAAACCGTTCGTTGACGCGCATCGATGCTCCGTTTCAAGACCCGTATAGCCGTAATCTCTTTCGGCTTCAGCCCTTTCTCCTTGACTAGGAACTCCTTCAGACGCTGTTCGTTGGCCGCTATTTCAGGCAACACTCTCAGTTGATATTCTTGAATCATAATGGGGTATTATCCAAATAAAACTCGGAAAGCCTCTTCCACTTTACGGACAGGCACCAGCTCTATTTTCAGTTTACTTTTATCAATTCCTTGTAGGTTATATCGCGGTAAGATGAACCGTTTAAACCCTAATTTTTCCGCTTCACCGATCCGTTGCTCAATGCGGTTGACCGGTCGGATTTCACCCGACAGCCCCACTTCGCCAGCCATACAGACATCCTGTTCGATGGGTGCATCCATGTTCGATGAAAGGATGGCACTAATCACGGCCAAATCGATAGCGGGATCATTCACCTTCAGACCGCCGGCAATATTAAGGAACACATCCTTTTGAGCCAGCTTAAAGCCGACCCGTTTCTCCAGAACCGCCAAAAGCATGTTCATGCGCCGGGTGTCGAACCCTGTAGCCGATCGTTGCGGGTTGCCATACACGGCACTACTCACTAATCCCTGCGTTTCGATAAGAAAAGGCCGTACTCCCTCAATAGCCGAGGCAATAGCCACCCCACTCATCCCTTCATGCTCGTGGCTCAGTAAGAGTTCCGACGGGTTATTCACTTGGCGTAAGCCATCTTGGCGCATCTCGTAAATGCCCAGTTCCGCAGTACTACCGAAACGGTTCTTGATGCTTCTCAAGATGCGGTACATATAATGTTGATCACCTTCAAATTGAAGCACCGTGTCGACGATGTGTTCCAATACCTTTGGTCCGGCGATGCTGCCCTCCTTATTAATATGGCCGATAAGCAATACCGGTGTATGCGTCTCTTTGGCAAAACGCAAGATCGATGCAGCGCACTCGCGCACCTGAGCGATGCTGCCTGGTGACGATTCGATATTCTCGGTAAAGACCGTTTGGATGGAGTCGATGATCACCAACTCTGGGTTGGTGTTTTTGATGTGTACAAAGATCTGCTCCAATGACGTTTCGCAGACAATCAAGCAATCGCTAGAAGTGGTACTCAATCGATCTGCCCGTAACTTTAACTGGCGGGTACTCTCTTCGCCCGATACATACAAAATCCGTTTCTCGGGCATCTGTAAAACTGTCTGCATGACCAAGGTTGACTTTCCGATACCTGGTTCGCCACCAATTAAGACCAGCGATCCCGGCACTAATCCACCTCCCAATACCCGGTTTAACTCCTCGTCATGCAAATCGATACGCGATTCCTCATCCGCTTTAATCTCATGCAGTGGTAGCGGTTTAGCCTTCGCTGTCTCAATGCCAGACACCGGTCGGCGGTTGGTTACCTCCTTGCGTACGATCTCCTCCACATACGTATTCCACTCCCCACACGACGGACACTTACCCACCCATTTTGGTGAATCCTGCCCGCAGTTGCTGCACACATATACTGTCTTTTCTTTAGCCATACCTCTAACCTGTCTTGATTGCAGGTACAAAAATAGAGATAATTTATCAGAAATACGAGAAAGCACTGGTAAACCTCCTGCGAGCAGGTGGTTTAGACTGACCTATTTACCACTTTTCTAAAGACAATCTACCCCACTGTGATCTCTCCCGCAATAGATTGGTTCATCTTTTCGCGTACCTCATACGGCGTAAAGCCCTGTCCAAAGAGGAACATCAGCTTCGTGACAGCCGATTCCGTGGTACTATCGTAACCGCTTACGACTCCAGCTTGCAACAGATGGAAGCCAGTCTCGTACCGTTTCATCTCTACCGTACCAGCGTTGCATTGAGTCACATTAACAATAACGATCCCCCTTGCGCTGGCAGCACTCAACTGACTCAGAAACCACTCCTTGCGTGGGGCATTGCCCGAACCGTAAGTCTCGAGAACCACCCCCTTCAGTCCTTTGATCGTTAGGATGGTCGATACCACATTCTCTGTGATGCCTGGAAAGAGTTTGAGAACCACCACATTCGTGTCTAATAAATAGTGTGGTTTTAAAGTCAGATCCTTGCCGTTGGGGTGAATCTGTACATTATTAAATTTAATATGAATCCCCGCTTCTGCCAATACCGGATAGTTGAACGATTGAAAAGCATTGAAGTTCTCGGCGTTCATCTTCGTTGTTCGGTTGCCCCGCATTAAGTGATTCTCGAAGAAGATACAGACCTCCGGTACCACTGAGCGGTCGTTGTGGTCTTTCGATGCGGCAATCTCAATGCTAGTCATCAGATTCTCTTTGCCATCGGTACGCAACACACCGATAGGGAGCTGAGAACCAGTTAAAATCATCGGCTTGTTGAGCCCCTCGAGCATAAAGCTAAGTGCCGAGGCGGTATAAGCCATGGTATCTGTGCCGTGTAAAATGACAAATCCCGAATGCTGATCGTAATGTTCCTGAATGATGTGAGCGAGCTTTTGCCAAACTTCCGGCTCCATATCCGACGAGTCCATGGGAGGGTCGAACTGGTAGGCGGCGATGGGAAAATTGAACTTTTCTAGCTCCGGCACATGCTTTTGCAACTGCTCAAGGTTGAAGTTTTCTAGGGCCTTGGTCTCAGGATTTTCAATCATACCGATTGTTCCTCCGGTGTAGATTAACAATATGGAAGTATCAGATGGGTTCATTTATTTATTTTACGGGGTTGATTTGCGCAAATATAGCGATATTTTCATTTTTTATATAACAAAATGTCACTTTTTTCAAGCTTTTTTTAGGGACTCTCTTTGTGCTAAAATACTTTTTATCATAAAAAAACAAGAAAACGTGATAGTTTGAATAAATTAATTCTTATTTTTGCGACACTTATCAAAGCAAAAAGAAGAAACAAGAAGCATGATGAAGTTCTATCCTCATACAGTCACATCCATGTGTATGATGACCATGACCCCAAGGGGTTGAGGAAGATAGTTATGTGTTTCTACGCGAATCACGCCTATGGACTTAGGCATTTCAATATTTCAAGTTTTATTTATTAGCGAATTAATCTTAGCCCTGTTGACAGAATAGGGCGTGATAAAAACAATATCTGCATGAAAGTGATGAAATTCGGCGGGACGTCTGTGGGTTCCGTGAACAGTATTTTAAGTGTAAAGAGCATTGTAGAATCGAGTGTAGAACCTGTTATTGTGGTGGTTTCTGCTTTGGGAGGGATAACTGACCAGTTAATCCAGACGTCGAAGATGGCGGCAACCGGTGATGCTGATTACGAACTAGCGTTTAGCGAAATAGTAGCCCGACATATGAATCTGATTGATGCAGTGATTCCTCAAGGAGAGAGTCGGCATCAGTTAAGCAGTGAGGTCACTGCACTGCTTTGTGAACTAAAGGATATTTTTCAGGGTATTTATCTGATAAAAGACTTGTCGCCAAAGACGTCCGATACCATCGTGAGTTATGGCGAACGGCTCTCATCGATCATTGTGACGGAACTGATCGAAGGGGCGATGTGGTTTGATTCCCGCACATTTATTAAGACCGAACGGAAGCATACTAAGCATGTTTTGGATGCTAATCTGACCGATACCTTGATCAAGGAGGCATTTGTTGAACTTCCGAAGGTTGCTCTGGTCCCTGGATTCATCTCTTCGGATAAGGCAACGGGCGATGTGACCAATCTGGGACGTGGGGGCTCGGATTATACTGCGGCTATCATTGCGGCTGCACTCGATGCGGACTGTTTGGAAATATGGACAGATGTGGATGGGTTTATGACGGCCGATCCGCGTGTGATTTCGACAGCTTACACCATTAATGAACTGAGTTATGTGGAGGCAACAGAGTTGTGTAACTTTGGTGCGAAGGTGGTTTATCCGCCAACAATCTATCCGGTGTTCCATAAAAACATTCCTATCTTGGTGAAAAACACCTTTAATCCTCAAGGGACGGGAACCATTATAAAACAGACGGTGTCTCACGAGCAGTGTAAAGCGATTAAAGGAATTTCATCCATTAATGATACGAGCCTGATTACGGTTCAAGGCTTGGGCATGGTGGGTGTGATCGGTGTGAACTACCGTATCTTTAAAACGTTGGCCAAGAATGGCATTAGTGTATTTATGGTGTCGCAAGCTTCTTCGGAGAACAGCACCTCTATCGGAGTGCGTAACGCCGATGGTGATTTGGCGTGTGAAGTTCTGAACGAAGAGTTTGCCAAGGAGATTGAGATGGGAGAGATCTATCCGATCTTGGCTGAGAAAAATTTGGCCACTGTGGCTATCGTTGGCGAGAATATGAAGCATACACCGGGCATTGCTGGCAAGTTGTTTGGCACTCTCGGACGTAATGGCATAAATGTGATCGCTTGCGCACAAGGGGCTTCGGAAACGAATATATCGTTTGTGATCGATTCGAAATCGTTGCGTAAGGCACTCAACGTTATTCATGATTCATTCTTCTTGTCGGAGTATCAGGTTCTGAATCTCTTTATTTGTGGCATTGGTACTGTAGGTGGAAGTCTGGTCGAACAGATTCGTTTGCAGCAGGAAGAGTTGATGAATGAGAACCGTTTGAAGTTGCGGGTGGTTGGCCTTATCGACCGTTCGAAGGTGGTCTTTAACCGCAAGGGAATTGATCTGGCGGATTATAGGAAATTGTTGGCCGATGAAGGTATGGAGAGCAGTTTGGCTGTGATTCGCGATGAGATTATCGGGATGAATATCTTTAATTCGGTGTTTGTAGATTGCACAGCTAGTGCCGAAATAGCTTCGTTGTATAAAGAGTTTTTAAATCATAATATTTCGGTGGTTGCCGCCAATAAGATTGCAGCCTCTTCGTCATACGATAACTACCTGGAGTTGAAACAGATTGCTCGGTTGCGTGGGGTGAAGTATCTGTTTGAAACCAATGTGGGAGCGGGATTGCCTATTATTAATACCATCAATGATTTGATTCATAGTGGCGATAAGATTTTAAAGATTGAGGCTGTACTTTCTGGTACGTTGAACTATATTTTTAATCAGATTCGTGCGGATGTACCCTTTAGTCGGACCATCAAGATGGCGCAGGAAGAACGTTACTCAGAACCAGACCCACGCATTGATTTGAGCGGTAAGGATGTGATTCGGAAGTTGGTTATTTTGGCGCGTGAAGCAGGGTATCCACTTGAACAAGAGGATGTACAGAAACTGCTCTTTGTGCCAACCGATTATTTTGAGGGAACTTTGGAATCATTTTGGGCGAAGGTACCTAAGTTGGACGAAGCTTTCGAAGCGCGTCGGCAGGTTTTGGAGCAAGCTCATAAACGGTGGCGTTTTGTGGCTAAACTAGAGAACGGAAAAGCATCTGTCGGGCTACAAGAGGTGTCGGCTGGTCACCCGTTTTACGGCTTGGAGGGGAGCAATAATGTGATTTTGCTCACCACGGAGCGTTATAAAGAGTATCCGATGATGATTCAAGGGTATGGCGCTGGTGCCGATGTGACAGCAGCCGGGGTTTTTGCCGATATCATGCGAATAGCTAACGTATAAGCGTATGAAGCATATTATTATCTTGGGTGATGGGATGGCCGATTGGCCGGTAGAGGCGCTGAACGGTCGGACGCTTCTACAACAAGCCTCTACGCCTTACATGGATTTGTTGGCGCAGATGGGACGTAACGGTCGGCTGTGTACCGTGCCCGATGGGTTTCATCCGGGCAGCGAGGTGGCTAATATGTCTGTTTTGGGATACGACTTACCGGCGGTGTATGAGGGGCGTGGTCCACTCGAGGCGGCAAGCATCGGTATTGAACTAGAATCTGGGGAGATGGCGATGCGGTGTAACCTGATTTGCATCGAAGGAGAGTTGTTGAAAAATCACTCTGCCGGGCACATCACCACGGCGGAGGCCGATGAGTTGATGCGTTATTTGCAGGTACATTTGGGAAGCGATCGGGTGCGTTTTCATACTGGGGTGCAATATCGGCATTTGTTGGTCATTAAGGGTGGGGATAAGCGTATCGACTGTACGCCCCCGCACGATGTTCCCCTGAAACCGTATGAGCCATTGCTGGTTAAGCCTTTGGTACCAGAGGCTCAGGCAACAGCCGATGTGGTGAATGCTTTGATCCGGCAGTCGCAGCTCTTGTTGGCAAACCATCCTATTAACCTGAAGCGACAGGCGGAGGGGAAAGACCCAGCCAACAGTATTTGGCCGTGGAGTCCTGGTTATCGACCACAGATGCCGTTGTTTGCGACCACTTTCCCTCAGGTACGTCGTGGGGCTGTCATCTCGGCAGTCGACTTGATTAATGGGATTGGAGTGTATGCCGGATTACGACGAATTTCTGTGGAAGGGGCAACGGGGCTTTTTGATACCAACTATGAGAATAAGGTCGCAGCCGCTTTGGAGGCCTTGAAGACCGACGATTTCGTCTACCTACATGTAGAGGCGAGTGATGAGGCCGGGCATGAAGGACGCGTAGAACTGAAGTTGCGCACCATAGCCGATTTAGATCGGCGGGTAGTTGGCCCTATTTATGAGGCCGTCAGCCGTTGGGAAGAGCCGGTGGCGATAGCGGTGCTCCCCGATCATCCCACACCCTGTGAGTTGCGGACACATACCAACGAACCGGTACCGTTTGTTATTTGGTATCCGGGTATCGAACCTGATGGGGTGCTCACTTATAATGAGTTTGCAGCAGCAGATGGAGGATATGGCTTACTGAAAGCCGATGAGTTTATTGTGGAATTTATGAAGGAATAGGTATGAGATATTACAGTACGAACAAGCAAACACCTCTGGTTTCGCTTCAAGAAGCCGTGGTGAAAGGGTTGGCTGCTGATAAAGGGCTGTTTATGCCGGAAGTCATTCCGACACTGCCTGCGGCTTTTTTTGAAACGATCGATCAACTCTCTTTCCAGGAGATAGCGTACCGAGTGGCAGATGCTTTTTTCGGTGCGGATGTGCCTGCCGATATTTTGCGCCAGATGGTTCATGAGACGCTCAGTTTTGAGGTGCCGTTGGTTCAAGTGGACGATAAGAAGTATGCTTTGGAGTTGTTTCATGGACCGACCTTGGCCTTTAAAGATGTGGGTGGTCGGTTTATGGCGCGATTGTTGGCCTACTTCATAAAAGAACATGGACAGAAGGATGTACACGTGTTGGTGGCCACTTCGGGCGATACCGGTAGTGCGGTGGCAAACGGTTTTTTAGGGGTCGATGGCATCAAAGTACATGTTCTTTATCCGAAAGGGAAGGTGAGTGAGATTCAAGAGAAACAGTTCACAACGTTGGGGCAGAACATTACTGCCCTCGAAGTGTCGGGTACGTTCGATGATTGTCAGGCATTGGTGAAGGCTGCCTTTATGGATCGGGAACTGAACGAACGTCTGTTTTTAACTTCGGCCAACTCGATTAATGTGGCGCGTTTCTTGCCGCAAGCATTCTATTATTTTCAAGCATATGCTGAGTTGAAAAGACAAGGACGGGCTGCTAATTTGGTCGTTTGTGTGCCAAGTGGCAACTTTGGTAATCTGACTGCTGGGCTTGTTGCCAAGCGTATGGGACTACCTATTAAGCGTTTTATAGCGGCCAACAACCGGAATGAGGTGGTTTATCACTATCTACAAACAGGGGAGTATCGGCCTCGTCCGTCGGTGACAACGATTGCCAATGCCATGGATGTGGGCGATCCGAGTAATTTTGCTCGCATTCTCGATTTGTATGAAACCTCGTACCCTGCTATTTCGGCCGAGATCAGTGGAACAACGTATACTGACGAGCAGATTTGTGAAACGGTGCGTGAGACCTATCGCAAGAAGAACTATTTACTCGATCCGCATGGAGCATGTGGCTATCGAGCACTCACAGAGCATTTGACAGCTCATGAAGTTGGCGTGTTTCTTGAAACGGCCCATCCGGCTAAATTTCTCGAAACGGTGGAACAGATCATCGGTGAGCCGGTAGCACTTCCTGATAAACTCCAATCATTTATGGAGGGAAAGAAGCAGACGGTAGCTCTAGACGCTACATTCGATGCGTTTAAATCGTATTTAAACGGGTTGTAAAAAGAGAGAAACCCTTTTGGGGTTTAAAGATAAGATGTATTGTGACGGCGGGGTAGCTGTCTAACTCTTTACCGTGGTGTATTAAGCAAACGGAATGGTGAAGGTTAGTAGGCTTATCCCGCTTTTTTATGTTTTTAGAAGTGGATATGTGCTGTTGCACCCCAATTTATGTCGGTTTGTACCGTTGGAGTCTTTAACGACTCGTCTTTGCATGCGGTCCTATTGGTTACACTACGTGTCGTTTCCGCTTTTTCTCGCAAGAGCTAAGTGGTTTGAATGCGAAGACTTAATCGTTTGCTTATAAGCGATGTTTCGTTTGCTTATAAGCAATGTTTCGTTTGCCTATAAGCGATGTTTCGTTTGCTTATAAGCAAACGATTAAGCCGTGGCTAGTAAAAGCAGTGGGCTATGCGACTTAAATTTTACATTGATGCGGTAATTAGGCTAGTTTACCTCTTTTAGAGTCTGGATGCACCTTGGAATGCTGAACGGAGATGCTCAGGAATATGCAGCAAGTTGAATTTGCGAAACTTGAACAAATAAAATATCAGACTGTATGATATATCTAGAACTGTTTTGAGCAGGACTATAAATGATGTTTTCGGGGCCTGTTTATAGGTTCGTAGGATGCGTTCTGAAAATCAGATAATCCCCTTGGCAGTGAATGGTGAATAGAGTGTCTCGGGCTTCGTTGAGTGTTCCTTGCCACCAGTTACCGAAGTCGCTCAATGGATAGATCAACCCTTCACCTCGAAGTTCGGTGGCACCAAAATTAAAGATAGAAATTTGTTGCCCAGGCACTGACACAAATGTCTGCGTGTTGTGCGCCGGTATAAAGATACCGTAATCGGTGACCATACGTACCTGAACCCCCATCCGGTAATACTCCATCAGCAGGCTGATGTTGCCCAAGGTATGATCCTCCCGTTTGCCGGTGGCACCGAGAATAACCAATGCTCTTTTTCCTTCTTCGATGAGGAACTGCACCGCTTTAGTTTGGTCGTTCGTCTCTTGATCTGGATTGTGATGGAGTAGGTGCGCAAATGTCAGCTTGTTTTCGGACGATAACGAGTCCCCGTCGCCAATAATCGCATCGGGTACGTATCCTCGGCCGATGTACGCATCCGCTGCGCCATCGCAACACACCACATAAGGTGCTTCGGCCAAGAGTTGTAAGGCTAGAGGGTGAGTAGGGTATTCGCCATTGGCCAGTATTACGGCATCTGGCTGATAATCAATAAGCTTCATTGGCAATCATCAGTTTTTTCCATTTCAAGTAGCCAAAGATAGCGATTATGGCATAAAGTCCGTATAAAATGGCGGTTAAATAAAGCTCTTTGTAGAGATAAAGCCCACTACTCACTACATCGACCAGAATCCAAGCGATCCATTGTTCTACATATTTGCGAGCCAACATCCACATGCCGATAATGCTCAAGGCTGTGGTGAAGCTGTCCCACCAAGGCACAGTACTATCCGTGTAGTTAATCAGTACCCAAGCGATACCTACCAAAGCGATCACAAAGACGACCGTCAGCGGAAGATAGAGTTTAAGAGGAGAGCGGGTGATGGGCAACTCCGTTTTCTGACCCTTCGCATTCCGGCGGTTGCCACCCATCCAGACTACCCAACCGTAAGCGGCTGCCAATAAGTAGTAAATATTAATACCAAAGTCGGCATATAAGCCTGCGTTATAATAAATAAAGAGATAGATAGCAGGCATAATAATGCCCACTATCCAAAGGTAAATGCTTGCGCGATACTCGAGCCAGAGGTAAACCAGCCCGATTACCACTCCGCAGAGTTCAAGATAATTCATTTTTATAAGTTATTAGAAACGAACAGTTAGATGCGCTAGAACGTTAGTCCCTGCCATCGGGTAGAAGCGCGGATCGCTGCTTAATACCGGTTTGTTACTCTTCTTATCGCCATCCTTGTAAAGTGCGGCTGTTTGCGAATAACCGTTGGTCTCATACGTTGTATTCAACAAGTTGTATATCGACAACCCCGCTGTGATACCTTGAGTATAAGGAGCTTTGAAGGTGTACGCTATATTCAGGTGATGCACAAAATAAGCATCGAGTGAATTCTCTTTCATCTCAAAGTTGTCCAAGTATTGGCGGCTCACATACTGCGATTGAAGAGAGGCATCAAATCCGTGATAACTCAATGAGATCAAACTGTTTCCGATGAACGACGGAGAGAAAGCAATGGTGGTATTCCCTTTGTTGATGGCTGTTTGTGTATACATCTCCTTCCAATTATTGGCGTTATAATCGCTCACATACCCCACGTAATTTTTGATTTGATTTTTGCTTAAAGTCCCGTTGATATCCCAGCGCAACCACTTGGTGAGTTTAGCCCCGATCGAAGCCTCGATACCCATGCGGTAGCTATCTTCTACATTCTCAGCCATCAGCTCACCGATCTCATTCAGCTTACCGTTGAGTACCAATTGATCTTTATAGGCCATATAGTAAAGATTCAACCCAGCTGTAAACCGTTCGTTGCGGAAGGTATATCCCAACTCATAATCGAACATTTTCTCAGCTTTCGGATGTTGGTTGAACAGGCCATCGGTGTAATTATTACGTGTAGGCTCCTTTTGTGCCACAGAAAACGAAGCGTAAACAGTCTGGTTTTTGTTCATTTGCCAGAAGAGTCCTGCTTTCGGATTAAAGAAGTTGAAATGCTCGTTCAGGTTAAGACGTTGCATCTCACCCGGCTCGGCCGTCCAATCCCAATTATCATTTCGCCCACTAATGGTGTAGCGGATGTGGCGGAACTGCATATCGGCATACGCATTTAAACCTTTCGCCAGTTCATAGTCGGCTTTCAAATAGACATTTCCATCCGTTTTAGCCCCTTCGTTGCGATAATACTCATGGTCCGGCGTCAGTTCTGCGGTGTAGTTTTTCACCCAAATCACATTGCCATAGTGGTCGCTGGTGTAGCGGTTTGCTCCTCCCCCTAAGGTAGCCGATAGCTTTTCGCCTTTATAATTCAGAGAGAATACCCCACCATAGAAATCGCTCCCTACGTTTTTCTTACGCACCAAGTTCGCCTTCTCTTGTTCCACTCCTGGCTTTTCCGGTAGATAGTAAGGTTGCAAGCCATACTCCTTTAATGTCCGTCCATTCTTATACTCCTGATAAAATCCAAAGCCGTTGGTGTAGTGCAGCCCCACATTCAGTGACCAAGTATTCGAGAAGAGGTAATCGGCCAAGAGTTGGTAGTGCGTTTGGCGGTAATTATCCATTTGATCGTCATAAAAGCCAACCACATTTTTGCCTGTGTTATCTTCAATCTCACCGTTCGGGTTATACGTCCGGTCTGTCTCTAGTTGCTTTTTGCTGATACCGTCCCACGCATGATAAGTCTTCTCTTTCCCTCCGAAGGAGATAAACTTCACCGTTGCTTTTTCGCCGAAGAATCCCCCTTGTACAAAGTAAGATTTCAGATCCGATGAGGCCCGATCACGGTAGCCGTCACTTTGGATATTCGACAAACGCGCATCGAAAGCCCAATACTTATTAATCAGTCCCGTACCCACTTTAACCGTCTCCTTGTGTGTGTTAAAAGAGCCGTATGAACCCGAAACTTCCGAGTAAGCGCGTGACGGAATTCCTTGTGTACGCATGTTGATGCTACCACCGAAAGCCCCGGAACCATTGGTCGATGTACCGGCACCACGTTGGATTTGTAGATCCTCGAGCGATGAGGCAAAGTCGGGCGTGTTCACCCAATAGATCGAGTGACTCTCTGCATCATTCATCGGGATGCCATTGGTGGTCACATTGATACGCGATGGATCAGTGCCACGCACCCGAATACCGGTGTACCCGATGCCCGCACCCGCATCGGACGTTGTAATGACCGATGGAGTAAGTGAAAGCAAGAATGGAATATCCTTGCCAAAATTTTGTTTACTGAGTTGTTCTTTCTGAACATTAGTGAACGCCACAGGAGTTTTCGCTGTAGCGCGTGTCGACATCACCTGTACTTCTTGCAGGTTAATTACTCTCAAGCTGTCTGGTGCTGTTTTTTGTGCACAGACAACAACATTTGCTGCCAGCAAAGCGGCAACAACAGTTACATTTTTCTTCATGTTGGTAAAATTAAGTTCTCTACGCCGGCATTACCCGGTTCAGATTAATATGGGTATGATCTCAGCCCGTTATATTAAGGCACCCCTTCATCTGGTGATTCGCAAGCAAAAGTAGACTTTTTTTATATACCAACCAAGGAAATGAAAAAAAGTAGAACAAAAAAAATCACTTAGACGTTATTGACACGTATTCATTTCTTATCTTTGGAGAGTGAATAACTCTATTGATTTTTAATTTTAAATGATAAGCGTATGTTAATTGAGCATTTACTTATGGCGACCTCTTTTGTGTCGAATATTCAGCAAGTAACCGATAAATTGGTTGAAAAAGGATCAGCCGATTTAGGCGGATTATCGTCTATGACCTCTAAATTGATGGACTGGGGTATTGCTGCCGGTGGACGGATTTTGAGTGCTATTCTAATCTTTATCATCGGACGTTTCATTGTGGGGCTGTTGAATAAACTTGTGGCAAAACTTTTGGATAGGCGAAATGTCGACGTGAGTATTAAGTCGTTTGTCCGGAGCTTAGTCAATATCTCATTAACGATTCTTTTAATAATCGTCATTGTGGGGCAGCTCGGTATTGAGACCACCTCGTTTGCAGCGTTACTCGCCTCTGCCGGTGTGGCTATCGGTATGGCTTTGTCGGGCAACTTGCAGAATTTTGCCGGTGGACTGATGGTGCTATTGTTTAAACCTTATAAGGTCGGTGACTGGATTGAAAACCAGAGTGTAGCGGGTACCGTGAAAGAGATTCAGATTTTTCACACAATCTTAACCACTGCCGATAATAAAGTGATTTATATTCCGAATGGAGCGTTAAGTAATAACATCGTGACGAATTACAGTGATCAAGTTAGCCGTCGCGTGGAGTGGGTGATCGGTGTTGACTATGGAGAGGACTATCATAAAGTGGAGCAGGTGCTCCGTGGCATTCTAGCCAATGAGAAACGTTTGTTGGATACTCCGGAACCCTTTATTGCTTTGCACGCATTGGCTGCCAGCAGTGTTAATGTTGTGGTGCGTGTGTGGGTTAAAACAGAAGATTACTGGGGTGTTTATTTCGATGTGAATAAGCAGATCTATGAAACGTTCAATGCACAAGGTATTAACTTCCCATTTCCGCAACTTACGGTGCATCAAGGCAAGTAACAAAGCTTTTTTTAAGAATAAGAGAGTTACCCCCTGGTCTTATGGAAGGTCTCAGGGGGTAACATCATTTTGAGAGTTTTATTATAACACGTTTTGAAAAGGGTTTGTAAGTCTATTCTTTTATTCTTTTTTTATACCGAGTAATTGATTGATCTCTTGTCGTTTATCTAAATCAGTGAAGTAGGCTTCTACTACTTTATAAATATCGAAATCTCCGCTTGAGCCTGCCGCTAAATCAAGGGTTTCTACCATTTTTCCCACTGCACGATGTATTTTATCGGCATGAATGAAATGCGACTCTTCGCTGTGAATCAATTTTCTTTCCATGGCTTCAAAAGTATTAAAGTTATATGAAGATAACACTACGTGGTCTGAAAAAGTTCTAAAAGAAGTATTGCTCTTAAACATGTTTTTGGCAAACCTCTAATGTTATCTCAAGATATTGGCCGAGTTCGTTTCTATTCATTGTTATTAAAGATGTCCTAGCTCCTAATAGAATGAATTGGTAGGATTTGACCTACTTCTATTTATTCATTCAAAACTTAACGAACTATTTAAGATCCGATTCTTCATAAAAGGATATTCTATCTTGATTGGTTTGATAATTGAGAAACTTTGATTAACTTTGTAAGTGCTCATATATTAGCATTAAGCATGTAAAAATGGATATAACTGACAATATATTATCACTTATAGATAAAACACCTGACTCATTGATGTCTGGTATTGCAAAACGTGTCAAACAGAGACGGTTGGAAAAAGGATGGACTCAAAAGATGCTGGCTGCAAAGGCCGGGCTCTCGTTGCCGTCTTATAGGCGTTTTGAGTCGTCTGGAGAGATACCATTGCGTTCATTGGTGATGCTTGCTTTCGCACTGGATATGACAGATGAGTTTGAAACTCTTTTTAACAGCAGGACTTATCAAAGCATTGACGATATACTAAAAGCGGAGCTACCAAAACAAAGAAAGAGAGGGTATAAGAATGAATAGTATTTCGATCGTAGAGATTTTTATATCGGATAGACGTGTGGGAAGAATGGCTCTTACACCAGAAGGTCTGTGTGGTTTTGAATACGATGCGGATTGGATACAAAGCGGATTTTCGATCTCGCCATTCTATCTGCCGTTGAAGTCGGGATTAATGCTAGCAAAGCGAGATCCGTTTGCAGGGAACTTTGGCGTGTTCGACGATAGTTTGCCGGATGGCTGGGGTAATCTTTTGCTCGACCGCTATTTGCAGGAGAAAGGGATTGATCCGTACAAATTGAATATCTTAGAGCGGCTGTCGCTGATCGGTTCTACGGGGCGTGGCGCATTGGAGTATCGACCGGACAAAAGCATTGCTACGGATGATGAGTTTCTTGACTTTGACCGTTTAGCAAAAGAGGCAGAGAAGATACTTGAAGGCAAAGAGAGTGACGGTAATGTTGATTTACTTTATAAATATGGTGGTTCGTCAGGTGGAGCGCGTCCGAAAGTATTTGCCAAGATAGATGGACGAGAGTGGCTTGTGAAGTTTAAAGCAACCAGCGATCCTGTCAGTGTCGGAGAGATAGAATATAACTACTCACTGCTTGCCAAGGAGTGCGGAATACAAATGGCGGAAACTCGCTTGTTCGATCATCGATACTTCGGAGTAGAACGATTCGACAGAACTCCTCAAGGAAAGATTCATACCATCAGTGCAGCTGGATTGCTCAATGCCAACTATCGGATTCCAAGTCTTGACTACTCTCTACTATTGAAACTAACATTGAATCTTACCAAGGATATGGAACAGGTGACTGAAATATTCCGCCTGATGGTGTTTAATCTATTGATTTCAAATCGGGATGATCATGCCAAAAACTTTTCATTCCAATGGATTGACGGAGCGTGGAAGCTGTCGCCTGCTTATGACTTGTTACCAAGTAGTGGATTTAATGGTTATCATACCACGACTATAAATGGTAAGGGAGAACCAACACTTGCCGACACGCTTGTGGTGGCAACTGAGATTGGTTTGTCAAAACAGAGTGCAACCCAGATAATCGATGAGTTGACTGAGAAATGTGTCACCAGAAAGATGATGAAATTTAAACTAAGATAAACTGTTCCATGTGATGATCTGATTTGACATGACCGATTGTTGGTTCAACAGCTGCCCGCTGGCAAAAGAGTTTATGCTTTTTTCTTTTCTGTCGATAGGATAGTTTTGGACCGATCCGTCGTTTATCAATAACAAACACACAAAATCTAGGGTGATTTAGAAAACAGTAAATGTCTGATAAAAAGAAAAAGGTTTAGAGATAATCTCTAAACCTTTTCTTGGTGATCCGCCTGGGGCTCACCACCGAACTATATCTGATTGATATATAGGCAATTATTAAGTCTTCCTTTTTTTAGTCCACCTATTTCGCCACAGATTATTTTCTGTATTTTGCTGTGGGCCCCACAGCGGCTTTCAATAGTAATATAAGAATAGCGACTTTTGTCGTGATTTGCAACTGAATTAGCAACTATTTTATTATCAAACGAATAAAATATCACGAATGTATAATACTTTTTCCAGACCGTTGCCAGATGAGGATATACTGTTAGATCAATTTTATCTCGTTATTTATAGGCATCTATTATTTCTTCTCTCCATTTTTTTTTGTTACTTTTGTAAATGCATCGCAGAAATTTACCGCCGTAAACTTTACGAAGGTAAGTTTTACGAATAATGAAAGTTGAATTATAAAAGATACCCTTATGAGATTTTATAATAGAGAGAAAGAATTGGCTTCGTTAGAGAAAGTACGGCAAGTGTCTTTTTCTGTTCATTCTCAAATGACAGTACTTACCGGTCGCAGACGTATTGGCAAGACTAGCCTTATTTTCAAAAGCTGCGAGGGTACGCCTACCGTTTATCTTTTTGTCAGTCGAAGTAATGAGACAGATCTCTGTTCCAGTTTCACTGCTGAGATACGACAATCATTGAATATCTATGTTCCTGAAGTTACAAACTTTGCCGAACTATTTCGTTTTATGATGGATTTGGGTACACGTATCAAATACAATTTGATTATTGATGAGTTTCAAGAGTTTTACTATATCAATCCGGTTATTTACAGCCTGATGCAAGATACTTGGGACCGATACAGAAAACAGAGTCATGTTAACCTTGTAGTCAGCGGATCGGTTTATACACTCATGAATCAAATATTCAGAGATTCAAAAGAGCCATTATATGGTCGTGCTGACACAATTATGAAACTCTTTCCCTTCACTACATCTGTTTTAAAAGATATCTTGGCAGACCATAAACCAGACTACACAAAAGAAGACTTATTGGCTCTATATACTTTTACAGGAGGAGTTCCTAAATATATAGAGCAATTTATGGACAGAGGATGTACCGATATGGCAAGTATGGTTGACTTGATGTTGCAACCGGATTCTTCCTTTCTCACAGAAGGGACAGCCTTGTTGATACAAGAGTTTGGAAAAAAATATGGTAATTACTTTTCAATTCTGTCGGCTATTTCCAATGGTAAAAATACATTGCCAGAAATGGAAACTGCTTTGGGAGGAATAAGTTTGGGTGGACAATTAAAGCGATTGGAAGAAGATTATGATTTGATAAAGAAGAAACGTCCCATACTTTCGAAAGATAATTCACAAACGGTCCGCTACGATGTTTCTGATCTCTTTTTGCGTTTTTGGTTCAGGTACTTTATCAAATATCAAAACTACATTGAAATACAAAACTATGAACGCTTGGCGGATATTATAAAAAAGGATTATCCTACATTTTCCGGTTTAGCACTTGAAATGTACTTCCGTCAACAAATGATAGAAAGTAAGGAATTTGCAGAGATCGGTTCATGGTGGCAAGGGAAGAATAATAAAGACCAGGATGAAATTGATATCGTGGGTTTATATGCTGAAGATAAGAAAGCCTTAGTAGCAGAAGTAAAACGGCAATCCAAAAACTTTAAGCCAGACTTATTTGCATTCAAGGTAGAAGCATTGAGAAAAAAAGTTCTTTTTAGATATGAAATAGAGAGTCGTCTGTTTTCCATGGACGATATGTAATAAGAAGTAAAACTTCAAATCCGCAACTAAACTTGATTATATAAGCAAGATTTAAAAGAGGCTCCCCCTATGTGTTTTTTTTTGCTGAAATGACTATTTTCGGATCAAGACGAAAAGTATGTGGGTGACAAACGTTAAACACCAAGCTTCGAAGCACTCCACATATCAATAAGCGACAGATCTTAATTGAAATAGAGTGT
>RZZX01000129.1 GCA_009929715.1 Bacteroidia bacterium
GGCAATGGAAGAAAGCAAAGAGTTACAGACCGCCTATAAGATATTCAGATCGCTCATCTACGTATCACTCGTACTTGAGTTCTTTATGTACGCCATCGACCCTGCAATATTGGATCACTGGAACGGAATTATCTGTGATATTCATGACCGCATGAAAAGATGGCTCATCTATAACGACAACAATTTGGTGTATAGCAAGGTGGCTACTTTTCTATTGGTCTGCATTACCTGCATTGGTACTCGAAACAAAAAACATTTGGAGTTCAATGCTTGCAATCAAGTGTTATATCCTTTGGTATCGGGCGTTCTTCTGATTGCCGGTTCAGTTATTCTTTATAATATGGGACATGGCGAAGGTGATGGACTGATGGCGAGCCTTCTATACGGCATCCGTCTGAACGTCATCTTCTACATGATACTCACCATCATCGGTACGATACTGGTTCATGTAGCCTTAGATAATATCAGCAAGTTCTTGAAGGAGGGTTTGCTGAAAGACCGTTTCAATTTAGAAAATGAGAGCTTTGAACAATGCGACAAACTCATTGAGAACAAATACTCGGTAAATATCCCAATGCGTTATTACTATAAAGGTAAGTTCCGCAAAGGTTGGGCTAATATCACCAATCCCTTCCGTGGTTGTTGGGTGGTTGGTACTCCTGGTTCCGGTAAGACATTCTCCATCATTGAGCCATACATCCGTCAGCATTCAGCAAAGGGCTTCTCGATGGTAGTTTATGACTATAAATTCCCTACTTTAGCACAGAAACTTTATTATCATTACAAAATCAATCAGAAACAAGGCAATACACCCAAAGGCTGCAAATTCAATATCATCAACTTTGTGGATGTAGAATACAGCCGAAGAGTGAATCCTATTCAGAAGAAGTATATTCAGAATTTGGCAGCAGCCAGTGAAACAGCCGAAACCTTACTCGAATCCCTACAAAAGGGAAAGAAAGAAGGTGGTGGCGGTAGCGACCAATTCTTCCAAACATCAGCTGTCAACTTCTTGGCAGCTTGTATCTACTATTTTGTGAACTATGAACGAGAGCCATACGACAAGGATGGCAAAAAACTCTATGCAGAGAAAGCTCAAGATAAGGATACCAAGTTTTGGCGACCTACAGGTGTTGTGCGTGATAAAGAAGGGGGAGAAATTGTTGAACCAGCCTATTGGTTGGGAAAATATTCCGATATGCCCCACATCTTATCGTTCTTAAATGAAAGTTATCAGACAATCTTTGAAGTACTTGAAACCGACAATGAAGTAGCTCCGTTACTTGGCCCATTCCAGACCGCATTGAAGAACAAAGCGATGGAACATAGTCTTGTGATAGGCAAAACGACGGAAAATATCGGAAATTAAAACAAGCTAATACAACAATTACACGCTATGTATCAATTATTTGCACGTTTTGATATTTTAGACCATGTAATATTCAAAATCCGATATTAGGTACATTTTTGTTGCATATTTGTTACGCACAACAAAATAATAGTATTATCTTTGCAAGTGAATTTAGAACTAGAAGCAACAACAGAATAAAGCTAAACACCATGCCGAGGATCAAAACACCATCCAAAGCCAAAGAGCCCGTTCGCATTCGTGAGCGAAAACTCGCCAATGGCAATATCAGCCTTTACCTTGATATATATAGTAAAGGTGCAAGAAAGGTTGAGTCGCTGGGACTGTATATTGTGCCAGAGAAAACGCCACTAGATAAATCCATGAACAAAGAAGCAAGAAGAGTGGCTGAACGTGTGAAAGCCGAACGTATTCTTGCCATCCAAGATTATGGTGCAAACCAATTTGAGAAAATTAAACGCATCGGAATTACCCTATCCGATTGGTTGCTCAAGTACCAGGAGGAAAAGTCCAACATTTCTGATTCCACTATACGTGGGCGAAAGAATATGCGTGTTCGTATAATGGACTATCTCGATGTTATCATGCGACCAGCATTAAAGCTGGTGGATGCCGATGAAGATTTCTGCCGTGGTTTTCTGGAATATTTGAAGACTGCTCCCAACAAGACCAAGACAAAGAAAGGTGGAACAATCAATAATGGTAATGCACTTCATATCCAGACTATCTTCACTGGTTCACTCAACAAAGCTGTTCGAGAAGGGTTGATCAAATTCAATCCCATGCAGAAGTTAGATGCAAAAGAGAAATTTCACCCTGTTGAGAATCCACGTGAGTTTTTAACCATACCCGAATTACAGAATGCAATAAAGACCGATGCACCTAACGAGGACATCAAACGAGCTTTTTTGTTTTCGTGCTTCACTGGATTGCGATTCAGTGATGTAGAACAACTGACATGGAATAAGATACAAAGTTCATCAGATGGCAAATCAAAGTTTGTAAAAGTGCAGATGCAGAAAAATTCCAAGTGGATTAACATTCCGTTGTCAGATGAAGCAATGAAATGGATAAATCCCAAAGACAACAAGGAAGAACCAATATACAAACTACTTGACCCTGTCAATGTAGAGAAGCACCTGAATACATGGATGAAAGCTGCTGGCGTCGATAAACATATAACTTACCATTGCAGCAGGCACAGTTTTGCCACAATGATGCTTACTTTAGGTGTTGATTTATATACAGTTAGTAAGCTATTGGGACACTCCAAGATTACGACCACTCAAATCTATGCCAAAATCATTGACGAGAAGAAGGTGGAAGCAGTATCGAAGTTGGACAATTTATTTGGTTAAGCTATGAGTATAACAGTTCGCACCCGAAAACTACAGAACGGTAGTTGTTCATTGTATCTTGACTTCTATGAGAAAGGTAAAAGATGGACTGAAAACCTAAACCTTGCGCTTGTTCCAGAAGTCAATGAAGATGCCAAGCGTATCAACGAGAATGCGATGAAAAAAGCCGTAGCCATAAAAGCTGAAAGAGTGCTCGGAAAAATAAAAGAGCCAGAAGAAGAACAGCTTACTCCTTTGCTCTCAGATTGGATGCAGACCTACTTGAATAAATTAGCGAAGAACATAAAACCAGATTCATTGCGCCATCACACTATATTGGTAAGAACCATCAACGAATATTTGGAAAGCAGACACAAATCTAATCTGCATGTTAGTCAGTTTTCTAAGACTCTATACAAAGGCTTCCTCGCTTATTTGAAGGATGAATATACTGTAAAGAGAGGGAAGAATGAATACAAGCTTCACCACACAACCCTATTTAATAAGCAACGACAGTTAGACCAACTTCTGAATGCAGCCGTGAATGATGGACAATTAAGCGAGAATCCAGGCAAACAGATAGAAAAGGGTGAACGATACAAAAAGTCTTCAAGAACTATTGAATACCTCACCATAGAAGAGGTAAAGAAGATGGCGGAAGCACCAACCCACAGCGAGCGTACAAAAATAGGCTTTTTATTCTGTTGCTTCACTGGACTGCGACTGAGCGACCTACAAGCATTGACTTGGGGTAACATCCAATATACCGCTCATGGCATGGAGATAAGAATGCAGATGCAGAAGACCAAAATACAACTGGTAATACCACTGAACCGCAATGCCTTGAAGTGGATGCCTGAGCGAAACGGAAAGGATAAATTAGATAAGGTGTTCGACTTACCAGAGCGAACGACTTGTAGAACAAGAGTAAAAGCATTGGCTAAAAGAGCTGGAATCACAAAGAATATAAATTTCCACACAAGCCGGCATACGTTTGCCACGTTATCATTGGCTGCTGGCATCGATTTATATACGGTTAGCAAGTTACTAGGACATACAAGCATCAAAACCACACAGATATATGCTGACGTACTGGCTGAATCTAAGTATGATGCGGTAAGCAAAGTGAATGGATTGTTTAAATGAGCAAGATAGGAAGATGGATTATTCATTTCCCTATTTTTACAACCGAGGGTCGTAATATAGTGCATTTAGGTTACAAAACCTACCTTTTTCAAGGAAATATTAAATATTTCTCTATAGAAAATATCTCATCTCGCCGAAAATTGCTAATTTTGGGGCGTGAGTGGTCTAAAAAGCCATTTACACTGATAATAGACCTAAAAGGATAAAAAGAGATATTGAGAACTCTTTTGTTGTCACAAATGGCTTTGGTCAGCCATCAGGGTGCTACATTGGAGTTTCTTTGGTTAAGTATTAGCATGAGGATACAAGAAATATTAGGTTGAGAAAGTAATGTAAAGGTGGATGCCTAGCAAAATGCGTACTACATGTAGAATAATACATAAGGCAAGTAATCATAAGACATCCGACTTAAAATGGTTGATATCAAGTCTTAATTCAAGAATATTCTTGCTACTTTTGTACAAAGATAACCTAAAATATAATATGAACGAAAATAAAAAACAACTTGAGGAATGGTCTAAAATTGACTGTGATGCAGTTGATTTTGACACACTAGAACAGAATTTAGAGTCTGAGTTAGAAGAGCAAATGTCAGACTTGGAAGTTCTTGAAAAAGACCGAGAAAAAATTGGTAATCCAGATTCTATTGGTAAAACTGTCAAGAACGTTGTTTGGGAGCAGTTCATCAATCAGGTTGGAGTGATTGCCGGTGAAGACTTTATAAAGGAGAATCGCGGACTTACACTCGATTTGAGGAACTCTGCCCATATTCAAACAACAGAAAATTTTACAGAAGGCAAAATTGCAACTCACAATGATAAAATTGATTACCAGCAACGCTATGATGATTGGCAATCAAACTTTCAACATGATGAGAACGGAAACGTTATAACTCACAACACAAGATCAGGTCGTCAAGAAGCGACTTTGGCTCCGGGAGCAAGAAAACCTTTCGATGCAGGGAGACCTGTAGGTTCTGTAGAACGAGGTACTGATATGGATCATACGGTTTCAGCAGGTGAAATCATTCGAAATCCCGCTGGCAATGCTCATATGACCAAGGAAGAGCAAATCAAATTTGCTAATAGTGAAGCGAATTTGAATGAGATGGATGCTGGACAGAATCGTTCAAAGAGTGATAAGTCAATGAAAGAGTGGCTCGATATTCCTAATGCTAATGGACAGAAACCTAATGAAATCTTTGATATTAGCGAAGAACAAGATGCGAAATATCGTGGAAAGGACGAAGAAGCACGAGCTGAATATGAAAAACAGATTAAAGAAGCCGAGAAAAGATCTATAGATGCAGGAAAGCAATCGCAGAAAGCAGAAGCTTTCAGAATTGGAGGCAAGGCATTACGTGCAGTTGTTATGAGCTTATTCGCATCTTTGATAAAGGACGTAATTCGGAAACTGATTTCGTGGTTTCGTTCAGAGAATAGAAAGATTGGAACATTCATCGACAGCGTCAAAAAATCAATCAAGTCCTTTATTTCCAACATGAAAGAGCATTTGCTTAATGCTGGCAATACTTTGGTAACATCTATTGCAACAGCTATTTTTGGTCCTGTAATCGGCATGATCAAAAAAGCATGGATATTCTTGAAGCAAGGGTATAAGTCTGTTAAGCAAGCCATCAAATTCCTTAAGGATTCAAAGAATAAGAACATGCCGTTCAGTATAAAAATGCTTGAAGTCGGTAAGATTGTCATTGTAGGTCTGACTGCAGGTGGCGCAATAGTTCTTAGTGAGGTAATCGAAAAAGGTTTGATGACTATCCCTGGATTTGCCTTTGAGATACCATTGCTTGGTAGTCTTGCAAGCCTTATTGGTATGTTCTTAGGTGCATTGGTAAGTGGACTTATTGGTGCATTAGCCCTCAATCTCATTGATCGTGTTGTTGCAAAAAAGATGAAAACGCTTAATACACAACAACAAATCAATAAGAAAGGGGAAATAATTCAAACCCAGGACAAACTGATAAATGTTGTTGGTCAAAAGGTGGAAAACACAAGAGCTACAACATATACAGATATAAAAGAGCGTCATCAAGCAGCAACAGAGTCAATAAAGGATTCTTTGCAAACAATCTTGAATAATTCTGAGTTGATAGATGCCCCAATCATTGAGGATGCTGAAATTATTGAAGACAACGAAGAACATAAGGCTTCTGAGAACGACAAAGACATAGATGACATCTTTAAGGACTTAAACGACATCAACGGATAAAGTATGGACAACGCTGTAACTCTCAAGAAACATAATTTCGATGTTGCAAAGAGTAAGATACAAACACTTGCTCATACAGTACCTGCAACTGTATCTCTTAAGCAATTCCCTACTTCTGGTTCTATTTTCTCATGGAATAACCATGATATAACAGGAAAAGAAGCTAATGAACTTCTTGTTTCTCCTCTCCAAACAACATTGATTGCTCAGAATTCTAGAATTAAAGATCTTTTCAATATTGCTGACGAGGTTTATAAGACGTTTGACTATTTGGATAAGGAATATATTCAAGGTATTGTTGTATCTGTGGAAGCAGCAAAGATTGCAAGTAATCAGGCTAAGTCAGCGAGCGACAAGGCGCAGACTGCAAGTGATAGAGCCTATACCGCAAGCCAACAGGCACTTACTGCATCAAACAAAGCAAATGAAGCGCAAGCAGATATTAAGAAAACTATAGAAGCGCTAAAGGCAACTGTGACAACATTGAAGACTTTCAAGGAAAGAGTTTCAACTCAGATTGATTCTATTAGTTCCACCTTAAATTCGAAAAAAAGCAAGATACAAAGTGTTGAAAACAAAACTGCTGAATTCTCAACACTATCGTTAAAAATTGGTGGACTGACTGAGCAATACAAAGCTTTATCAGACTCTTTTTCAAGGACTAAAGAAGACATTAAGTTCTTGACAGACTGTATTACTTCTATTGAAAGTGACACTAACTATATCGCTCATCAGAAATTTAAAGAAGAAATACAAAGCCAAAAGGTTGATCTGTTTGAATTACATCAACAATTAGAATCATATGTTTCTAAAATAGATGGTGCAACAAATAACATCAAAGAAGATATTGCTTTGCTATATCTGCAGCAAAATAAGCTTGATAGTTATGCTCACTTATCAGACATTGATATAATTTGGGATGATGTTGTGAGCATTGGTCAACGCATCAGCAACCTTGACAAGTCAATGAGTGAAAGCCTTGCATCAAATGTGGCCACCATCGGTTCTAACATGGCTGTCCTCCAGCAGAAGGTTGAAACTCAGATGGCTGATGACAAGGCAAATTTGGAGCAGTCCATTTTAGAACTCCAGCAGACAGCAGAGGCTAAGCTAAATGAACTATCAACCACTGAGCAACAGCACAAGTCAGAGATAGAACAGACC
>RZZX01000316.1 GCA_009929715.1 Bacteroidia bacterium
CTTACCCTTGCACTATTGTCTCTACCGTTGGTAATACGTACCACCGAAGAAGCGTTGAAAAGTATTGACGATTCATTCCGTCACGGCTCTCTAGCATTAGGTGCTACCAAACTGCAGACCATCCGCAAGGTAATACTGCCTATGGCTTTTCCCAATATCATCACCGGTCTGATTTTGTCTGTCGGCCGTGTTTCGGGAGAGACTGCCCCGATTCTTTTCACGGTTGCTGCCTATTTCCTGCCACAGCTTCCGGGAAGTATTTTCGATCAGTGTATGGCATTGCCTTATCACTTGTATGTTATTTCGACCAGCGGAACCGATGTAGAGGCATCCAGGGGGATGGCTTATGGCACCGCCCTGGTATTGATTGCCATTGTGCTGATTGTAAATCTACTAGCCAATGCACTCCGTTCTTATTTCGCAAAGAAAGTTAAAATGAACTAATGTCCACAAAGAATATGATCAAGATTGATACTCAAAATGTAAATTTCTACTACGGTGACTTTCACGCGTTGAAAAACATCTCGATGAAAATTGAATCGAATACCTCAACAGCGTTTATCGGTCCGTCGGGATGTGGTAAATCAACCTTTCTCCGGTTGTTTAACCGGATGAATGATTTAATTTCCGGAACACGTCTGGAAGGGACTATCCAAATTGATGGCCGAGACATATATGCTAAGGGAGAAAAGGTAGATCAACTGAGAAAAAACGTTGGCATGGTATTTCAAAAGCCAAATCCATTTCCCAAAAGTATCTACGAAAATGTAGCTTATGGTTTACGGGTTAATGGTATTAGCGATGAGAACTACATTGAAGAAACGGTTCTGAAAACCCTTCAGCAAGCAGCTTTGTGGAATGAAGTGAAAGACAAGTTAAAGAAAAGCGCCTTCGAACTGTCGGGCGGTCAACAACAACGTTTATGTATTGCCCGTGCACTGGCCATCTCGCCATCCATATTGCTTATGGACGAACCGGCATCTGCCCTTGACCCGATTTCAACAGGTAAGATTGAAGATCTTATCCATGAATTGAAAAAAGAATATACGATTGTAATCGTTACACACAATATGCAACAAGCCGCACGCGTTAGTGACAAAACCGGCTACTTCTATCTGGGTGAGTTGATTGAGTTTGGCGATACGCGAAAGATATTTACAAATCCGGAGAAGGAGTCGACTCAGAATTATATCACGGGACGCTTCGGTTGATCTTTTTGGCATTCATTTCAAAGTAAGGATTATCCCATAAACAAACGCATCATGAAAGTAATAGAAGAGGAAATAAATGGATTAAAGGCAAGCATAAGCCAAATGTGGGCATTGGTACACCAGCAATTGTATAATGCAGGGGAAGCATTGCTGAC
>RZZX01000317.1 GCA_009929715.1 Bacteroidia bacterium
TGGCCGATTACACCAAAATCACCTCTTACCTGGCAAAATTAAAAGAGAATACGCGCTTATATCTGGATCCTAAAAAAACAAATTTTGCATTATATAACGCTCTGCCGTTCTCTTGCGATGTTATAGAAGGTCCGTCGCCGGTAGCATTGCTAAAAAGCATCAAAAATGAAAAAGAGATTGAAGGATTTAACAATGCAATGGTAAGAGATGGTGTTGCCCTTACCCGCTTTTTCATCTGGCTGGAGAAATCATTGGCTACAGGGAAACAGGTTACCGAACTAAGTCTCAGTGAAAAGTTGGCAGACTTCAGAAGTAAGCAGTCCCATTATGTGAGTGAAAGTTTTGAAACAATTGCAGGATATAATGCTCATGGTGCTATTGTTCACTATGGAGCTACTCCCGAAAGCAATGCAAAACTTGCCAACGACGGATTACTTCTGTTAGATTCCGGAGCACAGTATTTCGATGGAACAACAGACATTACACGCACTATTGCTCTGGGTGAACCTACAGAAGCAATGAAAAAAGACTTCACCCGGGTGCTTAAAGGCCACATCAGTCTGGCAAAATGTAAATTTCCCCAGGGAACAAGGGGGTCTCAGCTTGACATATTAGCCAGAAAAGCATTATGGGATAACGGAATCAACTATATGCATGGAACCGGACATGGAATTGGTCATTTCCTAAACGTGCATGAAGGTCCGCAAAGCATACGAATGGAGGAAAACCCGGTCGCTCTGCAACCAGGCATGGTTATCAGTAATGAACCCGGAGTTTACCGAACAGATGAATACGGGATCCGCATCGAGAATCTGATTCTGGTTAGGGAAGACAGCGAAACGGAATTCGGCAAATTCTATAGTTTTGAAACGCTTACCCTTTTCCCAATTGACAGAAACCTGGTGATTACCTCTATGCTATCTGCCCGCGAACATGCATGGCTAAACAGATATCACCAACTTGTATACGAGAAACTAAGTCCTTTCTTATTTGAAGAAGAAAAGGAATGGCTTAAAAACAAAACAGCCGAACTGTAAACAGACGGCTACAATAAATAAATAACAAATAAAATGGCTTTAATAAAATCAGTAAGAGGATTTACTCCCAAAATCGGGAACGATACATTCCTGGCAGATAATGCGACTATCATTGGTGATGTTGAAATTGGGGACGGATGCAGCATATGGTTTGGAACCGTGCTAAGAGGTGATGTAAATTCTATTCGCATCGGGAATGGGGTCAACATACAAGACGGATCTGTTTTACATACGTTGTACCAGAAATCGATCATTGAGATTGGAAACAACGTATCTGTTGGACACAACGTGGTAATTCACGGAGCTAAAGTATGCGATGGAGCTTTATT
>RZZX01000318.1 GCA_009929715.1 Bacteroidia bacterium
GCAGTGGATGGCCTGCGGCTTCCCCTCTTTCTCAAAGATTTCCAGCAGGTGGCTGATACATGCACCATGTTCTTGTTCGTAATTTTCAACCATGAAGATATCGAGAATCTGGTGGGACTGGGGGTCGTAGACCAATTGGTAAATAGGGAATATGGGCCGGCTTTTTTTCTCGCCGAGCATAGGCTCGGGCAGCATACCGGTAGCGGTATAGAGAATCTTTCCCGGCTTGGAACGCATACGCTTATAATACCGCTGCTTCTCTTCGTTGGTGAAGAAGGCCTGAGGATAGGAGAACCCATAGGCTTCATCCTGCAGTATCTTTGCAGTGACGACAAAAGCTCCATCCTGCTCTTCAATGCAGGGAATGTACTCCTTATCCCCACTCTCCTTCAGATTCAGAGAGTCCAACCAATAGGAGAAGGAGTTTGTCTTGCTCGTTTTCTTATAGGACGCAAAGTACTCTTTGGCAAAAAGAACGGCACGAAAGAGCTGTATAAGGTCCTTGCCCTCGCTCTCTTCAATATACCAGGGGTATTGGTACTGCAGTTTGCTGCGGAACTGGGGATACATACCATCCTCAAAGGGAACGCCGCTATCGACAATAGCCTGATAATCGGCATCCTCAATATCCTCTCTAGCGTTGTTGAGGATGCAGAGCAGACACTCCTGCTCTTGTTCCATCTCCATGTAATCAAAAGAATCACTCTGTTCATCTGAAAGTGAAAGGGCAAGGTATCCAGTAAGGCCTTTTTCTCCACGATAAGCGGCAAAGGCAGAATCGACAAGCGAAACATAGTAGGGTGTCTTATCTTCGGCAATGACACAAATGAGGTCGTTCTCCGAGAAGACGGAAGAGACCGCTGACTCGGTATAGACCTTGGCTAGACTGTATAAGGTATGGGTATCCATAATTTTCTCCATCGGTTCATCATACAATAATCCAAAGGCTTGTCCAGTGACTTTGCCTTTAGTACTTGCTATGGTAATCTACACATTGTACCATAAGTGTACACTTCAATTGAAGGATGGCTCTTCATGACTGGATTTGAGAAACTGCAGCAAGCAACACGATTTGATATGAAGAAGAAACCTATGCGCCAGCGTCATTTTCTGCGACCTGTGACCTGGTTGTTGAGCTATCCCACGGTATGGTCTCATCGTTTGAAAATCAACCGTAGTAATACGAAAGGCATAAAGCCTCCGTTTCTTCTCTTGTGCACCCATCACGCCTTTATCGATTTCAAGGTGACCACCGCCGCCCTCTTTCCCTACCGGGCAAACTATGTGGTTGCCATCGACGGTTTTCTCAAGCGCGAGTGGCTTTTACGAAATGCAGGAGGCATCTGCAAGAGAAAATTTACCAAT
>RZZX01000319.1 GCA_009929715.1 Bacteroidia bacterium
AGCCGGACGTATATATTTGACAGAATAATCCTGACGTGTTGGATGATTTAGATAATAAAGCACCGTCTGAGTCCAAGGTTCAATGCGCCGGTTTGACGGAATAAGAAGTGATTCAAAAAGATTATCCAATCTGGTTGTGTCGTGATTCAATGCCCGTGCCACATAATCATATTCCCTGATACGATCCGGATTTGTGATCCGCTCCCTTTGCTTAGCAAGAATGGCTGCACTCCTTTCAGGCATCCTGATAGCCAGTTCATAAGAGAGAGTTATATAATCCCGTTCGCTTAGTAATTCACTTTTTCCGTCACTCCATATACCATATAGCGCTTCAATAACATCAGGCGAAACAACCATACTCATCAAGGCTCGAAGCAATTGTAATCTGACAGATGGAAGTTTATGAGTCTGATACAGCTCATACATCCGTTGTTCAATAAACAAACGGGGTTCACCGTTCAAGTCATTAACACAACTATTCAAATATCCAACAAGGGCAGAAGCAATAATCGGATTACTTTCAATAGGTAAACCCTTTAACAGGGTATTTGCTATAAGGGAAGGAGACAAACGCTTCGATTGATAATTCTCGTATAAAGTCATAAGTAACGAAAGACGGCAAACTTCATCCTTCTCTGAAAACCAATTATCCACAATATATTGAACAGCCTCTGAAGAAAGGAGAAAGCGCCCATATCCTCTACCATCCGTATTTGGAAGCACATAATCCGGATAAAAATCGAGAGGCAGTTCAAGTATACTATCCGTAAGATTTATTTCCCTTGAAATTGTTTTCTTTCCACAGAGCGTTACATTAAAGCGTTGCGGCCAAAATATTCCTCTATTCAAGAGATCTCTTTGGCGGACAATAAGACGATTACCTTTAAGTTCCATATCTATTTCAGGCATACCCTTCTGATTTACCCATACATCGCTAAATTGTTTTAAATCTGCTTCGGTTTTACTATCTAAAATAGAAACGAGATCATCCCACGTTGCATTTCCATAGGCATAAGTATTTAAATATTCCCGAATACCGCTTTGAAATGCCTCTTGTCCAATCAACTCCACAAGTTTTTCCATAACAATAGGAGCTTTATTGTAGATAATCTGACCGTAGATGAGTCCGGAGTTTCGTAAATTATCAAGAGGCTGACGTATAGACGTTGTTCCGGATGTACGATCTTCGCCTAAGGAGGAAATATAAAATGTTCGTAAATTAGAAAGCCTATGATTTACGTCAGGGAAAAGAGGTTCAGTAATTCTTGCTGCAAAATAATTTGCAAAAACCTCTTTGGTCCACACATCATTAAACCAATTCATAGTAACTAAATCACCGAACCACATATGTGCAGTTTCGTGAG
>RZZX01000320.1 GCA_009929715.1 Bacteroidia bacterium
CTGAATTTAAGTGCCGAGCAACAAAAGCAGCTGGATGCTCTGAATGCCGAATTCAAGGCAAAAATGGAAGAGTTCAAAAAAAGCATGGATGAGCTTAAAAGCAAGCAAGGCGAATGGAAAGGAATGGCCGACGAACATCAGAAGGCTATTAAAGAACTGCTCACTCCGGAACAGATGGAAAAATGGAAGGATATGATGCCTCAAATGGGAAAACTTCGTCAGTTTGATTCTCGCAAAAGAGAATTTGTAACCCCCGACGGAGATGTACTTCGCTATAGAGGCAGAGATTTCATTCCGGGCGACAGCATGAAGTTCGGACCTCACAGACGGGGATTCGCTCCGGGAGATAGTTTGATGCAGGGTTCGTGGATGAGGGGAAAGGGCGACCGTTTCTCCGGACTTAACCTGAGCGATGAACAGAAGATCAAACTGAAAGCTTTACGCGAAGAGCATCGTAAAAAAATCGGTGAGATGAACACCCAACACAGGGCTGAAATGGAAAAGATTCTGACTCCCGAACAGTTGAGCAAACTCAAAGAAAGTCAACCCGCATTCGACAGAAAACAAAAAGGGAATGCGTCGGATTCGGTCTCTTCCAAAGGTAAAAAGGTAGAGAAGAATGTACAGATAAAGGTTGAAAAAAGGAAGTAAAGCAATTTGATTGTTTAGGTTTTTACGGATTTAGAATGGTTTTTAAACAGAAACCCCGATGCAGATCTTTTAGACAGCATCGGGGTTTCAACGTAAAGATTATGCTTAATTACAAAGGGTATTCGTCAAATGCATACAATACGGTACTTAAGTAGCGTTCGCCGGTATCTGGCAGCAGCGTTACAATCAGCTTACCTTTATTTTCGGGTCTTTTAGCTACCTCGGCAGCAGCCCATGCCGCAGCTCCGGAAGAAATACCAACCAGCAATCCCTCTTTTTGTGCCAGCTCGCGACTTGTTTTAATGGCCGCATCGTTTGTTACGGTTATAATTTCGTCCACCACCGCAGGATTGTATGTTTTAGGAATGAATCCGGCACCTATACCTTGAATCTTATGAGGTGAAGGGGTTCCACCCGACAATACGGGTGAGTCCGCCGGTTCAACGGCGATGATTTTCACATGGGGGTTATGTGCCTTAAGGGCCTCACCCACTCCACTGATAGTACCACCTGTTCCAACACCAGCAACAAAGATGTCCACTTTGCCGTCTGTATCGCGCCAGATCTCTTCTCCGGTTGTTTTTTTATGTATCTCGGGATTTGCCGGGTTTTCAAATTGCTGAAGGATTACAGAACCTTCGGTTTCAGCCTGCAGATCGGTTGCCTTCTGTATGGCAGCCTTCATTCCGCCGGGACCTGGAGTCAGCACCA
>RZZX01000321.1 GCA_009929715.1 Bacteroidia bacterium
ATCTGGCACATCAACATTGACTTTCCAATCACTGACATACGGCCTCGCACTTGTAATACCTGCTTGCAAGGTCAGCCTAATAAGTGCTTTCCTAAAGTTGAACTCACCTGTAAGGAAGTCTTTAAATGGCGCATACCCTTGCGGCATGTTTATTGCGTTGAAATCTTCAAGAGTTATGGCCTTATTCAATATTGCAATATCGCCGTAAACAGCGTTAGCCCTTTTGTAGTATCCATCCATTATTTCACAACCTTCACTCTGTATGAAAATTACGTGCTTGGCCGCCTTGTCAGCTACATGCAGGCCTTCATTCAAATGTAATATGAATGTTGAAGTGCTATCAATGAAGTCAGCTACTGCTAAGCCATCATTGAATTTTTTGCCTACACCTTTAGTCATACGGTCAGTTATTCCAAAAGACTCTCTCAATGGTCTTGTGGTATGCTTGCCCCCTATTTCACCGACGTGCAGATTTTCCATAACACGTATACAGAAATTTATATTGTCAACATAACTCTCCGCTATCCCTAACAGCTCGGCCATTCGTAAAACTTGCGACCTCTTAATTGAGTCTTGCACATAAATGGTTTCTGACGCACGTTTTGTTGTGCCTTGCTGTAATTTATCAATGATTGCTATTGCCTCATGCTCAACCAGCGTCATGCTCTTGTGAAGGCCATCATCCACCATTTGCATGTACTCGGATTGTGGTATTACGGTAGATTTCTTTAATAATTCAATAAAAGCTATCTGCTCATGCAATGCAATAGCCAGATTGCGCTTTATTTCATCTGTGAGTGCTAATGACTCTTTGATAACGAGCTTGCTCTGCCGCTTTAAACTATCACTGGCCGCAAACCCTTCATTGATAAACTTGCTAAGAGCTTTGGCCGATTTATCAATTAATGCGAATGACTCTGCCAGCGGCTTAGTTGTCTGCTTGCCCAGCACCTCATTTATCCCCAGTGTTTCAAACACACGCAGATTAAAATTGATATGGTCAAGGTAACTTTCCGAGGCTGTGATATTCTCATAAATATGATAAATCAAGCCCTTGGCAACCTTGTCAGCTATATGCAACCCCTCAATATTATTCTTGGTGAATTGCCTAACCATTTTGTCAGTGACTGCGAAACTTTCAGTAACTGGCCGTGTCGTGTGCTTGCCCGCCGTTTCATCAATATTGAACAAATCATACCAGTGAACGGTAGATGTCTTGGCCAACTTGTCAGTAAGACTAAAACCGTCGTACAGCTTGAAGGTTTCCTGCTTGGCCAATGCCTCGCTGACTGTAAGATTAACCAGCCATTCCTTCAACATACTCCTGCGACTTTCATCCCAGAACTGAAAGGCCTCG
>RZZX01000322.1 GCA_009929715.1 Bacteroidia bacterium
GCATGATTTTCGTTTTGAAGATGCTTTAAAGAAACTCGGCATTGAATCTGTTGGAGAGCGTCCAGCCATAACTGACTACATGAAAACGTTACGTAATCCCAATGATATCTTCTCAGGAGATACCGACTATCTTCCTTATCCCATCTCATTCACCTATGGCAAATATGAGACCCTTTCAGAAGAGTGTCATGTTGCTACGACTAGTGGCTATAGGTTGTGTGAAGAAGACTTGAAAGTTCTGAAGGAGAATACTTTCGGTCAGTTGGACAAATATCGTGAAGAATTGACCAAAGCCGTCAATGAATATCGTGAAAGACCTGGTCAGATTGTCTATAATCCCTGTGATGAAAGATATAAAGATTGGAATGATCAGCTGTTGGATAAGAAAATGTACACCAACGAGGACATCATTGAAACAGCCATTGACGGGACAGACGGTGAATACAAAGAGATAAAAGAAGACTTCGAAGATAATCAGAAGAAAGATAATTCCGAAGAAAACAGCGAGGAACGTAAACATCATTTTAGAAGATAAACCATGACACAACCTCTGATACAACGATACAGGAACATCATTCTGCAACCACACTGGATGCAGTTTATCATCAATGAATTGCCCATGCTCATCATCACCTCCGCAGCTTTCATTGCCGGTGGTATGGATGAAATGCCATTGGCGAATCTATGTCTGATTTTTGCTGCACTGTTAGCCATCCGATTACTATACACGTTTATCTATCTCAGACGAATTGAATGTAGGATCAACGAAGAACAACTCATCATGAATCACGGAGTGTTTACTCGCAAGAGTGACTATATGGAGTTGTATCGTATTGTGGACTTCAATGAGCATAGAACACTCATGCAACAGATTTGTGGGTTGAAAACTGTAACCATCTATTCAGGCGACCGCAGTACACCCAAGTTAGATATCATCGGTGTAAAGAATGATTTGGATTTGGTGTCATTGGTCAGAGAAAGAGTTGAACTAAACCGTAGAAGAAAGGGAATCTATGAAATTACGAATCGATAAAAGAATTCTTGCTGTGGGACTGCTATGTCTTTCAGTACTACCTATCCGAGCAGAATGGGTGGTGATGAATCCAGGAGAATGGTTGGCATTGGCAGAAGGCAACGAACTTATCAATAAACAGATCCAAAACCAAACCAAAGGACAGACCAATACCGCTATCCTGCAAAACACCATGGCAGCCGAGTATAACAAGATAAAGGAATGGGAAGGCAAATACAGTGGTTATCTGAAAACAGTAAACGGCTATGCTTCAACCCTCAAGGCAGGAACATCGCTTTACCATGATGGTGTTCATATCTTCATCACCCTGGGTCAAATGAAGAA
>RZZX01000323.1 GCA_009929715.1 Bacteroidia bacterium
CACTCGTCCGCAGATGCCCATCGCGGATCGGGCGGCGCAGTTTTCGCCGTTTGCGGCCCTTACCGGCCACGGCGTTGCCATCCGGGAAACAGCGCGGCTGACCGACCGGCGGCGGGAACTCAGCGAGGATACGCAAGCCGCCCTGGGAGATAAGCTGACGATGCTTGCGGAGATAGCCCCCAATCATCCCATGGTATCGATAACCTATTTCCGGGCAGATGAGAAGAAAACCGGCGGCAGCTATATTGCCGCCGCCGGTGCCGTCAAAAAAATTGACGAATATGAGCGTGTAATTATATTGATGGATGGGACGAGGATTCCCATCGGAGATATTTCGGAAATTGAAAGCGAACTGTTTGAGAAAATGGATTAAGGGCATATCGTTAACACGCCTATGCGCAAAGATCATCTCGTTTCTACTTTATAGAGGAATCGGAGATATCAATGACGTGCAGCTCCAGATTTTTTGAGGCAGCCATACGCATTGTCTGCGCAGTTCCGCTTCGTTCCCGACCGTCAAATACCGCAATCACCCGCTGGCTGTTTTCTACTAAATAGCGGTTTCTCATAAAGAAGCAATCGGAGCTGTACTCCTGCGCAATAAGTTTCAAGCCATTGCATTGTGTAAGCACTTGTTTAAACCGCGGGTTTTTGCTCTTCAACCTGTTCTTATAAGGGATGACAGCCTCCAGAAAGAGATTGGGATGCGCCTCCTTGTTTTCAGCCACGATAGCGCCAAACTCCAAATCAGAACCATCCGCCATGCCGCAGAGGAACAGGGTGAATCCATCCTCAATGGCCTGCTCCACCTCTTTCCGAAGCTGCTCCCGTACATAATCGATCTTCCCCTCGGAGATATCTCTGTGGCCGGTAATACATACGCTTTTCATGTCGCTCACCTCATAGTAATATTGGAGCAATATCAAACGCCTGCTGGCATCAGCCCGCGGCTCATTGTGAGATCGTGATGCTTCTGAGTATTGCTCCTGACATTTAGTTTACACATGCCGCATACGTTATGCAAACACTTTTGTTTGCAATTCGTGTTCTTATATTCATCTACTGGAGCAAATATAATTGTAACCAGAGGTGAATACAGTGGACAAAAAGTTTGTGGTTACACCCAAGACTGAGCGGTCTGTGACAATGACCATTCGCATTGATACGGAATACAATCAAAAACTGGAAGAAGTCGCATTAAAAAGCGGGCGCTCCCGTAACGAGCTGATTAATATGGCGATCAAGTTTGCCTTTGATCATATCGAGTTTATAGATAGCAGCTCGCAAAAGAAATAACCCGCAAAGGGAAAGGCGGCATAACCGATTCTGATGCAATCGATTATGCCGCTTTTTTGT
>RZZX01000324.1 GCA_009929715.1 Bacteroidia bacterium
ACAGCACCGATGGCAGTGTAATGATGTTTTCCCTCAGCTCGTTTTTTTTGGTAAAAGGCTGAAAGCACAGGATCATGAAAGGCAGCAACAATTGCAGCAAGCCATATTGCCCTGCGAAGGTGGGGTGAGCCTCTTTTTGATATACTGCTCTGGGTGCCTGAGAATTCGCCTGACTGGTGAACTGACGGGTCAATTCCTACAAAAGCAACTAGTTTTTTCGCTTCGCTGAAACGTGATATATCGCCGATCTCGCTGAGGATAACAGCACCCAGCACTTTGCCAACGCCCGGACAGGTCATAATGCAAGAATCCATTCCATCCATGTAGTCACAAATTTCAAACTCCAGTTCTTCTACCTGACGCTCAAGCAGTTCTATCATCTCAAGCAGTTGACGCAGCTGCATCGAAAAAGCAGAAGATGCAATAGTTATGCCAAAGGAATTCTTTGCTGCATTGCGTATCTCTTCAACCTTAGAATCCCCGAAACGTCCCCTGCTTGCAGACTTCAAGATAGCACATAACTCTTCCGTAGGAATCTCAAGTATCTCTTCCGGTGTAACGGCCTTTGAAAGAAGCTCGACTGACGTTTTGCCGAACATATCGGAGAACAAATGCTGATATTCAGGGAATATCCTGTCCATTACACCGATTATTTTCCGTTTCTGGTCAGATATATAGTCCACTAAATCTGTACGGTGACGGCATAATTGACGCAGTGCAAGAATATCCTCCTCAGCCAACTTCGTACTTGAGAACCTTCCGATACGGATCGTTTCAGCGATAAGAAAACTGTCCTTGGCATCATTCTTTGTTTTACGAAGAAAGAGGTTACGGATCGCATCGGATTGTATTGGATTGATAACGTTGACCTGAAAACCCTGGTCAAAAAGAAAGGAGTACAGTGAAAGCCAGTAATGTCCTGTCGATTCCATACCTATAACGATTACTTCCTTTTCAGGGTTGCAACCGTTAAAGTAGTCCAGGAGTTTCCTGCCCCCTTCAGTCGTATTAGCAAAGCGCAGTGACTTCGCAATCTGGCGTCCCGTTTCGTCAATTAGACAGGCTTCATGTTTGAACTTGCCAATATCAATACCGCAAATAAGCATAACAACACCCCGCAAAGAGAGATTTGCGGACAGATCCTCACAGCCGTTTGCGGACTACAACCTCGTTTGATATACGGTGAAAATTCAACATCCAGCTTATTCGTAGACAACCGCAAAGGAAGAGGCGATATCCTCGGTTACGAGCACAAAGCTCAAGGCGTATAACATAGACCTCTATCCGCTGCTTGCATTGTATTTCACCCGTCTTTACAGAACAACTGAAATACTTACATCAATATACGAGGCGTAT
>RZZX01000325.1 GCA_009929715.1 Bacteroidia bacterium
TTAAGGTTTTGGTTAATTACTAGATAAGGGTGGCTGGGAAGTTACCCTTATTTTTTTGTTCTTTATGATAATTCATTTTTTCTTCCTACATTTGAGGTGCAAAAATAATCAAAAGTTATGGATAACCTTGGAGATTGGCTTTACATTGTTTTTTTAATCGTTGCAGCTGTCAGTGGATTGTTCGGTTCGGGCAAGAAGAAAAAACGTCAGACAGAAGTTCTTGGCAGGCCGGACAGTGAAATAGAGCCCGAAACACAGAAACCTGCACAAAAGAGTTTCTGGGAAATGCTGGAAGAGATGCAGGAAGAGAAACCGAAAGCCAAAACTATGCCAACTCCACAACCAGCAACCAGACCTGCAATCAAAAGTAAAGAGAAACAACCTCATGCAAGCACCCCGTTTCTGAATACGGAAAGTCAGCACCCATCTGCAATTAAATCGACTCCGGCACTTCAACTAGAACCGGATGATGAAAACACTGTAATGCAAGGTATTACATTTACTGATACAGATGATTTGAAGAAGGCTGTTATTTATTCTGAAATATTTAACCGCAAATATTGAAAATCAGCGGTTTTTAATAACTTTGCGTCGTTTTTTCCAGAAGTCAACATTTATAATAAAATTACTATACCATGTCATTAAAATTCATTACTGCTGAAGAAGCTGCTGCGTTCGTGAATAACGACGACAACGTTGGTTTCAGTGGATTTACGCCAGCCGGATGTCCTAAATCGGTTCCGGAGGCTATTGCAAAAAGAGCAGCTGAAGAGCATGCCAAAGGCAACCCATTTCAGATCGGAATGTTTACCGGAGCTTCTACCGGAGACAGACTAGACGGCGAACTTGCCCGTGCAAATGCCATCAAATTCAGAACGCCGTATCAATCTAACAAAGATTTACGTTCTGCACTTAATGCACACAAGGCTCAGTACTATGATATGCATTTATCGGAACTGGCGCAAAGTCTGCGTTATGGTTTTCTTGGAAAAATAAATGTAGCTGTTATTGAAGCTGCCGATGTAACTGAAGACGGAGAGATTGTTCCTACTTGCGGAGTAGGTATCACACCTACTATCTGTCGTTTGGCCGATAAAATAATCGTGGAACTTAACCATAAACATCCGAAGGCTATCAGAGGGATGCACGACATCTACGAGCCTCTGGATCCTCCTTATCGTCGCGAAATACCCGTTTATTCTCCTTCAGACCGGATTGGATTGCCTTATGTAAAGGTTGATCCATCTAAGATCGTTGGCGTGGTTGAAACTGAAAATGCAAACGAAGGTGGTGCATTTGCTCCGCTGGACGACGTTACAAAGGCTATTGGTAACAACGTGGCTATGTTCCTTGC
>RZZX01000326.1 GCA_009929715.1 Bacteroidia bacterium
ATCTATCTCATCTTCTGTGGTATAGGGTGCGTGTAAACGAATAAGCCCTGAAGTACCTGGAGGGGTAAAAAGCATATCACCATTTCCTAGAAGAGAATCTGCTCCCATCGCATCTAAGATGACTTTTGAGTCTATTTTTTGCCCTACTTTAAAGCTGATGCGTGAAGGCAAATTGGCTTTAATGAGACCCGTGACAACATCGACGGAGGGTCTTTGGGTCGCTACAATAATATGAATACCACTTGCCCGTGCCATTTGTGCCAAACGTGCGATGTAAAACTCCACATCCTTACCACTGGTCATCATCAAATCTGCCAACTCATCAATAATAATCACAATGTAAGGCAGAGGCTCACCCCCAATGCTTTTTGCTTTTTCATTGTAATTTTCAATGTTTTTGGTACGTGACCTGCTCATCAGCTGGTAGCGTCGCTCCATCTCACTCACCATATTGGCAAGGGCGACGATGGCTTGTTTTGGCTTGGTAATGACAGGTGTTAAAAGGTGTGGAATATCGTTATAAATCGAAAACTCGAGCATCTTAGGGTCAATCATTAAAAATCTTAGCGTATCGGGCGAATTACGGTACAACAAGGAGAGTAACATAGCGTTAATGCCCACACTTTTACCACTTCCTGTGGTTCCAGCAACCAGTAAATGCGGTAACTTTTTCAAATCGGTCACAAAGGCATTGCCCACAATGTCTTTACCCAAAGCAATCGTCAGTGGTGAAGAAGATTTTTGGAAAATCTCACTCTCTAAAATCTCTTTGAGATAAATCGTCTCAATTTTATGATTAGGTACTTCAATACCTACAACATCTTTTCCAGGAACGGGTGCTTGAATACGAATAGTCTTTGCACGAAGTGCCATAGCAAGGTCATCTTGCAGGGTTAAAATGCGTGAAACTTTCACATGAGGAGCGGGTTTAAATTCAAACGTTGTGACCACAGGCCCTGAGTAGGTGCGAACCACATCGCCTTCGATTTTAAAACGTCTGAGTTTCTCAAGCAAATCTTGAATTTTTTGGTCTATCTCATTTTCATTGACATGAACGGTTTTGCTTGGAGGATTAGCTAAAAATGAGAGGGGTGGAAGTTTGAAATCTTTAGGTTTGTCACACTCGCCTTGGTCAATCTCTAAAAGAAGCTTTTTATTCTCCTCTACTTCACTTAAAATCTCGACTTTAGAAGCACTTTTAAGGCGTACAAGGCTTTTTTTCGGCTCTTCTTCTTTTAGAATTTCTTCTTCTTTTTTTTCTAATTCTAATGGTATTTTTTCATTCAATGTGTTTTCTAAAGTCGTTTCACTTTCCTCATCTAGCTTGATGCGTTCTTGTAGAGAAAGCTCCTC
>RZZX01000327.1 GCA_009929715.1 Bacteroidia bacterium
ATGTCCCGGCAGACTCGGGTTCTTCAAATGCAAGGACACCCAACGAGTGTTTTGTCCTGGATAGGACTCTCTTTTTCTTGTTTCTTGTTTTCATCTCTTGATATGCGCATCTGCCGTACAAGCCGGTTGATGCGTCTGTTAATGCTTTGCAACAATAGGATTTGGTTTGTGTTTTCATATACATCTACAAGCTTTCCAACATTTTGGTTTTCGGGTTCTACAGCTTGAAGTCTTTCTAGGGGTGTCTGAGGCTTGTCGTAGCGAAACCGGTACTTTCCCCGCATGCCCGGCCTCTTCACTTTACTCACCAATTTCTTAGTCGCCTTAAACAGGTTCGTGTACAGTGCGACATCCCGGCAAATCTCTTGTAATTCTTCTCTGTCTTTAAAACGATCAAAGCGAATATCCTGGAAGTATTCTCTCACCACAGAACCGTTCTTTTGTTCTATGCGACAGTTGTCATTCTTCATATTGGGCCGAGAGCGGCTTATTTGTATCTCCGGATGTTCTTCCCATAAGTAGTTTACAAATAGCTTGTTGATAAACTCTGAACCGTTATCTGGATGAACATGTCTTACTTTTATCGGTAAGCGTTTCATCATTTCCTCCAAAGCTTCTTTGGTGTAGTAAGCTCCTCGGTTCCAGGTCGGTGCTATCTCTACCCATTGAGTTTGAGCATCGGTTAAAGTGGCGATGAAGAAGAATGACTCTGCCATATTGCCTCCACATAACGCCACCGTATCCATTTGCAGGATTCCCGTTCCTCCATCCTCGGATGCCTTCCCGGGTTCTTCGGGGATCAAACTCTTAATCCAGGTCTTCCCTGAATGCTTGTTCCGATGGGCCCCACATCGTATGTTCGACGTCCGTGCAAATACCCTTTCTAAAGTCGAAAAACTCATCTTTTGCATCTCTCTAAGCTCTTTCTCCGGAAAGACCCCATGGAGTTCTTGGTAGTCCTTAAGACTCTTGCTCATCTGCGCCTTCATGTACTTTGAGCACGGTTGCCCACAGGCAATCCATACCTTTAGCACCAACGCCTTGGAGGATTCACTGTAGGTGCTCCCTCGCCCTCGTCGAGCTCGATAGTTCCTTTTCCCTCTCAACAACTTAATTAAATACTTTCTCTCACATTGATATTCTTCTATCAAGCGATCCAGGAGAGCTCCTCGGGCCCTTTTGCTCCTCATGGCCCCGTATTGTCTCCGGTATTGCGGTAGCTTGTCTCTAAATGTCAGTTCGCTCATACTCTTCACCTCTCCGTTTTACGGTGTCTTTCCTTTTGAGGAACGCGTTTTCTTTTCACTCACACACCCTCCTGGTTTTCGGTGTCCTTTATTTTGATGAACTGCG
>RZZX01000021.1 GCA_009929715.1 Bacteroidia bacterium
TTAATTGAAATATAGTGTTTTACGAAAAGATATTATCATATTACGAAAGCGCAAACGACCGTACAATTTAACATATCCCCAGGGTTTTCGGACTGATCCAAAAAAAGCCCTTGAAAGTGATTGACTTTCAAGGGCTTTAAAATGTTGTTGCGGTCTGGACGGGACTCGAACCCGCGACCCCATGCGTGACAGGCATGTATTCTAACCAACTGAACTACCAAACCAAACTTTTTTATCAAGGCATTCGCTCTCGATTGCGGATGCAAAGGTAGTTCTTTTTTTGAAACCTGCAATAAAACATAACTATTTTTTTTCATAAAAAAGTGCATTATCAGAAAATATCGTGTACATTTGCTCACAATCTATTAACCCATGTGACATGAAAAATACACCTATCGAAAAAGAACTTATCGATAAAACAATCAGTGATTTTAAAATTATCGATTTTGCAAAAGCAACTATTCGCGAAGTGAAAGCTATTGCTTCACGCGCAGAAGCAGCCTCCGGCGTAGAATTTATTAAAATGGAGATGGGCGTCCCCGGACTGCCTCCATCGGAAGTGGGCGTCAAAGCCGAAATAGAAGCACTCCAAAAAGGGGTGGCAAGCCTCTATCCGGACATCAACGGGATACCTGAACTGAAACAAGCGGCTTCGGACTTTGTCAAAGCATTTATGAACGTGTCTATCAGCCCCGAAGGGTGTGTACCGGTCACCGGCTCCATGCAAGGTGCTTTCGCCTCCTTCCTCACCTGCACACAGTGCGATGAACAGAGAGATACCATCTTATTTATCGACCCAGGGTTTCCAGTACAGAAGCAACAGCTCACCGTCATGGGCAAAAAGTATGAAACATTCGATGTTTACCACTTCCGAGGCGATAAGCTGAAGGCTAAACTGGAGAGCTATCTAGTGAAGGGAAACATCGCTGCGATTATCTACTCTAACCCCAATAACCCGAGCTGGATCTGCCTCAAGGAGCAGGAGCTCCAAAGTATCGGCGAGCTGGCCACGCAATATGATGTGGTGGTGCTCGAAGACTTGGCCTATTTTGGCATGGATTTCCGGGAGGATTTGAGTGGCCCCAATGTACCGCCTTTCCAACCTTCGGTGGCTCACTACACCGATAATTATGTGTTGCTTATCTCCGGCTCGAAAGCCTTTAGCTATGCGGGACAACGCATCGGGGTGACTTGTATCTCGGATAAGCTCTACCAACGCACATTCCCTGGCTTCGGACAACGTTATGGTGGTGGCACATTTGGCACCGTTTTCATACACCGTGTCTTATATGCGCTTTCATCGGGCACAAGCCACTCGGTACAGTATGCCATGGCAGCGATGCTGAAAGCTGCAGCCGAAGGATCTTATCGTTTCCTTTCTGAAGTGAGGGTCTATGGCGAACGGGCGAAACGCTTGAAGGAGATTTTCTTACGCCACGGCTTTTATCTGGTATACGACAGTGATTTGGGTGAACCCATCGCCGATGGCTTTTACTTTACCATCGGTTACCCGGGAATGACTAGCGGACAATTGGTGCAGGAGTTGATGTACTACGGCGTGAGTGCCATCTCTTTGGTGACAACGGGGAGCGAACAGCAAGGGCTGCGGGCTTGTACGTCGTTTATCAAAGAGCATCAGTATGAACTGCTCGATGAGCGCATGGCTCTTTTTGCCGAGAACAACCCCACTAGAGGCTAATAGCTGTTTTTTCTCACTCAAAAAGAGAAAAAGAGTTGGTTTTTTACTTTTTTTATCTACCTTAGGGGGCATGAAAACCAACGAGGATTTATTTAAAATAAAAACGAATGACGTTTTACCATCACAAGGAAAGGTGCTGATCTCGGAACCTTTCCTTGTTGATCCGATGTTCGGACGGTCTGTGGTCTTACTGATTGATCACTCCGACGAAGGGACGGTGGGCCTTATAGTCAATAAGCATCTGCCTATGACGCTCAATGACTTGTTCGACGAGTTTGACTCGCTCGCTCCTATCCCACTCTATAAAGGTGGACCCATAGCTACCGATACGTTGTTTTACCTGCATCGACTAAAACATATCCCGAACGCGATCCCAGTAAGTAAGGAGTTGTATCTTAACGGCGATTTCGAGGCGATTAAGGCCTATCTCCTCCAAGGGAATAGAGCCGAAGGGATGATTCGGTTCTTCTTGGGCTATGCCGGTTGGGACAGCTCGCAACTCGAGAAAGAGATTCAAGAGGATACGTGGCTGGTCTCGGAACGGAAGTTCACACAGCTCATGGATACGTCTGCTTCGGCTTCTGAGGCTTGGAAAGAGGCCTTGAAGGAGATGGGACGGAAGTATGAAACATGGTCGCGCTTCCCACAGGTACCGTCTCTGAACTAACTTGATGGGTACGGCTCACGATTGGGCACTAAAAAATGGACTAAAAGGGCTGATATTAGGAAATATCTTTATAGCTTTGCCGAAAATTTCAGAAGTATGATGCCATTAAGCAAAAACAAAATTAAATATATCCGCTCGATCGATCAGAAGAAAACACGTAAAGAGGAACGGGTGTTCCTCGCTGAGGGACCGAAGTTGGTGGGCGATTTGTTGCCTCATTTCCACTGCAAACTGATAGCTGCAACCTCGGAGTGGTGGCAGGAGAATGCTCAGGTAAAAGCCGACGAGAAGGCGGTAGCTACACCCGAGGAGTTGTCGCGCGCAAGTTTACTGAAAACGCCTCAACAGGTGCTGGCACTCTTTGAACAGCCGGCCGATGAATGGTCGGCCAACTGCCTGAAAGGGAGTTTGGCACTGGCTTTGGACGATGTACAGGACCCGGGCAACTTAGGTACGATTATCCGCTTAGCGGATTGGTTTGGAATAGAGCACATCTTCTGCTCGCTAAACACCGTCGATGTGTATAGCCCGAAGACTATTCAGGCTACCATGGGGGGCATTGCTCGGGTGAAGGTGCACTACACCGACTTGCAGGAATTGATCGGCTCACTCACGGATGTTCCAGTGTTCGGGACGTTTCTAGATGGGGCCAACATGTATGAAGAGCCGCTCGAACAGCATGGACTGATTGTGATGGGCAATGAGGGAAAGGGGATCAGTAGGGAGATTGAGGCGCTGATTACGCATAAGCTGTATATACCCAACTACCCTCTGGAACGTGAGACGTCGGAATCGCTCAACGTGGCTATTGCTACCGCAGTAGTTTGTGCCGAGTTCCGGCGACAGGCTGCATGGAAGTGAAATCGAACGGGTAAAGCAGGTAAGGACGAAGAGGAAGGCCAACGGACTGGCATGTCTGAATGTAGGTATTGAAGAGTGTAAGGTCTGCAACCAACTGCTGCTTCGAGAAATCGGACACCGAGCCTTGATCTGCCACCAAAATGATAACACCGGGCAACCACTCTACCCCTTCTACCTCTTCAAGCAGAAGGGAGAGAGCAACCGCACACCCACACTCGTCGACCTCTACCACCGCCTGCTTGAGATAGCCTACGGAGGGACTGTAAACGTAATGTGCCGAAAATCGCTTCGCCATAGGTAGATGCCGGTCTATGATCAACGTCGCGCTGGGCGACGGTTTTGTTGCATTCTTAATAACCGCTGCTGACGCTTCTCTTGCTCGATGCGCTGCTCGGTCTCTAACTGTTCCGGACGCTTCTGGGTCTGAATACCGGTACGTTTGCGGTTCAACTCTTCCGGCTCACGACGGTCACGCCCCTCTTCCAACACCCCCTGCTTATGAACAGTGTCGATGGTTTGAACACCCTGCTTTCTTTTCAAAGAATCGGCCTTCAACGCCTTCACTTTGTTGACCGAATCACGCGCAGCGAAAGAGAGCGAATCCTGACAATGGTAACGCATCAGACTCAATCGGTCCACCAACAACGTTGCCGTGGACTTCCTATCGGGCTTATCGAAATAGATAAATCCACGCACCTCTTTGATTGCTCCAAACGTATCGGCAAAGAGGGTGATCTCTGTCATCCCTGGTCGCACAATGCGCCGCGTTAGATGAGCCACACTATCATTCTGATACGAGATTTGCAAATTCATAATAGCTCTGTTCATTGAATCACTAGAAGCTTGTAAGAAGTGGTAATTCGCTTTCCAAATCAACGTATCACGGTCTTTGAAGTTAGAATCGGCAGGAATCACAAAGGCATAAGATCGGTTCATGTCCGCCCCAGTGAGGCGAACTAAACGCCGCATGCTCCACACCTCTATGCTATCGCCCGGCAGAGAGGTTTTAGGCTTGTGATCGCGCAAGGCAACAAGGTGGTTGATTCCATCTTGCTGAGCCTTCATGCGCTTACTCAAGCGTTCATAAACCTTGGCTAGCACCTCTGTATTACGTGCATACCAAACCATGGATGAGTCAAATTGCGCTTCGGTGGTCTCGTACTTTTTGAAAACAGCATCCAGGTAGACGGCTTGTTTATATTTCTGGTCGTAAGGCAGGGTCTCTCCCATCGCCTTAGCTAAGTGATAATCATAAAGAAGCTTCTCTAACTTCGACTCCGAAATTAGATCATCAGGCCGTTTAACCTGACAGCCAACCACCAAAATAAGGAGGATCGCTATGAGACTTAAACGCATCCGAAAATTAATTTTCATTCTTGAGCTTTTTATCGTCGATGGCGTGTGATTGATTCAGGTATTTGCTGTAAAAAAGCAACAAAGCGATAATACCACAGCTAATAGCCGCATCGGCAAAGTTGAAAATAGGACTGAAGAAGATGAAGTGCTCACCACCTACCATCGGCATCCAAGAGGGCCAAGTGGTGTCGATGATGGGGAAATAGAACATATCGACCACTTTGCCGTAAAACCACGTGGAGTATCCTCCGCCATCGGGCATAAAGGTCGCTATCTGAGAGTGGGTGCTCTCATTAAAGATAACGCCATAGAATACACTGTCGATGATGTTTCCCAAAGCACCAGTCAAGATGAGTGAGACACAAACGATGTACCCGGTTTTGAATCCTTGCTTCACAATCTTGTATAAATACCAACCGATAAACCCAACGGCAACAATCCGGAAAGTGGTTAGGAAAAGTTTCCCAAAGATCTCCATGCCAAAGGCCATCCCGTTGTTTTCTGTAAAGTAGATGTAAAACCAATCGGTGACCCGAATGCTGTCATGCCAATACATGTGAGTCTTTATCCAGATCTTAATCCATTGATCGATGATCAACACCAAAAAAATAACTAGCAGAGAAATCGTTCCTTTTGTTAAATACTTCTTCATCTTAGACTTCTTATTAAAGAAATAAAGACATGAAGATGCAGAGTAAATCTACTTTGCACATTCATGTCTCTCAAGTTTTTTTCAATTAATTATTTCTTCCCATTATTCTTGGCCTCAATGCTCAATGTGGCATGAGGCACAGCACGCAAACGCTCGGCAGGAATTAACTTACCTGTTTCGCGGCAAATGCCATAGGTTTTATTTTCAATACGCACGATAGCGGCTTGAAGACCTTGAATGAACTTTAACTGACGTTGTGCCAACTGAGTGGTTTCTTCTTTAGAAAGTGCAGCAGCACCGTCTTCAAGCACTTTGTACGTCGGCGACGTATCGTCGGTGTCATTACCATCCAGCCCCATCAGACTCATCTTCAACTGATCATAATTACGTCGAGCCACGTCCAACTTCTCCATAATAATAGCGCGGAATTCTTCCAATTCTGCATCTGAATATCTTGTCTTTTCTGCCATACCTTTACGTGTTTAAAATTTGTATTAAATTATGCCTTTGTCACGTTCACAAACAACGAGAAATCATCGAATATAAGCTCCGTTCCGTTGGCTATCTCATCAGCCAAGAGAAGATCAGTTCCCAAGACTTGGTTACAAATATAGGCTTTATTTTCTATTACTGCATCATCCGTCTGCGGATTTTTAGACAATGTTATTTTTATCTTATCGGTTATCTCAAACCCATTGGACTTACGGATATTCTGAATACGGTTCACCAACTCTCTAGCAATTCCTTCACGACGCAACTCTTCGGTAATAGTGACCTCCAAAGCGACCGTCAGCTTACCTTCATTGGCAACCAACCATCCGGGGATGTCTTCGCTAAAAATCTCTACATCAACCGCTTCGATCACCGCTTCTGCTCCATCGAGAGAGAGCACGTAACGTCCCTCCTTCTCCAACTCAGCAATAGCCTCCTGAGAGAGTTCGGCTACGGCAGCAGCCACGGCTTTCATCTGTTTGCCAAACTTCGGTCCGAGCTTCTTGAAATCGCACTTCACCTTCTTCACCAAGATACCGGCTGCCCCGTCGACAAAACGAATCTCTTTCACATTGACTTCGTTCTGTATGAGTGATTGCACGGCTTCGATCTGAGCTTTCTGCCCTTCGGTCAGCGTGGGAACCATGATACATTGCAGCGGCTGACGAACCTTGATGTTCACCTTCCGGCGCAACGCCAGAACCATCGAAGTGATGTCTTGTGCCATCTTCATGCGCTCTTCCAATGCGGCATCAATAGAGCTTGCTGTGTATTCAGGGAATTTAGCCAAGTGGATAGAGATCACCTCATCGCGCCCTGTAACAGACGTTAAGTCGGCATACAACTTATCGGCATAGAACGGTGCAATAGGCGCCATCAGCTTAGCCACCGTCTCAAGACAGGTGTAAAGCGTTTGATAAGCCGATAGTTTATCTTGTGTAAACTCACCACCCCAGAAACGTTTACGGTTCAGACGCACGTACCAGTTCGATAAATGATCGTTGACAAAGTCCGAAATCAGACGACCGGCTTTGGTCGGTTCATAATCGTTGTAACACAGATCGACCTCTTTGATCAAAGAGTTCAACACAGAGAGAATCCAACGATCGATCTCTGGTCTTTCCGCCATCGGCACATCTGCCTCTTTGTATTCGAAACCATCTACATTGGCGTAAAGGGCAAAGAAAGAGTAGGTATTATATAAGGTACCGAAGAACTTGCGGCGCACCTCTTCAATGCCCTCCACATCGAACTTGAGGTTGTCCCATGGCGATGAGTTGGTAATCATGTACCAACGCAAAGGATCGGAACCGTATTTCTCGATGGTGCTAAACGGATCGACCGCATTGCCCAAGCGTTTAGACATCTTATTGCCATTCTTATCGAGCACCAAGCCGTTCGAGATGACCGCTTTATAAGAGACGCTATCGAACACCATGGTAGCGATGGCATGCAGTGTAAAGAACCAACCACGTGTCTGATCCACCCCTTCGGCGATGAAATCGGCTGGGTAGACCTGACGGCCATCGAGCAGCTCTTTATTCTCGAACGGATAGTGAATCTGTGCATAAGGCATCGCACCTGAATCGAACCAAACATCGATCAAGTCGGTCTCACGCATCATCGGCTGTCCATCGGCCGACACCAAGATGATGTCATCGACATACGGACGGTGCAAGTCGATCTTATCGTAATTAGCCGCAGCATAATCGCCTGGCACAAAGCCATTCTCGCGGTAAGGATTCGACTTCATGAAACCGGCAGCAACCGATTTCTCTATTTCATTGTAAAGCTCTTCAACAGATTCGATGCAGATCTCCGAACGGTTGTCCTCCGTGCGCCAGATAGGCAACGGTGTACCCCAGTAGCGCGAGCGGCTCAAATTCCAGTCGTTCAAGTTCTCCAACCATTTACCGAAACGCCCCGTACCAGTCGACTCCGGTTTCCAGTTGATGGTTTTATTCAACTCCATCATGCGCTCCTTGCACGCCGTAGAGCGGATAAACCAACTATCGAGCGGATAGTAAAGAACCGGTTTGTCCGTCCGCCAACAATGCGGGTAGTTGTGCACGTGTTTCTCTATTTTAAATGCCTGATTAGAGGCCTTCATCAACATGCAGAGAGAGACATCGAGCGTCTCATCTTGCTCAGTCAACGCAGAGTCATACGCATTCTTCACAAATCGGCCGGCATACTCCTTATATAAATCGACGTTCACCCGTTCGGCCACAAAAGCCTCATCAAGCTCATCGAGTGTATAGAACTTACCCGTTAAGTCGACCATAGGCCGAAGCTCACCTTTCTTATTGATTAATTGCAAAGGCGGTACGCCGGCAGCCTTAGCCACCAAAGCATCATCGGCACCAAACGTGGGTGCGATGTGCACAATACCCGTACCATCTTCGGTAGTCACATAATCGCCCGGAATAACACGGAACGCCCCTTCACCCGGGTTCACCCAAGGGATGAGCTGCTCATACTCCATGCCTACTAAATCGGCTCCTTTATACTCCGCCACCACCTTGAACGGGATCAACTTATCGCCTGGTTTATACTCCTCCAACGCCAAGTCGGCCGCTTTCGGATTAAAATGTGCCTGAAGCAAAGCCTTAGCCAAAACCACCGTGATAGGCTGGCCCGTATATGAATTATAAGATTGTACCGCTACATAGTCGATCTTCGGTCCCACACAAAGTGCGGTATTCGAAGGCAACGTCCACGGCGTAGTGGTCCAAGCGATGAAATAAGACGTCCCCCATGCAGCCATCTCCGGCTTAGGCTGTTTCATTTTAAATTGAGCCACCACCGTGGTATCTTTCACATCGCGATAACACCCCGGTTGATTCAGCTCGTGCGAGCTCAATCCCGTACCCGCCGCAGGCGAATAAGGTTGGATGGTATAGCCTTTATAAAGCAAATCTTTCTTGTACAACTGCTTGAGCAACCACCACAATGTTTCGATGTAACGGTTGTCATACGTAATGTAAGGCTGAGTCATATCGACCCAATAGCCCATCTTATGCGTCAAGTCCTCCCACTCTTTGGTGAACTTCATCACATCCTTGCGGCAAGCAGCATTATATTCGGCTACAGAAATACTCTTTCCGATATCCTCTTTGGTAATCCCCAAGGCTTTCTCCACCCCTAGTTCTACCGGAAGGCCATGCGTATCCCATCCAGCTTTACGCATCACCTGATACCCCTTCATGGTTTTGTATCGGCAAAAGATGTCCTTAATAGAACGAGCCATGACGTGGTGAATACCCGGCATACCATTGGCCGAAGGCGGACCTTCGAAAAAGACAAACGAAGGGCAACCGTCACGTTCTGTCATACTCCTGTCGAAAACACGATTTTCATCCCATTTCTTCAGCACATCCTTATTGACTTGCGAAAGGTCAAATTGCGAATATTCTGTAAATTTCTTAGCCATTGTAATATCTTGTTTTTTCTTTATTAGCGTGTAAGATTTGACAATCTCCTATTTTTAAGGGTGCAAATTTACAAAAACATTTGTTTATATACATAAAATAAAAAGACTTTTAATCAGCAAAACCGATTTAAAAGGTTCATCTGACAGAAAAAAAGAGGCATTAAAAGCCGATGAATGGGGCTCTACCCTCATCGTTCTTTGAGATAAGGAGCCTCATCGTTCTTAATCGATGACCTTGAACCGGGCAAAACGCAGAAGCAACTGCTTATCACCTGCATTCACAAAACGGATGGTCGCCTTGGCATTCTCATCGGTTCCCTCCACCCGAATCACCTCACCGATCCCAAACCGCTCATGCTCTATTCGTTGGCCAACAGACACGCCGACGCTCCCCATCGAGGAGGTACCGGTAGATGTACCGCGCACGGGCTCAACCCGCTTCAGCCGACGAGGTTGTTCGCCAGAAGAGTTAGAAGCCGCTATAGGAGGGACAGCCGACGCAGTGCGTTCTACCCGCTTAGAAGAGGGGAACTCAGACGAAGAGACGCGATTAAATCCACCTTCGATCTCCCGACGAAACCGACTAGCCCCTTCGGTTACCGTGCGAGTCAGAGGCGACTCATGAGGCAAGCACAGAAAGCAGGTATCGATGTCGCGCAAGAAACGACTGGGACTCCCAAACTCCATCTTTCCAAAGCGAAACCGGGTCTTGGCATGCGATAAGAAACAGTGATCTTCGGCTCTAGTTATGGCTACATAAAAGAGTCGACGCTCCTCCTCCAGTCCTCGCATGGAATCGCCTACCATCCCACTGGGGAACAAGTTCTCTTCTAACCCCACAACAAAAACATTCCTAAACTCCAACCCCTTGGCAGAGTGAACGGTCATCAGCGTTACTTTATCGTGATCATTGCCGGCATCGGAATCCTGATCGGTAATCAGAGCTACTTCCGACAAGAAATCGGCCAACGCCACATGTTCATTCCCCTCCTCCAAACGCAAGGCACAGAAATCATTCATGCCGTTCATCAACTCCTGAATATTCTCCTTACGACTCAGGTTTTCCGGAGAGTTATCCTGACACACATCATTGATGATCCCCGACGAACGGATAATCTCTGTACCAATCTCGTAAGCATTCCTCTCCATATTCGTTGCAAAGAACCCCTCTACCAACTCACGAAACCCCTGAAGCTTGGTATGCGTCCCTTTATGAACCTCCAAGCCGTAAGTCAGCGGTTCACACAGAACGGTCCACAAACTCACTCCGTTTGCCACAGCGGTAGCAATCACCTTATTCACGGTCGTCTCACCGATGCCTCGTGCCGGATAGTTAACAATCCGCTTGAAAGCCTCCTCGTCGTCTGGATTAACCACCAGACGGAAATAAGCGATCACATCTTTAATCTCCTTCCGCTGATAAAACGATAGTCCGCCATAGATCTTGTACGGCATGGTGCGCTTACGCAAAGCCTCTTCGAAGACACGACTTTGCGCATTGGTGCGGTATAAAATCGCAAAATCGGCATAATCATACGATTTCACTCGACGCAACTCCATTATTTTATTGACCACGATCTCAGCCTCCTCCACATCACTATACGCCTCGAACACTTGAAGAGGCTCCCCCTTCTCCTTTTCAGAAAAGACCTCTTTCGGTATCTGACGAGCATTCTTTTTAATCAAGCTATTGGCCGCACAGACAATGGTCTGCGTAGAGCGATAGTTCTGTTCGAGTTTAAAGAGCTTGGCATTCGGGAATATTTTAGAGAAATGGAGAATGTTATCAATATCGGCTCCACGAAAGGAGTAGATGCTCTGTGCATCGTCGCCAACGACACACACCCGTTGGTTGAGACTAGCCAACTGCTGCACGATGCTATGCTGAGCGTAGTTGGTATCCTGATACTCATCCACCAAAATATACCGAAACTGTTCGGCATACCGCGCTAAGATCTCGGGATGATCACGAAAAAGAAGATAGGTATAAAAGAGCAAATCATCGAAATCCATCGCATTGGCTTGTCGGCAACGCTCCCAATACTTGGTATAAATAGTGTGAATAGCCCCCATCCTATTTGCCCGATCGGCCTCTACTGCTTCTCTATTAGAAGCGTATTGCGAGGGGGCAACCAGGTGATTTTTGGCATTCGAGATGCGCGCTTGCACCGTAGCCGGTTTATAAACCTTCTCATCCAGCTGCATCTCTTTAATCACTGAACGGATCAGACTTTTCGAATCGGTCGTATCGTAAATGGTAAACTGTGAGGTAAAGCCCAACGAGGCTGCTTCGGCTCGCAAGATGCGTGAGAAGATGGAGTGAAACGTCCCCATCCACAAGTAACGTGCCCGTTGCTCTCCCACTTGCTTGCCGATACGCACTTTCATCTCACGCGCTGCTTTATTGGTAAACGTCAAGGCCAAAATAGTCCAAGGGTCGTAACCATGATCCATCAAGTAAGCGATCTTATATGTCAGTACACGTGTTTTTCCCGAACCGGCACCGGCTATGACCAACGAGGGTCCTTCATTGTAAGTCACCGCCGCACATTGGCTCTCATTCAGCTCATCTATATAATTTACATCCATAATTCATTGTCCAACTAAAAAACAGGAAGAAGGGTGAGCCCCTCCTACCAACTCTATTCTAAATATTTCAGGCAAAAATAAGATATTCGGCCGATATTACAGAGAGAATCCAACGATAGTTCTCAAAATAATGCCAACCACCGTCGATAACAAACCCGATCAAAGAGTCCTAAGGAAGAAAATGGGCCGTCGGCACACTTTTTTTGGTTATTCCCTAAAAACAACCTACATTTGGAGGTCAATAAAGATACGAATGAATTTAGAAGCAAATTTAGCACAACGTCTAGGGAAGCTGGAGGTGGAGCAATTAGCCCACCAGATAACCACCCATCCGGAAAATTACGACTCCCTCTTCCATCTCACACAACACCCTAACGCCACCATCTCTTGGCATGCTTGGTGGGTTTGCGACACCCTCTCCCGACAAGAGACGAGCTGGCTAGCCCAACACCAACAAGCCATCATCGACTATGCCTTAACCACCACACACAGCGGTAAAAGGCGGTTGGCCCTCTCCATCCTGTTGCGTCTACCGCTTGCCTTATCGACCGATTTATTGAACTTCTGCCTAGACACCATGTCGCTCGCCGGTACCACACCGGCCGTGAGTGCCCTGTGCATGAAACTCGCCTATAAGCTCTGCGTCGATGAACCGGAGCTTCTCAATGAGCTGCAAGAGTACCTTACTTATATGGATACAGCCTTTTATACATCGGCCGTGATTGCCACTCGGAAAAACATTCTCCAAGCCATGCGACAAAAAAAGCTTAAAAGCAGAGCAAATGTCTATAAAAGCCAGCAGATAGAGGACAACTAACATTTTTTCACCATAAAGGTTCGGTTATAAGGTAGCTTATTCGTAATTTTGTTGAAACATAACTGCATCAAGAATGAAACTAATAGCCATAACCGCCCCTACTTTTTTTGTAGAAGAAGATAAAATCATCACAGCACTCTTTGAAGAGGGACTTGATATTTTACACTTGAGGAAACCAGAAACTTCACCGATGTTTTCGGAGCGCCTGCTCACCTTGATACCGGAGAAGTACCATCCACGCATTGTGACTCATGAGCATTTTTACCTCAAAGAGGAGTTCAACTTGAAAGGTATTCATCTGAACGAAAGGAATCCGCAAGAGCCTCACGACTATGCCGGACACATCAGTTGTTCATGCCATACCACCGAAGAGGTGAAAAACAAAAAGCATTTTTACGATTATGTCTTTATGACTCCTATCTTTCAGAGCATCTCGAAAGAGAATCTCTATGCCATGCACACCCCCGAAGAGCTTCGTCAAGCCCAAAAGGATAAAATAATCGATTCAAAGGTCGTTGCCCTCGGTGGGATCAACCTCGACAATGTACTGGAGATCAAAGACATGGGATTTGGAGGTGCCGCCATTCTTGGCGATCTATGGGACCGGTTTGATGCCTATTCCGATCCAAGCTATCTCAACGTGGTGACACATTTTAAGAAGCTCAAAGCTTTAGTCGATTAACGCCAAACGACGAAAAAAAAGAGAAGTCTCACATCGGCAACAGCCTGTGAAACTTCTCCTTATGATAGTGTGAAGAGCGATTAAATGTAAGTCTCTAAAAACTTAACACCACCTTCTTCGGGGATAATCGTTAAATCTTGCGTCGTAGCAGGAAACAAAATTGATTCACCCGCACGCATCGTCAGCTCATGAGCTTCATTGTCGACCACTGTACAAGCTCCATCTACACAGACAAAGATCACGAAAGAGTCCAACTCCGAATAGTCGCACGTGATCTTCTCATTCATCTCATAAATAGATGTGGTAAAATAAGGACACGCTACAAGCTCCACCGGTTCGTTGGGCACCGACTCATAAGTAGTCCGATAATCGGCCAACACCTCATAATCTATCGCTTCACGAGCCAAATCGGTATGCAACTCACGTGTTTTACCCTGAGCATCTTTGCGATTGAAATCATAAATACGGTAGGTGATATCGGATGTTTGCTGAATCTCGGCGATGAACGCACCGGCTCCGATGCTGTGTACCCGGCCGGCAGGTAAAAAGAAAACATCCCCTTTTTGAATATCATACTCCTGCAACACATCCGTAATGGTGTTATTCAAGACACGCTCTTTGTATTCTTTCGGAGTAATTTCTTCAGAGAATCCCGATCTGAGCTTCGCTCCTTTATCGGCCTCTACCACGTACCACATCTCTGTTTTCCCCATAGAGTTATGACGCTTCTTAGCCAACTCATCCGCCGGATGCACCTGAATAGACAAATCCTGCTTGGCATCAATGAATTTGATTAAAAGCGGGAACTTATTGCCGAAACGGCTGTAATTCTCCTCGCCAACTAATTCTTCACGGTACCGTCTAACCATATCGGCCAATGTTAAACCTTTATCAGGCCCATTCACCACCACCGATTCATTGTTTTCCACTCCGGAAATTTCCCAACTCTCTCCAACTCCATTTAAACTGGAATCTAAATGTTTAAACGGAACAATTTTGTCGCCACCCCAAAGTGTTTGCTTCAGAATAGGTTCGAATTTTAATGGATACATTTTCGTTTTTCTTGTTATAAAACCTAAGACAATTATTACTTTAAAATCGGATCATTGAAATCCACTACAAACATACAAAAAAATATGTAAATACCTCCCATTAGTCTCTCTTTTTTAAAAATATCAAACGGTAAAAACCAGACGCGCCGAAAAAAGAAACCACTCAAGGAAACGCTAAACTTTCCTAAATAGAGGTGTATATTTGAGCCGTTTTATTTGTCCATAAGAAAGTTTTTGTCTTTATTTGCATGAAATTTTAATCACACTAAAAACATGAATAACACATTCTTCCCAGAAACAAATCTTTCAAAGCTCAGCCGAGAAGATTTCCAAAAAGAGATAAACGACAAAGAAACAGACTTATATATCCTCAGAAACGCCAAAGGGATGGAGGTAGCAGTGACGAATTACGGCTGTGCCATCCTCTCTATCATGGTGCCAGACAAGGCGGGAAATTATGCCAATGTGGTTTTAGGACATGACAGCATCGAAAAGGTGATCCATAGTCCGGAACCTTTTCTGAATACCGTTATCGGACGCTACGGCAACCGCATTGCGAAAGGAAAATTCACGCTCTTCGGAGAAGAACATACGCTCACAATCAACAATGGACCGAACTCGCTCCACGGAGGGCCAACGGGGTTCCATGCGCGCATTTGGGAAGCCGAACAGATCGATGAACAGACCATCCGCTTTCAGTATATCTCTGAGGATGACGAAGAGGGCTTTCCCGGTCAGCTGGAGATCGAGATGGTTTACCGATTAGAAGCAGAAGAAAATGCCTTACTTATAGAGTATTATGCAACAACCGATAAGGCCACACCGGTGAACTTGACGAACCATGCCTTCTTTAACCTAGCGGGCATCGCTAACCCAAGCCCAACTATCGGAAACCACATGCTAACGATCAACGCCGATCACTTTATACCCATCGACGAGGTATCGATCCCTACCGGTGAGATCTTGAAAGTAGAGGGCACACCCATGGATTTCCAAACACCACATACCATCCAGGAACGCATTGAGGCCGATTTTGAACAGTTGAAGTTCGGAGCGGGCTACGATCACTGCTATGCCTTAAATAAACAAGAGACCGGCTCTCTCGATTTAGCAGCTACGTGTGTGGAACCACAAAGCGGCCGAAAGATGGAGGTCTATACTTCTGAAGCGGGCTTACAGCTTTATACGGGCAACTGGTTGAATGGGTTCGAAGGGGCTCACGGGGCTACTTTCCCGGCTAGAAGTGCTGTCTGCTTTGAAGCACAATGCTTCCCGGACACCCCCAATAAACCCTATTTCCCATCGGCCATCTTACTCCCGGGCGATGAGTATCAACAAATAACGATCTATAAATTCGGGATTGAACAATAAAAAAACAAATTCATATAACTAACAACTTACTAACAATTTTTATAACAATGACACAACAAAAAAAACAATGGGGTGCTATCGTCATCATGATTGCCCTTTTTGCAATGATTGCCTTTGTAACAAACCTTTGCTCACCGATGTCTATTATCGTTAAAAACCAATTCGGTGCGTCTAACGTATTGGCTCAAATTGGAAACTACGGTAACTTTATCGCGTATTTGCTAATGGGTATCCCATCGGGTATGCTTATTAAAAAATATGGCTATAAGAAGACAGCTTTATTGGCTCTTTTAGTGGGTATTCTCGGAATCCTTGTACAGTGGATGAGTGGCTGGGGAAGCATTCAAAGTTTTGGCGTTTACTTGGTGGGCGCATTTATTGCAGGTTTCTGCATGTGTATGCTTAATGCCGTGGTTAATCCGATGCTTAACATGCTCGGTGGCGGTGGCAACAAAGGTAACCAGCTTATCCAAATCGGAGGAGTCTTTAACTCAACTGCTGCTGTAGCTGTTTATATTATCATGGGAGCACTCATTGGCGATGCTGCAAAAGCAACCATCTCTGATGCGACTCCGGCTCTTTTCATCGCTTTGGGTATTTTCATCGTAGCTTTCTTGGTGATCTTCTTCACTAAAATAGAGGAACCTGCACAAGCGATTGAAGTGAAAAAACAAGAAAAAGATCGCTACAGTGCTTTCTCATTCCGCCACTTCAACTTGGGTATTCTTGCTATCTTCCTTTACATGGGATTAGAGGTAGGTACTCCTACTTATATTTTACAATACCTTTCATCAGCTCCTGATGCGGCTACTCCGGGTCTGGGCATGGATGCCGGCATTGTAGGTCTTATCGTAGCCGTTTACTGGTTGATGATGCTTGTTGGACGTTTCGTTGGTGGTGCTATCGGTGGAAAGGTTTCAAGCCGCACCATGATCACAGTGACAGCGACTGCAAGCGTTCTGTTGGTGGCTTTCGGTATGCTTGCTCCAACTGATGTCATCGTAAGCGTTCCGGGTGTAGACTGGGCTAACCTACAACTGATTTGGGCCGAAGTACCGGTGGGCATTTTCGCCTTTATCTTGGTAGGTCTTTGTACATCTGTTATGTGGGGAGGTATTTTCAACATGGCTACTGAAGGATTGGGTAAATATACCGCTATTGCTTCGGGTGCATTTATGACAATGGTCTTTGGTTGTGCGGTAATGGTGGCGCTTCAAGCATTTGTAGCCGACCTTACTGGTTCATTCCTAACAAGCTACATCGTTGTTATTTGCTGTGCTGCATACATTCTCTTCTACGCATTAGTGGGTAGCAAAAATGTCAATAAAGACATTCCTGTAGAGTAAAACACAAAACATCATACACTTAAATTTAGAAATATCATGGATATAGAACACGTAAGAAGTCGCTTTATCAAGCATTTTGATGGCACTACCGGATCGGTCTATGCCTCACCTGGTCGCATTAACCTCATCGGCGAACATACCGACTATAATGGCGGATTTGTTTTCCCGGGTGCTGTAGATAAAGGGATGATTGCAGAAATTAAACCGAACGGAACCAACTTAGTGAGAGCTTACTCTATCGACTTGAAGGATTATGTGGAGTTTGGTCTGAATGAAGAGGATGCACCGCACGCTAGCTGGGCAAGATATATCTTCGGCGTTTGCCGCGAGATGATGAAACGTGGTGTAGAGGTTAAGGGCTTCGACACGGCTTTCTCTGGCGATGTGCCATTGGGTGCAGGAATATCTTCATCGGCTGCGCTAGAGAGCACCTACGCCTTTGCTTTAAACGAGCTTTTCGGCGAAGGTAAGATCGATAAGTTCGAATTGGCTAAAGTGGGACAGGCTACGGAACACAACTATTGTGGGGTGAAATGTGGTATCATGGACCAGTTTGCATCGGTGTTCGGTAAAGCTGGGCACTTGATTCGTTTGGACTGTCGGTCATTGGAGTTCGAGTATTTCCCATTCGATCCGCAAGGGTATCGATTGGTTTTGATTGACTCGGTAGTGAAGCATGAATTGGCTTCTTCGGCATACAATAAGCGTCGCCAAAGCTGCGAAACAGCGGTCGAAGCGATCAAGAAGAATCATCCGCACGTGGAGTTCTTGAGAGATTGCACCATGGAGATGCTTCAAGAGGCGAAAGCGGAAATTAACGCTGAGGATTTTATGCGTGCCGAATATGTGATTGAGGAGATTCAACGCGTACTCGATGTGTGTGAGGCTTTGGAAAAGGCTGATTACGAAACCGTGGGACAGAAGATGTATGAAACGCATCATGGCATGAGTAAATTATATGAGGTGAGCTGCGAGGAATTAGATTTCTTGAACGACTGCGCTAAAGAGTGCGGCGTGACTGGCTCGCGTGTCATGGGCGGAGGCTTTGGCGGTTGTACCATCAACTTGGTGAAAGAGGAGCTGTATGACAACTTCATCCAGAAAACAACTGAAGCGTTCAAAGCTAAATTTGGCAAAGAGCCAAAGGTTTACGATGTGGTCATCGGTGATGGCTCTCGCAAACTCGTGTAATGACCCGTACTTAAGAGTCTAAACAGACTCTGTATAAACATAAACTTGCCCGAAAATACGGTTATCGTATCTCTCGGGCAAGTTTCTTTTTGACCCCCTAAAAAGAGGCTTACGATGCTTGCACTGAAACGGACCGCTCCGTTGAGTGAAAGGGACCGCTCCCTTTAGACAAACGGACCGCTCCCTTTGGGTTAACGGAGCGCTCGTATTGGACAAACGGACCGCTCGTATTGAAAGAAACGAGCGGTCTGTTTTTAGGAATCAACAGGCCGTTCGTTTTCAAATGTTATCAGTAACGGTCACTTATCAAAGCAACCTCATGTCAGTTTCTCTTCTCTATCGGGGTGTTACAACCGAAAGGAGCCTTCCAAACGAATGTCATTAGAAGAGGCGCCAATCATCACCTTAAATTCACCAGGCTCTACAGTCCACTTCATCTCATCATTATATAAGCCTAGTTCATCACACCCAAGGACGAAAGTGACTTGCCGACTCTCTCCTGCTTTCAAAGTAAGCCGCTGAAATGCTTTCAACTGTATGGGAGGCGTCGACACAGAGGCCACCATATCGCGTATGTAGAGTTGGATCACCTCATCGCCATCGCGTGTGCCTTGATTAGTCACGGTGCAAGTGATGCGTTGTAAAGCACCTTGATCACGATCGGCTGATAGCTTCAGGTCGGAATAGGCAAATTTAGTATAGCTCAAACCGTAGCCGAAGGCATAAAGCGGTTGCCCTTCACCTTCCACATAGGCACGCTGTGAACCTTGGGCGTAGAACACGGGCAACTGCCCGACGCTGCGAGGAACAGAGACTGGCAAACGGCCCGCAGGGTTGTAATCGCCAAACAGCACATCGGCTATAGCGGCTCCTCCCTGCTCACCGGGATACCAAGCAGCCAACAAAGCGTCTGCCGATTCAGAGGCCAAATTCATATTCAACGGACGTCCTTGAATGTGAATCACAACCAATGGTTTACCTGTTGCCTTCACCGCCTTGAGCAAACGCTCTTGATCGCCCAAGAGATGAAGCGTACTTCGGTCGTACCCTTCGCCACACTCCATATCAGAGAGGATCTGATCGGCCTCTGTAGAGACCGTTGCCGCACCGGTAGCAATGTACTTCGTCTTAAAATCGCGCGCACTCGATCCACCAAGCACCAAGACAACAGCATCCGATGCCTGAGCTGCTTCGACCGCTGCCGGAATATCGCTCTGCGTGGTGTCACGGATAGCACACCCTTTCACGTAACGCACCTCCGTCGACGAGGATACGGCACGACGAATACCGTCTAGCACCGTTACAATCTCTGCTCGCTCCTGAGGAGCTGTGTAATCGCCCAGCTGATTATAGATCATATCGGCATTAGGACCAATAACTGCCAAACAACCGATTGATTTATTCAAAGGTAATACACCGCCGTTCTTCAACAGCACGATGCTCTGACGTGCTGCCTCACGAGCCAAAGCTTTATGTGACGGATTACGAACGATCCGACGCGCTTGTTCGACCGATACATAGGGGTTTTCGAACAGCCCCATGCGAAACTTGAGACGCAACACATGACGCACTGCCCGATCTAAATCGGCCATCGTAACCAATCCCTCACCCAACGCCTGAACCAGGTTGTTGCCATAAGCATTCCCTCCCAAGTCCATGTCGACTCCGGCCTTCAACGCCAAAGAGGCTCCCTCTTTGACCGATCCGGCCACATGATGGGCTTGTGAAATTCCCTCCACACTGCCTAAATCAGAATAGAAAAAGCCCTGAAAACCCCAACGCTTACGCGCAATGGAGTCGATCAGAAAACGGTTCGAAGTACATGGCACGCCATCGATCGAATTGTAAGAGGTCATGATGGTAGCCGCTCCAGCTTCAATAGCCTTCTTGAAAGGGGCTAGATAGTCCGAAAAGAGCTGACGAGTTCCCACATTGGCTCGCTCACCATTGTGCCCGCCTTCAGGAATGCCATAAGCAGTAAAGTGTTTCAACGTAGAGAAAAGATGCTTACCATCGTTGGCCGACTCCCCTTGCATCCCTTTCATAAAAGAGACACCCAACGTGGATGTCAGAACGGGGTCTTCACCAAAGGTCTCTTCCATACGCGACCAGCGTGGTTCGCGAGCAATGTCTAGCACTGGACCATAACCGATATTGGCTCCTTGCGAACGAGCTTCTAAAGCTATCGCCTCGCCTACGCGGTGAAGCAACGATTCATTCCAAGTAGCAGCTTGTCCCAAAGAGGTAGGGAATACGGTAGCCCCTATCGCCATGTGCCCATGTGGACACTCCTCGGCAAACAAGACGGGAATCCCTAAACGAGTCTGCTCAACGGCAAACTTCTGTAACGCATTCAACGCCTTGGCTGCCAACTCCGGATTCAACCCCGTTTCAAGAGTTTTCTGAGTCCATGGATCGGCCCGAAGAACAGCCCAAAAAGAGCCCAAAGGTCTTTGCCGCATCCGCTCTTTGTAGAGTTCGGATGGTACAACGCCCTTATGGGTCTTAGTGTACATCTCCCACCCTAGTGGACAGCACAACTGCCCCACTTTCTCGTCGATGGTCATCCGCCTTATTAAATCAGTTATTCGCTCTTCTATCGGGGCATCTGCCACCTTGTACAACGGCTTTTGTGCGCTTACACTTCCTGTTAAAAGAAGCATAAACGCCAGTGTTTTCCAATACTTTTTCCTCATTATTTCTTTAAATTAAAACTCAATGCAAGTGATTCGTGTTTGATGTTTTGAGGTAACCGAACCTCTACCACATCGTCCTTAACGGTATATTTTAAGCGTTTGTTTCCTTTAAGTAAAGTCATCTTTCCAGTTGGAATATTCCCTTTCCAACGGATCACCTCAGGCAGTTTTTCTCCATCGGCCACGGTGTAGATGGCGTAAAGTGTTTTCCCGTTCTTATCGGCTGTAAACCACGTTGGCCCATCCTGATAAATCGGGGTTGTGCGGGTGCTGTAAATTGCTTTTCCATAATTTTTTAGCCACTCACCGATAACGTGTAGTCGCTCTTCAACGGCTGTTTCGATGGTTCCTTGTGGTGTAGGACCTACGCCCAGCAGTAAGGCACCACCTTTGGCGGTAATTTCGGCCAACATATTAATGACTTTCGCGGGCGATTTAAAAGGGGCATTAGGTACCCATCCCCAGTCGTTGCTGAGTGTGATGCAGCTCTCCCACGGATGATTTAGTTGGGTTTCGGGGATTCCTCTTTCGGGTGTTTGATAGTTTTCATTCTTCCCGCGAATGCTTCGGTCTACCACGATCAATCCCGGTTGTGCTTGTCGTGAGCGTTCCACGATCTCATCGATTTTAATATCTTGTCGTGGAGCAGCCACCCATCCGCCATCGAGCCAAAGAATATCGAAAGCACCATAGCCGGTCATCAGCTCATTAATCTGATTGCTCGTAAAATCTTGATACTTCTTCCACCAGTCGGGATGACGCTCTATCTTATAGTTCACATTCCGGTCTGGCGTAGCAAAATTGGGGTTCCAATAGTACTCATAATGCCAATCGGGTTTAGAGAAGTAACACCCAATCATGAAGTCTTTCTGTCTGAAGGCATCGAACACGTGGCGCGCCACATCCTTGCGAGGGTTGTTACGGAATCCCTGTTTGGCAATAGAGAAATCGGTATATTTGCTATCGAACAGGCAGAAGCCGTCGTGATGTTTAGTGGTGAAGATCATGTATTTCATACCGGCATCTTTCATGATATCGGCCCACTTTTCTGGGGCAAATTGGGTAGGATTTAAAGAGTCTTTTAACCCGAAGTACCACTGTTTGTAGGCTTCGTAACTCAGGTCTTTCTTCCTCGAAATCCAGTCGACATCTTCGGAACAGATGGACCACGATTCTACAATGCCGGGAACGGAATAAAGCCCCCAATGAAAGAGTACTCCAAATTTCAGGTCTTGCCACGCATCGAGTTTCTTAAGCACGGCTTTATCGGTGGGGTATTCATAACCGTCGGAACGTTCGTGAACGAAACCTTGTACTTCTTGGGCACTCAGGCCTAAGGAACATGCAACTAGGCATGAAAGAAGAAATAGTGTTTTCATTATATACAATAGTTAACATTCAAATGTCTAAATATCTTTTATTAATTAGAGCATTTCATTATTGTATTATAAAGCTCTTTAACATGATCTATATTTTTAAAATCTACATGCCGATTATGAATATAATGCAATATCTCTTCTTTTTTTTCAGGAAAACATTTTAAAAATGTTTTTTTATTTTTAAATTTATAGACTTTACCATTTATAAAAAACCTGTATTCACTCTTATTTATGACATTGTACACATCTAAACTTTGATTTTCATATACACCATTAGTCCAATAGCTTGTATTAATCATTTCTACTTTTCCTTGCGTAACTTGTCCATAAGCGCCTTTTCTCCCACGCATTTGTTTACCTAAAGACCATTTAACAAAAAAAGGATATAATGAACCTTTCATATATTCTAAGAAATTATCCTCCATAGGAATAAATAAACGATTATTTATATAAACCGTATCTATTTTTTCTAATCCAGATAATAACATCTGCTGGTTATTATAAACATATAGCATCTGCTCATTTGCCGCATCATAATTAAGTAAGGCATTTACCTTAGCCGCATTTTTCATCAAAACCATTCCAGAAATAAATTCTTTAAATAGAAAAACACGAGGCTTCTGAGCACATAAGCGAATAGCTATAATTCCCAATAACAAAAAGATAATAATTCGTTTTTTCATGCATGTGATTATAAAAAGTATACAAATATATAAAAAATAAAGAGAGGCTGTATAGTACAACCTCTCTTATTTAGAATATTTTTAACTATTAATCATGTTAAAAGTTAGGACCTGCGCCAAACTGAGGTGCATTTTTATCATACCAAACACGCTCAGAATTCAATTTAGAAGCCTCATTTCCTATCGAAAAGCCCTGTTGTTTATAGGCAGATAAAATAATCTCACGCATTTTATCTGTTGGCGATGGATCTTTCTTAGGAAAACGTCGTGGCAATAAATATGCACTACCATCAGTATTAAAGTTTTCGAAAGGCAAGTATTTCGAATTTACCATTGGCACACCACTTCTCCGCATTGCAACATACATATCAAGTGGCATAAAGATAAAATTCAAACGCTGTTGGATATAAATCTTTTCAAGATCATCTCCATCACCTTTCAACTGATAAGCTGGCTGAGTTAATAAATAATCCAATTCGTCGCTTTTCAAATTGATAGTTGCTTCGAAATCTTTATCAAAAGCCGTATCATAATATGGAATATGGTTCAAGCCAGCAACTTTATCCCATGCTTTCACAGAGTTTTTAACACCTTCTGTCAAATAATACTGGGCTGTCTGAGGCAATGTAGCACCGATAGCTTTTAATTCGGCTAAATATAAATTAACTTCACCAGCAGAGAAGTATAAACCATAAAAAGCCCGATCTTCTTTATCTTGAACCACAGGTGCATTAGGAGCGTCAGGATAAGTAAAATCACGATTTCCTTCATACATTTCCAACTGCATAGCAGATATTGGATTATAATATTTTTCTTTATTATCCAATGATACTTTATATAAATTGCCAGTAGGATCAAAATAACTTACCCAAGCAGGATCTGAGCTAGCTCTAAGTTGCGAAGGAATTCCATGATAACGAACCCAAGGTTCACCTGGTGCTTTCCATCCTTTAAAAACTTTTTTCCCGTTTTCTGTTTCAGAAAGGACTTTATCAGCTATAAAAGGAGGAAGTTCCTTTCCTGCATCAAAAAAGGCTTGAATGACTTTTGAATTATAATCATTTTTCGTAAAAAAGAAACGCACACGAGGATCTTTATTATTAACCATAAAGTCAACCAAGGTTTTATTTCCCAAACCTGTATCAGGATCTTCTTGACCATGGTACCACTCGCTACCTTGATTATAAATAAAATCATCTTTCATATCCACTAACATACCAGCTGGACTCTCTGATACTTGCTTAGCAATTTCTAGTGCCTTCGCCTTATTAACGTGCAACAAGCGAACTGCTATTTTTAACTTCAATGAATTAGCAAATTTTGCCCACTTTTGTGCATCTCCTTTATATACAAAATCTTGATTACCTAAAGATACCTGAGTAACAGCAGTACCATCAGCTAATTTAACAGGATTAGTCAATATATTAATTGCATTATCTAGCTGCGCAAGAAAATCATTAAATAGTTCTTCTTGTGTATCATATTTTGGCATCAACACAGGGGGATTAGTATAACGCGCTCTGTATGCCTCACTAAATGCCATAGAGCCATACATATCTGTATCTTGAATACCCATATACACAACCAACGGAGTAGTCATTGCTTTGATATATTGATATGAAGCAGCTGTTTTCTCATCCATCTGCTTTATCTGATGATCAATTTCAAGAGCATATTTAATAACTCGGCCAACATTCCCTTCTGAAGCCTGATCAGGCTGATTCAACAAGTTAGAATTACTTCCCGATGCCGCAGTTACTTGCCCCCATTTACACATATTAGAAAAATCATAATACCAAGACCAATATTCAGATGGAATAAAATCAGTCAACGTTTGAGTAAACAAAAAACGGCAATCAGGCTTACTTAAAGTAGATTCATTAGTATTAATATCGGAGAAATCATCTTTGCAACTAGTCGCACATAAAAGCAAAGAGCCACAAAAGAATGTTCCGAATATATATTTTAGTTTCATATCAGTACATTTATTAAAATTAGAAATCAACATTTACAGAAAACAAAAAGCTAGCAGTATAAGGATTAAAAGAACGAACACGGAATTCACCAGAGCGATTTCCACGTACAGATTCAGGATTCAAATTATTAGGTAATGAGTTGTACAAATACCCTAAATTACGACCTGTCAATGAACAAGTTAACCCTTTAGCACCTATCTTTGAATATATTTTTTTATCAAAACGATAAGATACTGTAATCTCTCGCAAAGCAATATAGCTTAATTTAGAGTACCAACTATCATTAACAACACCAGATCCCCAACTATTTCTGTAATAATGATAAGCTCCTGCATGTACAGGCTCTAGTAATCCTTTATCAACAGCCTCTTTGTATGACATGCCGCTCAAATCATGTTTTTGTCCATCAGCACACGCTACAACAGACCCTGCTGCAAAAATGCCCTCCGGAATAACTCCATCAGAATAAGAAATACCGTAACTTTCCGACTGTTTAGGATTGCCATTGTTATCAATGTCCATCCATTTAGAAGTCCAACTAACGCCACCGTGAGAAGCATCACGATATTTTAATGATTCTACTGTATTACCATTAGCAGTACCATAACGATTAGCATAAGATGCAATATAGCCACCAACACGTGAGTCTAATGCAACACGTAATGTCAGATTCTTCCACTTCACAGAAGTACTTAATGAAGAAAGAAAATCAGGATTGATATCACCAATTTCTTTTACAGTACCATCGCGTTTTGCGTAAGCTGCACGATCATAATCATCCCAAGTCAATAAGATATTACCATTATCATCTCTTGCTGGTAAAATATCAGACATTAAGATACCATAAGCTCCACCAACTTTAGCAACAGAGCCGACTCTGTAATCAAAAGCATTAGGTTGTCCTTCTAAAGGAATATAGCTTGCAACATCTTCGTGCAATGAAACAATTTTGCTCTTATTTTTCGTGAAAGTTAAATCAACTCCCCATTCCCAATCTCTTGTTTGAATAGGTATTGTCTTTAAAGCGATTTCAAGACCTGAATTTTGAATATCTCCAGCATTTACAACTTCTTGAGAAATACCAGACACACTAGGAACATCTATTGACATTATTTGATCAGTAGTGTTTTCTTTATAATAAGTAGCATCTAATGCTATTCTATTATTCAGTACTCTGTAATCTAATCCTATTTCCCACGAACTTTTACGCTCTGGCTTCAAATTAGGACTAACCATTTTATCTTTATCAAAATTATTCGTATAGATATTCCCGTTAGCCGTTTTAATCGTACCTAAATTATAACCAGAATTTATACTGTAAGGATCTGTATCATTACCTACTTGAGCCCAAGAAACACGAAGTTTTGCTAGTGAAATCCAACTAGGTAAATCAAAGCTGTTGTTAATCAACCATGAACCTGAAACAGAAGGATAAAAATAAGAATATTCACCTGTTTTATTACTATAAACCAAAGAAGAAGACCAGTCGTTACGCCCGGTTATATCTAAATAAACTTGATCTTTCCAAGAAGAATTAAATGCAAAAACGGTTGATAGCATTCTTTTCTCTCCCTGAATAGAACCTGAATAATCTGGTGTACTCTTTGAATTTCCAATAAAATATTGACCTGGTACAACTAACCCATCTTTAGTCGCAAGTCGCATATATTTTTCTGTCTTATTATAATATTCTCCACGAACAAAACCACCTAAAGTAAAATCTTTAATGTTCTTATTGAACGTAAATGTACCAGCTGTAGTAAATTGCTCTTTCATAAAACTACTCATAGAATAACCACCACCTTCATTAGCATAGCCGCTACCCAATGATTTCACTTCAGAGTCTTGAGTATAAAGATTCATATTAGCTTCAGCTTTAAACTGAACCCAGTCTGCTATCTTGTAATTCAATTCAAAAGTTGGACGAATAACATATTCCTTATAAACAGTATTTGCATGATCTAAATTCCACCAAATAGATTTTACTGTACCAGGAACATAACCATATTTATCACCAAATTGATTTTGAGCGATTCCACCATGTTCTCCAAGATATTTATTTCTCCATTCAGCAGGATTAACAAAATTGGGATTTCCACCATAAACACTGTACAAACCAACTTCTTGAGCCGCATTTTTCGGCGTAGAATGTGCATAATTCACAGACGCTGCAACGTCAAGATCATCAGTAAGTTTATAAGTGCCCTTTAATAACATTGAATACCGTTCAAATGTATTATTAGGAGTCGTTGACTCTGCATTCTTATAAGATAGTGAAGAATAAAAAGAAGCCTTTTCAGTTCCTCCACGTATAACAACATTAGTATTTGTGTTAAACCCTGTCTGGTAGAACTCTTTCATGCCATCTTTATATGGAGAATACGTAGTCATACTTCCATCAAAATTTTCAATCTCACGCCCATCGAATCGTGGTCCCCAAGCATAACTAGTTGCATATGCTGCACCTTTATAAGACGCTTTTCCAGCACTATTTACATATAACAAATCCGGGCTCCAACGATTTCCATAGCTAGAACGTTCTCCTGCCCATAGGCCATACCCATATTCATATTGCACTTCAGGATAATCTGTTATCACGTCAAGACCAAAACTTTGTGAAATAGAAACCCCCAAACCTTTTGCTCCCTTACCTCCTTTGGTAGTAATAACAACAGCACCATTTAGACCTCGAGAACCGTACAAAGCGGTAGCAGCCGCTCCTTTTAGCACAGACACCGTTTCAAAATCATCAGGGTTTAAGTTTTTCAACTCATTGCCATAGTCACTAGGATTGGCTGTCCAGTTTAAGTCAGTATTTCCTGATGTGCTATTATCCAAAATAACACCGTCAACAACATAAATAGGCTGATTATTACCACTTAATGTAGAAGCACCACGAACCTGAATTTTAGTGGCCCCAAACATACCACCATCTGATTGACTAATCTCAACACCAGCAACTTTGCCTTGTAATGCACCAACAGGTGAAATTGTATTAGCTGTTTTAAGCTCATCGCCCTTTACTTCAGTTACAGCATAACCCAAAGCCTTTTCAGAACGCTTCATACCTAAAGCGGTAACCACAACTTCGTCAAGTGCCTGGGTATCATCCTTTAATGTAATAATTAAGGCTTTACCTGTCCACTTCACTTCTTGCGTTACATAACCTACAAAAGAAACCTGAATAACATCCCCTTGTTTCACATTGTTTAATGTGAAATCGCCGTCCATACCTGTGATAGTACCATTTGTTGTTCCTTTCACTACTACAGAAGCCCCAATAACAGTTTCTCCACTAGAATCCTTCACAACTCCGGTACAACTACCCTTCTGCTGCGTGATTTGAACATCGGCTACACCGAAATCAGAAACTGCATAGGCCATCCCTGTAGGTAACCCCATTAGGAATAGCAACATACTTACAGACTTAAAACGTTTTAGCATAATAATGATTTTAAGTTATTTAATAAAAACTTTTAGAGAGAGAGAATCTATATTCTCTTGTTTTAGCAGGACAAAGATATATATTATATAATATAACCACAACCTATTCTTAATTCAAATAAAACCTTATTAATATTTTTTAAGATATAAAAAAAATCTTAAAAACAGTGCTGAAAACAGTGCTGAGAATAAGATATTGTATAGAAAGACTAAAAAGGAATAAAATATATACGTCAAAAGAGCCTACAGACCTCTTCTGTTTAACAAAAAAACATTTATAAAAATCGACAAAGAAAGGGTTAAAGTATTAAATAAATCAATAAAAAAGCAAACAAAAAATAAAAAAGCAAGGCGTAAACAAATCATAAACCGCTAAAATGTAATCAGCAAATTTAAAAAGCCAGAGAGCTATTTCTGGCATTGGAAGCAAATTAGAAATAAGCACTCAATCTTTTCTTGACAAGTCTCGTTAAATATCCTTAAGCAACCAACGAGATAATAATTAATTGACGAACTTTGCAACTAGCAGCCTTAAAAGGATTGCTAATAACAACCAGTCATTAAACATCGTGAAACATGAAAAAAAACAAAACAGTATGGGCACTTTTGATGCTCTTTTCGAGTGGTCTATTCTTTAGTTCATGCGTGGGGTCATTCAGCTTATTCAACCATTTACGTTCTTGGAATCAGACTGTAAGCGACAAATTCGTCAATGAATTAATCTTTCTTTCTATGCACATCGTACCAGTATATGAAGCAGCTTACTTGGCAGATGCTTTGGTCATCAATTCCATTGAGTTCTGGAGTGGGTCTAACCCGCTGGCAAACATCGGAGATATAAAGAAAGTAAAGGGCGACAACGGGGAGTATTGGGTCACTACAATCGAAGATGGGTATAGAATAAAAAAAGTAGGAGAAAAGAAAACCATCGAGTTGGTGTATGACAAGGAGTTAAGCACTTGGTGTGTGGTGTCAAACAACGAAACAACTGAGCTGGTGAAAATAAATAAAAATGGCACTGCCGATCTTATATTACCTAACAAACAGCGATTTAATGTCACCCTAGACCATCAAGGGGTTATGGCGGCTAAAGAGATTGCTTCGATGTCGCCTTTATTTGTAAGCGCGAAATAGAAAAATCCAACAGATGGATGCGTGTGGCCTCATATTCTCTAATTTTGGCCACACGTTTTTTTATTTAAAATGGATATCCTACTGCAAAATGAAAAGCAAAATCACGCTTAAAATTAGGACGCCAAATGGGATAGCGCTCTGGACCTCGATCGTAAACGGGGTTTAGGGCTTTCATTCCTCCGTCAAAACGCAAAATGAAAAAGCCTAAATCTAAACGCAAACCTAAACCGTAAGCGACTGCTATCTGCTTATAAAATTGATTGAATTTAAAAACGCCACCTGGCTGATTGGCATAACTGCGAATGGTCCAAACATTGCCGGCATCTACAAATACAGCACTCTGAAATTTCCAAAACAACCGACTACGGTACTCTATACTGGCATCTAACTTGATGTCGCCCGACTGATTTAACTGATTTCCATCACCAGGGAAGGAACCGGGACCTAAACGACGAACAGACCAACCTCTGACACTGTTGGCTCCTCCAGAAAAATAACGCTTTTCAAAGGGAATGGCTTTGGCATTGGAATAGGGAATGGCTGTGCCTAAACCTAAATGAAAGGCTAATGAATTTCGACTGTCGATCGATATGTTTTTGGCAAAATCGAATTCTCCTTTAACATACTGTGCGTAAGGTATCCCCAAAACCGTGTATTCACCATCGTTGTTCTGGTGCAACCCTAAACCCCGAGAGAGGGCATACATGACATTGCCCGCTGACTCGAAATTGACACGGATGGAATAAGAGTTGGAAGCAATGGTGTTATTGACCGATTCGGCTCCTTGACTGTTGTACGTGTAGCCATAGCCCATGCGAATGATTAATCTGTTCCGATAGTTATACTGAAAAATAGAGTTCTGACCTTTATTGATATAGTCGTCTTCGAACTGCTTAGAGATCCAAGGCAGATACAAGAAGCTAATATCGAGCAGGTCTATGCGATGGTTTACTCGCTGTTTTTGAAACCACTTATAACTCCAGGAGGCAGAGGCTACGGTACGAGAGTATTCTGGGCGAAGCTGGTAATTGTATTGCATGCCAAACTCTGTTGTGGCGCGAATATGGCGCTTGTAGTCTGCTGATAAAAAAGGAAACATGAAACTCGGAAAGTTGATGCTCGACTCTACAGCATACTCGGTATAGTTATTGTTGCGATAACCTGCTTGAAGACCGGAAATGACTTCATAGGCGCCCCGAAATTTCACCATAAAAACTTCAGATCCTTTAAATAAATTTCTGTTTTGTAGGGAGACTGAAGCTGCCGCTCCTAAATCGCCTGCGGAATTTGTTCCTTCAACCTCAAAAGCAATGGATTTATGCTTACTTCTTGTAAGCATCACATAGCAGTTTAAAGCTGCCGAATCGGTCTTTTGTAGCTCAAAAAAGCGAATATTGGTATACTTTAAGGCTGAGAGCCGACCAAAATTGGCATAGGTCCGCTGTACATCTTGTGCGTCATAAAAGCCACCTGATTGAATCCGCAAATTGTCGGTCAGAACCTTGGGGCGTAGATAGAGCTTTTTGTTATAGTAAATCGGACAGCCATTGTAATGAATAGAGTCACTCACTTTTATACTCGACAAGGCTGAAGATTTCAAAACATCATAATCGGCAATAAAACTTACGTTATTGATTCTGTAACGCTTATGGTTGCGCAAAGAATCAGCAACGTGGGCTCTATACCCTTGCAGATGAAAAGTTAAATCAACTTGTTTGGTATTGACTATTGTATCGGCTGTATAAACAATGTAATCTTTATTGAACTCATAATAGCCGCGTCTTAAAAGTGATTCGCCTATTCGCTGGCGTTCGGCATCTAAGACATTTACATCGAAAACCATGCCGGGGGTTAATAGGCTTGCCAACGAATCACTAGCTAATAGTTGAGAGATAGCCGAGTCGTCTATAATGCGCTTGAGGGTTCTAACAACATAAGGTTCTCCTGTGGTAACATCAAAATAGACTTTAATCTTTTTCTTCTTTTTGCTTTCACGTTTCTTTACGGTAGCCCCCATGTAACCCATGTTGCGTACTGCTTTGGTGATTTCTACTTGTGAACGAATGGCATCTTCCGAATGATAGATAACAGGAGCATCACCAATACGCCGCAAAACTTTGTTGACCCATTGTGTGGAATCACGCCCGGACAGGTTATAGAGATATAACTGTGATTTAATTAAGCTAAACCACTTAGAGTTCGGTGTCTGACGAAGATAGATATGCAAGGAAGAGGGTTTAACGCTTTTATTGTCGGTACGAATTCTCACATCGTCTAGCAAGTACTGACCTTCTGGTACAAACTTAGTCGCAGAGCAAGACGCCAACAAAAAACTAATAAAAAGAAATAAAAACCGAATAGATATTTTCCTCATAGACACCACAACGTAAAAATAGGCATTAATGTTATCGGCAAAGATAATTTTTATTTCCCGCTTACGGAAATAATCACGATTAATAAATAGGAACGCTTATAGAGACAAAAAAAAGCTTGCCTAAACTATCGCATAACAAGCAATAACTCAGACAAGCTCAATTTCTTTTTAAAGGATTATTTTCTCAAAGGAATACATCCGTCATCAAGTACATAAGGTAACCAGTTTTCTTTTTTATGGCTAATAGGGAGAATGCGATACTTATTCAATGCAGCTCTTGTTGAAGCGCCTGCTTCAGTAACAGATTTAGGCAAGGTGATCGTAATACCTTTTGTTACACCAGATTCCAACACAGCCGTTTCTGGCATTGTCACATCATAACTTTCACCATTAATAACCAATGTAAGGAAGGTTTCTCCCTCTTCGATCACTTGCGGAATGATGTTAGTAGCAACCCCTTCTGCCATTTTCTTAACCTCTACGCCTTCTACTTTTTGATTAGCAGGATCTGCAGCAACAGTTCCATCAGTTAAGTCTTGTACACCATGGTTTCTAACATGAAGGATCACTTTTGCATCTCCAGTATAAGGTTTGTTTTTGCTATCCAAAAGAATAACAGGGATACTCATACGCTTGAACGATAACTCAACGTTCTTTTCGCCAGAAGGAACGGCATCTTGAGTAGCTCCATACAAATACTCTACACCTCCTACAACCTGACGCTTGTCTGTTAATTGATAGCTGGTTAACTCAGGATAATGCGCATAAAACTTCGTTCCTTTGTTAAGGAAGTTGCCCCAAGAATAAGCGTTTTGCCCCACAACATAAGCATGAAAAGCATCTGCTGTACCCAATGACAACACATCACCTTGATTAAAAGCTGACTTACCGGCTGTCTCAAAATTCATAGAACGCGTAGCGTTATTCAAAGCTAAACCATCACTTTTCATCACGAAATTAATGGCATCACGACTCTGAGGAGCAGTTAATTCCTCACTCTGTTGGCAGCTAAACAAGCAACCTAAAGCCAATACGGCTAAGACATTTTTTGTTTTCATTTAAATTAGTATTAACATGTTGGTTATTGATATAAAAAAAACTATTGCTGTCCGGTAAAACTTTTATTTCCCCCAAGAATTAGGGCTGAAATTCTCGCTTGAATTTCAGCCCTTTTAACTTCCTTTGCGATTACTA
>RZZX01000328.1 GCA_009929715.1 Bacteroidia bacterium
CGGGCAGAATAAACCCGTCCCCCTTTGTTTGTAAAGCGGATTTCCACCTTATCATTTTCCAGGGTAGTAAATTGCTCCTCTCCGATTACTGCGTCAGCAAAAACGTCGTATTCAGAACGAATTCTCTGTATCCTTGCAGAGTCAGATTCACCAGGCAGAGAATCTGCAGCCGTTGCAAGCGGCAATTTATCATTCCGGGACTGATCCAACTGTCTGGCATGTTCAATCTGTGCGATTGAATCCTGACGGCGCTGCGCCTCTACCTGCTCAGGCGTGGGTTGGTTCAGCCAACTGAACGCAAATAATACAACCCCTATAAGCAGAAAACCAATTAATGTGTTTTTATCCATTTAACAATGCTTGTCTTATTTATTATTAATAGCAGCTTTAATAAAGCTTATAAAAAGAGGATTCGGATTAACAACAGTACTGTTATATTCGGGGTGGTACTGAACACCAACAAACCATTTCAGGTCGGGGATTTCAACCACTTCCACTAAATTAGTATCCGGATTTGTACCAACACACTTCATCCCGGCAGCTTCAAACTCTCCTTTATATTCGTTGTTGAATTCGAAACGATGGCGATGACGTTCCTGGATATGTTCCTTTCCATAGGCCTGAAAAGCTTTGGAATCTTTTTTCAGCACACAGTCAAATGCTCCCAGACGCATTGATCCACCCAGGTTTATAACTGTTTTCTGTTCCTCCATCATATCAATTACCTTATGAGGAGTATTGGGTTCCATCTCTGTAGAATTGGCATCCGAATAACCTAGTACATTACGGGCAAATTCGATAACCATACACTGCATACCTAAACAAATACCAAACAAAGGTTTGTTGTTTTCTCTTGCAAATTTAATGGCAGAGAACTTGCCTTCTATTCCACGCTGACCAAATCCGGGAGCAATCAGAATTCCGTCCATATCGGCCAGTTGCGAAGCGGCATTTTCGTCTGTAATTTTTTCCGAATGAAACAGGTGAAGATCTAATTTACGATCATTATATATTGCAGCATGAAGCAACGATTCGTCGATCGACTTATAGGCATCCTGTAATTCGACGTATTTTCCCACAAGACCGATTTTAACGGTTTCGGTTGCCGCATTCTTTTTATTAAGAAACTCTTTCCACTGCTTCAGATCGGGAGTTTCGCCTACTTCAAGCCCTACTTTTTTAAGCACAGTTACATCCATATCCTGTCTTTGAAGAACCAACGGAACCTCATAGATGGTTGGAACATCGACCGACTGTACTACAGCCTCTTCAGCCACATTACAGAACAATGCAACTTTACGCAGAATATCTGTTTTCAGCGTATGTTCGGTTCGCAACACAAGGATATC
>RZZX01000329.1 GCA_009929715.1 Bacteroidia bacterium
GATGATTTAACGTTGAGCTATCAAGGCAATCAATTGATAAAAGTGGAGGACGCTGCTCCGACCTTTGCAGTCTCCGAATCGACCGACTTTAAAAACGGTGTTAATCAGGCGATAGAGTACACTTACGATAAAAATGGAAATTTAACAAAAGATTTAAATAAAGGTATATCGATAATTTCCTATAATTCATTAAATTTGCCGGTATCGTTATCCATTGCCAATAATTCGGGTTCTGCCACGAATCGTTATACTTACTCGGCCGATGGCAGGAAGTTGAAGGTCGAGATGAAGTATGGCGCTAATCAAACGAAGACGACCGACTATGTGGGGAATGTGATTGACGAGAATGGCTCTTTGAAACGCATCTTGGTTGATGGTGGTTACATCGAAAATGGGAAGTATTACTACTACATTCAAGATCATTTGGGTAATAACCGTGTGGTGGCTCAAGCTGATGGCTCAGTGCTTCAGTCTAACCATTACTATCCGTTCGGTATGATGTTCACGGAGAACAATACGGGTGATTCGAAAGCTCAGCCTTATAAGTATAACGGCAAGGAGTTCGATGGCGAACGTGGGTTGAATGTTTATGATTACTCTGCTCGGTACATGGATCTGGCCTTGGGACGGTTTATGACGGTGGATCCGTTGGCGGAAAAGTATTATGGGGTGAGTCCGTATGCGTATTGTATGAACAATCCTTTAAGATACACTGATCCAGGAGGTGATTCGGTTCGAGTTTATACTGAAACGCAAGCTGCTGGTCATTCATGGATTAGCACTGGTGAAGGAGAGAATATGGTTGTTTATAGCTATGGTCGATATAATGGAACAAACAAAGGTCCAGATGGGAGTTCCAATTCTTTAGCAAATGGGGCTGGGGTTCTTTTAAGACTAACAGGAGATGACGCTAAAGCCTACAATGAAGAGAAAGCTGCTATGGGAATGTCTGTATTTGTTGTGGCAGATGTGGCAGATGAAAGTGTCGCAACAGCAATGGATGAAAAATTTAATTCATCTACGGTAACTCCAGATAAGGGAAAATATAAAGAAAACCCTTCTGCCCATGTGATAGACGAATATAGTTTAACGAGTAATAATTGTACAACTGTAGTCTCTGATGTTTTGAACAATAGTGGATCGAATGCTTTAAAAGGTACTACATTGCAACAGACTAGTTCATTTGGCACGTTTATGACTGTCCCTGTAACAAATAGATTTGTACTTCCGGCATCAATGCAAAACTATTTAATCAAAATGTCTAGACCCAGCGGTACAATTTATAGAATTAGATAAATCATGAAATGGGTTAGAATTATATTTTTTATAGGATCTATTGTCGTTCTG
>RZZX01000330.1 GCA_009929715.1 Bacteroidia bacterium
GGTCAGGAGGCGATAGAAATGTTGGATACAAATTATGTAAATTTGATTGTGAGTGATGTTATGATGCCGAAGATAGACGGATTGGAGCTTTGTTCCCGGATAAAATCGGATCTGTCATATAGTCACATCCCTATCATTTTACTTACAGCCAAAACCAATGTACAGGCTAAAATAGATGGAATCCGTTCGGGTGCTGATGCTTATATCGAAAAGCCATTTTCCATTGAATTCTTACTTGTCAGCATTTCTGGTATGCTTACAAACCGTGAAAAATTGCATCAGGCATTTGTAAGCTCACCTTTTATTGGGACAAGCACGATGGCGATTACAAAAGCCGACGAGTCTTTTCTGAAGATATTGAACGAAGAGGTAGAACGTAATATGTCGGATCCAGAGTTTAATCTGGATGATTTGGCGGCAAGTATGCACATGAGCCGATCCAGTCTGAACCGTAAGATAAAAGGAATACTTGATCTTACCCCTAACGACTATATTCGACTGGAACGACTTAAAAAGGCTGCCTCTTTGTTACAGGAAGGCGAGTGTAAGATAAATGAAGTATGTTACCGGGTAGGGTTTAATACACCCTCTTATTTTGCCAAATGCTTCCAGAAACAATTTGGCGTTTTACCCAAAGATTTTGTGAATCCCTGAACGTAAGAGCTTTTTCATCCTCATTTGATTCGATTGTTTTATAGATTGACCGGATTGTTTTATCTCAAATAATTCGAATAGGGTACTTTTGTGCAGAGCAAACATGCTGTTTCAATTTAAAAACTATATGAAAAGAGTCATGAGTCCGATCCTTATTCTCAGTATTCTTCTTTCTTGTGGCTCAGGTGTGACGGGCGATCCATTGCCTGATAATCCTGAGGTGCCAGATGTGAAAACTACCTATAGAAATCCTGTAGTCAATTTTAGTCTGCCCGATCCAACAATTATTCAGGCAGCTGATAGCACCTTCTATTTATATGCAACGGAAGATATCCGTAATGTACCTATCCTTCATTCGTCCGATTTGGTGAACTGGACGGAAGTCGGCACAGCTTTCACCGATCAGACACGCCCCAATTTCGAACCTAAGGGGGGGATTTGGGCTCCGGATATTAATCGTATTGGAGATAAATATGTATTGTATTACTCAATGTCTGTCTGGGGGGGCGAGTGGACTTGCGGTATTGGTGTTGCAACCTCGGATAAGCCAGAAGGACCTTTTCAGGATCATGGAATGTTGTTCAGAAGTAATGAAATAGGCGTGCAAAATTCCATCGATCCTTTTTATATAGAAGAGGGCGGTTCCAGGTATCTGTTTTGGGGCAGTTTCAGAGGTATTTTTGCCATCGAA
>RZZX01000331.1 GCA_009929715.1 Bacteroidia bacterium
CAAAAAAATATCTGCAAGATTTATATCCAAGAGATATAAATACTTGCAGACACACACAAACCTCTAATAGTTATTCGATTAATATCCTAGACACCCCACCAACTACCCTTTAACAGAAACATTCTCTACCAATCTAATAGTCACGTGAATTTGATCCTCATAGTGAACAGTAGCATTAATTCTAGATATTCGGCACTCAAAAACATCCGTCCACCCCATTTCGAGCAAACCAGCAATCGTCTCATTCTCCCCTCTTGGCACATACCCTAAAAGATACGCTTCCTCTTCTCCTTCCATCCTTTTATAATAAACGATAGCCACAGCATGAGGATCGAATCGATTATCCTTTTCTCGCACAAGACACACTTTAGCACCAACTTTTAGTTCCTCCCACACTTCATCAGCATCGTGGTATTGCCTACCAGCGACGTGACACTCCATAAAATATAACTTCTTTGCCTTCATAACAGATCATTTTAGATGGTTCTTCCAGTTAATGGTGCAAAGTAATGCTTTCTATGTCCCAAAATACGAGACACATCAACACTTTTTTATGAATCTGTATATAATTTCATCGCCTCCTCATGCATTTTACAAATTTCATCGGCCAACCATCTAGGTTCAAGCACCTTCACTAAAGCTCCTCGTGAGACGAGATAACCGGAGAAATCGAGTGTCGGGCGCAACTCAAACTCAAAATCGGAGAATTCATCTTTCGTTGCAACCTCTTTCTGACTATGATGAATAGGCAAATCTCTCATCGAAAACCGTTCGGTACCAAAAGCCCTCAGCAGCACCTTTTGAAGTTCAGTACCATCGTTGCTGACAATTCCAAAACAATCTTTAAAGTATCGATCCGCCTCAAACTCTTTATCCAACTTAAATTTATCATCAGCCATACCGATACGCTCCATCCTATCAAATGACAACGTTCGAAAATCATCCGTGCCGACTTTCTTCCCGAGCAAATACCACCTTCTTCGAAACAACTTCACACAATAAGGTTCCAGAAGATACTCCTTTGGTGCAGATGAACTGTATTTCTTATAGACCACCTCCACCAACCGATTTTGCTTCATGGCATCAATCACGGCATGCAAGTTTTCACCTTCAGACGGAATTGATTCAAGCAAAATGCGGTTATACAAACAGCGAGACTCGCTAATGGTATTGTTCACGGTCAACGTTGAAAGCATCCAGTTCTGAATGGTATCTTCTTCCAGCACCTCAGCATTACTTATATAACTCAAGTTTCGGATTTAGAAATCAAGCTGCTTGAGCATATATTCGGAGTGCTTCTAGTCGTTTGTCGTTTTCTATAATCTGCATCATCAGTTGCT
>RZZX01000130.1 GCA_009929715.1 Bacteroidia bacterium
GCGGCCAACGGGAACTGATTATCAGGGAGTTGTATCTATTTCGGGAAACATTTAGGAAACATTTCGAGTTTATTCTGCACGTTCTGCATCCGTGTCCCAATATCCACAATTTTTCTGATTATATCTCCTACGTCACTCTATTGTTTATTTAATACTGTTATTGCATTCATGCAGGTGCATTAAAGCACGTTCTGCGTACTAAAGTACAAAATTTCCTTGACTTTAGACACGTTTTACACGTTTTTCTTGCAGAATATGCTTGTTTTAACATAAATAAGCCCCAAGTGGCATCTTAAATCTGCGATTTCGGTCAAAAAAGAAACAGTTTTGGGTTTAAGTTTAAGTTTAGATGTTCTTATATATATAATAAGGTATAGTAAACCCAAATCAGATGATTGAAGGTTTAATTTGATAGTTCAGATAGGCATGTATATATACATGGGTAAACGTAAACCTAAACTTTGCAAATCGGAAACACCTGTGTTTCCCAAAATTCACATTTTTCTTTTAACCGAGAACGAATCTTCTTGTGCCCTCCCCTTCTAATTCCATTTTTCTTTTTACTGAAAACAAGACTTATGAAGCCACAGTCAAACATCATAACTCCTGATGTTCCTTCTTTCGTGAGTTGATGAAATTAGGTTGCAAAGGTAACTGTTGTTCCTTCATCTGCTCAATGTGATCCGTTGGTATGACTCAAAATCTCCACACCATTCGGGTTGTATTTGGAGCCATAACCTTGTGCTGATGGTCACAACACCTTGTAAAGCAACATAATTTCTAATCACTCCCGAAAGTAGAGAAATCTACAGTAGGGAAATAAAAAACATCGAGATTATGGCAAATCAAGCAACAACCACCTACAAGGTGACAGGAACACGCAAGGCTGTGAACGACCTGTGGAGCACACTTCAAAAGATGGAGGTGAACAGTAAGAACGTCTGGCTTTACCAGTTGGCAGAGCATTATGGCATCGACTACGAAGCAAAGCAAATCTGTGTTCGTGGTCACATCTATTGGGCAGAGTATGAGGAAGACCCAGCAAATGACTACTATCTGCTGTCGTTTGAGACTGAAACAGCATGGGACGCTTGCAATGAGTTATTCGAGGAGATTAACCATCTGCTTTGGGATGAACTCTCAATCTCATACAGAGTCTGTGAATGTGGATGTGAGGTCTATTATGTGCATGATGAAGGCGACTTCTTCCCTGAAGAGGTTGCAGTCAGTTCCAGCGGTGAACCATTCGAGGATGCTTGTGATGACATCTATACTACCCTCAAAGATGCTATCAATGATTGGTGTGAGAAGATGCACATCGAACAAGGTGAGCGAACCGATGAGGAAATGATGAAATTCATCAATGAATATGAGTATGACGATGATGATACATACTTCTACATCCGTCAATTTACTTTTGAATAACTAACCAGCGGTGGTATGCGGTCGCTACCGATGGCATACCATCGCATAAAATGCTAAACGTATGACAACAATTCAATCAATCCTGTACCGGCTGACTGAAGCTGTTAGCGGTACTGACAAAGAACTCTACACCGAAGATGAGCTGAACAAGTTTGCGTCCTTCTATCTCGACAAGTGGGATGAGAACACAAGCGAGGACGTTATTGCTGAATCCTTCACTGATTATTGGTGGGACACAGACAGAACTTGCAGACGATGCTCTGAGTGTGGCAAACTGATGCGTGAAGGCTATTGCGTGGATATGGGGGCAGCCTACTACTGCAGTGATGAATGTCTTCACACCGAGTACACCGAAGAAGAATGGGCAGAAGAGTGTGAAAACAACGACCAGAGTTATTATACAGAATGGTAACAATATAAATTTCAACAAGATGGCTAATCAGGCAACAACGAATTATAAGGTAACTGGCTCTCGCAAAGCCGTGAGCGACCTTTGTGCAGCCCTCCAGGGCATGAACGTGAACACCAAGAATATCTGGCTGGATGAACTGGCAAAGTATTATGGTATTGACTATGAGGCAAAGCATATTAGCGTCAGAGGTCATATCTATTGGGCAGAGTTTGAAGAAGACGATGACCACGTCCTTCTCTCTTTTGATACAGAATCCGCATGGGATGCCTGCAACGAACTGTTTGAAGAGATAAACCATCTGCTATGGGATGAGCTCTCAATATCATACAGAGTGTGCGAGTGTGGCTGTGAAGTCTTCTATGTTCATGATGAAGGCTCTTTCTTTACTGAAGAATGTTGTGTTAGTTCATACGGAGAACCATTTGACGAAGCATGTGAGGATGTTTTTGCAACCATCGAGGATGCCATCAAGGAATGGACTTCAAAGACCGGCATAGAGCAAGGCGAACGCACCAACGAGGAAATGATGAACTTCATCAATGAGTATGAGTACGAAAACGGTGAGACCTACTTCTACATCTACCCATTCACATTCGAGTAAACTTACCAGTGTAGGCACGTAGTCAATACGGCTCGTGCCTACCTTCTGGAAGTATCGCTAAAATGTGTATTATTCATAACAAACAGTTTGATGGGTGCTATATAATAACTATATCCTAAAAGGCTATATAGGTGATTACCTTTGGCTTGTGCCAATCAGACTATACCTTTGTACACGTTTTTACATATCTACATGTACACACGTGTTCACTAATTCATATATACATATAACTATGTTTGCGAAAATCATAACTTTAGCAAATTACAAAGGAGGCGTATCTAAGACAACATCAACGGCATCCATTGGTGCATGTCTGGCAATGAAGGGCAAGAAGGTTCTGCTAATTGATCTGGATGGTCAGGCGAACTTAACGCTCTATTACGTACCAAATGAGAATGACATCGACCTGTGCGTCTTTGATTCCCTTGTATCTGGCGAACCTCTCCCTATCCGAAACATAAGGGAGAATCTTGACCTTGTTCCTTCATCACTTGAAATGGCAAGTGCTGAGATAGCCTTGACTAATCTTCTGGCTCGTGAGCAACTGCTGACAAACCTTCTTGAACCAATCAAAGAGAACTATGACTATATTCTCATTGATTGTCCTCCGTCTCTGGGTATTGTCACCACTAACGCATTCCTTGCAGCTGATGAGATCATTGTGCCGATGACACCAGAACTCCTTCCGCTGAAAGGAATGAGGATGCTTGACAGCTTTGTACTCTCCTTGCAGAAGATTAAGCCTTCTCTGCATCTTAGCGGTGTATTCATCGCTCGTTACAACCACCGTAAACTTAACAAGGTCGTTGAACAGGCAGTAAAAGACAGATATAATAATATTATAATGAACACGCGCATACGCGAGAACATTGTGCTTGCGGAGTCAGCAGGTAGCGGAATGAGCATATTTGAGTACGACCCTCAATCTAATGGTGCAGCTGATTACCTCGCTCTAACAGAAGAAATCCTATCACGTAACTTATAATGAATATGGCAAAGAAAGACATGGACGCATTGCTGGGTAATATCCTGGGCAGTGCTATTATCCGACCTCAGGACAAGTGTGAGGAATCTAAGCAGGAATCAAATCAGATCGAAAAGCCTGTAAACAACAACACTCCAGAATCACCTGATGCCCCATGGAAACATTTCTCATTCATCTGTTCCATTGAACTGGCTAATAAGGTTCAAGCAATAGCCCATAAAGAGGGCTTTACCATTCGTGCTTTTATGGAGTACGTTATGCGTCAAGGTATCACAGCGTATGAGGCAAAGCATGGTAAGGTTAAGAAAATCAAGGTCAAAAACATTGTCGATGTGATGTAAACATATATACACGTATATACGTTTACGTGAATACATGTAAACGTGTGTACGTTGATACAAGTATCTAATTATTGTTCAACTAAATAAGTATAATTCAATGAAAAAGTATTTCTCTATTGCCATCGCTTCATTATTGATGGCAGCTCCTATGTTCCTCAGTTCGTGTGGTGATGATGATGACTTCATTCCTGATGATAACCAGGAACAGGTCATGACAGAGTGGATTGAACCATACCACGAGAAGAACTCAACTCCTGATGATGTCAAGGCTTACATGGCATCTTCAATGAAGAACCATCATCTTGTCAATGAGACTCATTCAACGGAGAATGTCCAGTTGGCTTATTCTACCAAAGACATTAATGTTGGTGTTCTCTACAGTTTCTCTACTGTATCTGGCTCATTGTACTCTGTCATAGACACTGAACTTACTATCAATAGTCCTGTTGTCATAGACTATCTTCTGAAGCACTACAGCCTTGTGTCTTCTAACAAGGCTTCGCTCCAGTATTGCTTCACCACACAGGACAAGTCGATGGTCATCACTACCATCAAGGTCTCTGAGACCTGTTTCAACGTCAACTACAGCTTCGTCTATTAAGGTCTTTATCACCACTATCGCACCATCAGAAGAGCGATCTTCTGGTGGTGTTTATTTTGTATATACGTATTCACGTCCACATGAACACGTTGATTCAAGTATTAACGTAAACGTGTGGACTTGTTTTCATATAAACGTAACTACATGTATCAATGTGTACGTGTACACACGAATACGTTGATACATCAGTTCCGAGACAATCCGCGTAAGATAGAAGCAAATCGTATTCACTTCAAACTTACGCTATTAGAATTATTAGCAGGGCTCTTTAGTAAGTGATCCTTGGCTGGATTACCTGCAATAGAGCCCTGTCTTTTCCTTAATGTTATAATGCTTCGCCCCACACCTTGCAGTATTCCTGTTTAGACAAATTGAGAGTCTTGGCATTCGTGTCAGCAGAGCATGACATGAGAGCCAAGACGCTCTTGCCTAAAGGAGCAAACCAGACCAACTCGCAGCCATCAAGTCAGGATCGGTGTCAGAGCCACTGATGCTGCCGTGCTGTCTTCAAGTCCGTCCGTTTATGTTTGCTCTGGCAGAAATACTGCACCCACCCATTCCTTGCTAATACTCGAAGGCGAGTGCGCATTTAAGGCATAAGCATCTTTGATGAGTAACACTTGATTATAATCGTTGCCCACACCATTGCCAAACGGACATGAACAGTTCGCCATAGAGATGTTCAGCCAATGGTCGAGTGTATCGACTATAAGCAGAACAACCCTCTGTCGAAGGTACGACAAGGAGAGACTTTCAATCCATTGCCGGAAGGTATCGTGCAAAACTAAACACTTTGCTCGCTACGTTCCGTCAGTTTGGCTTGAAGGACACTCCTTTCTGATGTCGTACTGGCTGTCTATGTCTGTTTTGACAATTCCCACCCTGATTAACTTTGATTTTAAAGCTGTAGGAGTTCATTACTTTATGTGTATTTGAGAATTTCTTTTTCTATAAGTTATCTTGTGCTTTTGGGCTTCTTTTTCTGCGAAGTAACCGTGTCCATGTCAAACGGCAAGTCATATTTCGTAAACAATCTTCCTTTCGTAGAAAGAGTATTTTTCACGATAGACTTGTTCTAATTGCCCTGTCCACACTTCGGAAAGCAGAAAAATCTTCCCAAGCACAAGCCAAATGGCTTAACAAAAGGGAAAATAAAACTTTTTAAGTATGGCAACAACAAATCAGAATCGCCTGTTGACTCCAGAAGTCCTGGCAGCATTTGAGGGTCACGAACTGTACTCTCAAGATGGAAAAAAGAAGGATGCCAAGTGCATCGCAGTGTTTCGCTTCGGCAACATTCGCTGGTATTTCATCGAAGGTCAGAAGGACGGTGAGGACTTTATCTTCTATGGTGTAGTGCTCGGACTCGTAGCTACAGAGTATGGCTATGTGTCTGCAAAGGAGATGGCTTCAATCTCTATTGATGCGTCAAAGTATGGTCTTGGTATCTTGCAGGTTGAGCAGGACAAGGAGTTTGCACCTTGTGAGCTGTCTGCTATCAAGGATGCTGAGCTCCAGGAGTTCCTATCTAATCTTTATGATGATTAGAATCAAGTATTAACCAATGATGAGCGGTAGTTCTTCGCTACTGCCCATCTATTAAAATTTATTGTTATGAACAAATTAGGTGACATCATCATTATACTCATTGTCTTCCGTGTGTTCTTTGGTATTCTTGGCGCATGGTGGAACGGCGAGAAAAATAATGATTTCAGAAGAGATCGTTAGAATCTCTATAAAATACTAAAAGCTATTCTGGCACATGTAGCTGCGTCTGACAGAGCTTGATAATGCATTGTGAGGCATATCCACACAGTGCAGAAATGGCGTGCAGTGATGTATAGACATTATGAATTATGCACATCTTTGATAATTACATATCTCTTTATAACTACGTCGAAAGCTTTGACGTTTCATAAATCCAGAGAAACGATCATCTGTTCTTCCTATTTGACGGTGAACTGCCTGGGCTTGCTTTTTCTCAATTATTCTACGCAACATTCGCTGCTTTGCCATATATGAAATATCTTCATTACAACATTTCAATTCTAAAAATATGCCATCAAATAATTGTTCTTCCATCAACAAAGTTGTTCGACGACTAAATTCTTTAACCGAAGCCTTCTTATATGCAATACCATTTGATATAATATCCCATCGTTTTGCAAGTTTACGACGAGCATTAGCTTCTTTCTTTTTAGTTTTGGCAATTGCCTCTTGCTTTGAAGTAACCATTTTTAATGACATAAGAATAAGGTGTTTATAAGATTATTGCAGAAAAAGACCAACTTGCAGCCCAAATAAGGAATATCCAAATAATAAGACCTATCAGCATCGGAAATCTTACGACTGAAAAACATCTTATAGAGAAAGGTCTGCAAATCCACCACATAATATCATAGGGTTGCACACCATCACCACCCAAAAATGAGAGAAGTTCGATTACGAGTTCTATCACTCTACTTGCAGCCCAAATAAGACTCATGTACTGAAAAATTGTTATCAATGTATCCATATCAATTAAATTTGTTGCTGCAAAGGTACGACGTTGTCGCGAATCCTATATTCGTAACAAAATAAAAGCCTCTCTAATTCTGAGAAGCTTTTATAATAATTACCCGTTGGCGGAATTAAATAAGCGCATATTTAAGTCTGCCAATAGGTTTGTTGTTAATGTGGTTTATATATTGAAGGATTGTAAATGCACTTATTTT
>RZZX01000332.1 GCA_009929715.1 Bacteroidia bacterium
TTCGCAGTTACAGGTTTCGTTGGTAAGGATGCTGAAATCCGTCAGTTCACTACCGCAAGTGTTGCAAGATTCTCTTTGGCAGTTAGCCGCACAGAGAAAACAGGTGATGATACCACCAGAGTATCAGCTTTTATGGCCGTTGAGACCTGGCGCAAAAATGAGAGTGCCTCTTTCGACCTCTTGAAGAAAGGCCAGATGGTTACTTGCCGTGGGTTCTTCAAGCCCGAAGAATGGTCCGATAAAGATGGTGTCAAGCATAACCGCATCATCATGGTAGCCACTTCATTTGCTCCTGCCGAGGAGAAAGAAGAACCTGCCGGACAGGAAGCTAAGATTTCAAAGGCTAAGAAATAGTTCTTGGTTTCTCCCATAGATAAAGCGGCTTTCGGGTCGCTTTTTTCTTGCTCGCTCTCGGTTACTGTTGTATTATTATTCGATTCTGTTATACCTATTCTTTGTCATACTCTTATACATGCTGCTCTCTATGTTTGTTCGCAGCATGGCATTTCTCTGATTCCCGTCGTCAGCCGATTTCATGTCGTTGATGCCGTAAGTACATTTCTCTTTATCGTTGCAAAGGTATTTATCCTGGGATGTACCGCAAGGTCGGACGTAGTTTCTATGCAAATCTCCACCTTGCAGGTAGTATTTACATGGAAAACCTTGCTGTGATACTTCTCAGGATACCTTCTGGGGGCAACATAAAGGCGAAACGATCTACTGGCGACAGATGACGGAATGAAAAAAAACTGCCAACGGGGAGAAATGTTTCTTTTAAAGGCTCTTCTCCCTTGGCTCAAGAATCAAGAATAAATTATTAAACAGCAAGAGTATGACTACTATTTACGACAATGACCTACGCAATCTATCAGACAATGAGTTGATTTACAACATTTCCAACAAGCAGGTGGAGAACGAGCAACCATCTTTCGAGGAGTTTATCAATTCGCTTTCACCATCCAAGAAAAAATTGGCTCTGAATGTGATTGAGCTTTTCAGAAGAAATGTGGAGAAAAAGAGTGAACAATCAACTATCACTTGTTCAAACTCTATCTATAGTCTGATGAAGCCAAAGGTATATGGATTAGACCACGAAGAGTTTTGGGTTATCTATATGAATCAAGGTAGCAAGCCGATTAAGGTGGAACGTTTGAGCAAAGGTGGTTTGACAGCTACATTGGTAGATGTTCGCTTGATATTGAAGACTGCATTTCTCTGCAATGCTACTTGTGCCGCTATTTGCCATAATCATCCAAGTGGCAACACACGCCCCAGTATGGATGATGACAATATGACCAACAAGATAAAGGAGGCTTTCAAAACTTGTAATATCCG
>RZZX01000333.1 GCA_009929715.1 Bacteroidia bacterium
GTAAGGGCGGCACGGATTTCGGCAACATCGTTACCGTTTATCGTAATCACCTTCCATCCCCAGGCTTCATACTTCATGGCTACATTTTCAGAATCCACTTCGTCCACTTTCGTTGAAAGCTGGATGTTGTTGGAGTCGTAGAACATAATCAGGTTGTCTAGTCCCAGTGTGCCGGCAACACGGCCAGCTCCCTGCGAAATCTCTTCCTGAATACCACCATCCGAAATGAATGAATAGATGGTTTGATTCATCACCTCGCCAAAGCGTGCCTTCAGGAATTTAGCGGCAATAGCGGCACCTACAGCATAGGTATGTCCTTGTCCCAGCGGACCGGAAGTGTTTTCTACACCACGTTTGATGTCTACTTCCGGGTGACCGGGAGTAGGGCTTCCCCATTGGCGGAACTGCTTTAGTTCGTCTAACGAATACTTGCCTGTTAATGCCAAAACGGAATACAACATGGGAGACATATGACCCGGATCCAGGAAGAATCGATCGCGTCCTTCCCATTCGGGATTGGCGGGATCAAATACCAAAAATTCAGAAAACAGCACATTCGCGAAGTCTGCACCACCCATAGCGCCTCCCGGGTGACCGGATTTCGCTTTTTCTACCATGGACGCAGCAAGAATACGAATGTTATCCGCTGCCTTGTTCATAACTATACTATCGTTCATCTTTTTAAGAGGATTGTAATTTTTTGCAAATATAGACATTCTAATTTATTAATACCCTACAAAAGGGAAGATAACCTATAAACAAAACTACTTTGGGAAAGGTTTTTGGTTTTATTGTACTTCTTCTTATGACTGGTTTTGCATATTTTTTAAAATTCTTTCTTTTTCTGAATTGTGTTTGCTTTTTAATTTGTAATATTGGACAGTTAATCACATACAATTTGGAAAGCCATGAAAAAGTTCTATTCCACCATTTTGTTTTTGTTCTTTATCGTTCTTTTTGCCGGTGCTGTTCTGGACGGGAAGACTCCCGCCAATTACTTTGCAGGTAAATGGGATGTAACCGTAGTGGGTACGCCTCAGGGAGACGCCCGACTGATTGTTTGCCTGGAAGAAAAGGATGGAAAGCTAACGGGGAAGATTGTAGATCCGGCCACAAATACGGAGATCAGTCCCATTTCCGACCTCACACAAGCAGAAAAAACGGTTACTTTCTATTTCAATGCACAAGGCTATACCGTATCTTTGCAGCTGAAAGAAAAAGATAAGAACAGTGTTACCGGCAGCATGATGGATATGTTTGATGCCTCCGGTACCCGAATCGAAAAAAAATAGACTATGTTGATATTGCTTTCTCCGGCCAAAACAATGACAG
>RZZX01000131.1 GCA_009929715.1 Bacteroidia bacterium
ATCAATATCCTTGAAAAAGAGATAGATGATGTCATTTTTCAAACGAATGAATTCCTCTGCGATGCAACCTTTACAGGTCAACAAGGCCCTTTTTGGTGGTTACTGGTGGTTGCCGTTACCAATTCTCCAAAACACGATTTTAGTCGCTGTAAATCAGCAATTTATAAATTCTTATCTCGTGACACAAAATCAGCGAGGGACAAAAACGGGACAAAACCACGGAAAAATAAAGTCAAGAACACTTTGCCCGAAATATCCCTTGTGGAATACCTCTGTTTCGTTTGCAAAAATACAAATTTGTCCCTTGAAAAACGAGGGGAAATCCCTATTTCTCTCATTCACAACTCATTTTCCTACCATTGTACCCCAAATGTGGTTATTGCAAACGGTTTTGACCTCAAACGGCTTGGTTTGCGAAAATTGGGTGTTAAATTTTGTTTTGCACTCTGTTGGACATTTTCAAAAACGAGAACTGGCAATAGAACCAAAGATTTGCCACCCTTATTGTCCAATCCTTGGTTTTGTGAATGTTTGAACGATAGACATTTGAAGATGCTGAATTTCAAGTGAGTGTCCGACCAATCTACCACATTGCAGCATGGTAAAATAGAACCAAAGAATTGAAAATCAGCACTTTTAATAAACCATAACGGCTGCTTGAATATCATTGGCAACAATATACCTTTGCAGCCGAAATCGATAACGAAATAAACAAAATATCAGATTTATGACAGAAAAGAACGCATTAAAGATGAACCTCGACCATGAGCGCAAGATAGTGGAGCTTCAGTCGAGAGTGAACAAGTTGGAGAACCTTTGCTACATGACAAAGGAAGTGTTGAACCTTGAAGAGGCTTCCGCCTTTCTGGGCATTGCCAAGAGCACGCTCTACAAGATGACGCATCTTAACCAGTTGCCGTACTTCAAGCCTGCTGGCAAGCTCATCTTCTTTGAGAAGAAAGCCTTGCTTGACTGGGTACGAGGAGCAAGAGCCATGTCGGAGGAGGAGATAAGACTGGAGGCTGCAAACCGTCTGAATGAAATGAACAATAGACCATAGCATCATGACGAAAGATGAACTTGTAAACAGTCTGCAAAAACGTGACCCTCTGTTGGCTAATGCGGTCAGCAATATGGTAGACTACATTTCCGACCGCTTTCCTGCTGCTTACCCAAGCAAGGAACAGACGGAAGCAGTCAATACCTATCTTCATTCGGTCTATGCTGACGGTGACGGAACCATGTCGGAAAGAAACTGTGAGCATCGAAGAATTGCATCACAGAAAATTACCATCAATGCCATACAAGTGCTTGACAGCCCCCAACTTGACCGACTGCAACGTGTGCTTGACCATATCGCATACGACAAGGAGTATTATATGCCAGAGAGAGGCTTCGGCATGAGACGATAGTTTCTCTTTTGACGGCAGAGAGTTTTCCGCATAACAGCATGAACAGATTTACACAACAAAAAGAAAACAACGATGAACAGTAATATTTTCAACAGCATTATCCTGAGTAATGAACAAGTAAACTATCTGATGGGTGGCACGGCTGGCATTAATCGCCTTTCATGCCTTTATCAACTCATTCAGATTGTGACACGACAGATTGAAACCTCAAATGAGGTTGGGGAATCCACAACCGCATTATGGGAGGTGAACATGTCAGAGGTGGCTCTATCCAAACTATGGAAGTGTGACCGAAAAACCGTCTCCAAGATGCTTGACCACATGAACAAATTGGGCATCCTTTCTTCTGTACAGACAAGACGAGGAAGTGTTCACACATTGCTATGCATTTCTGCATGGATTGTTGACGGCAAGAAATATGTCAATCCTCACTATGTTCCCATCAACCAAAGAGACTGTTCCGGCAAGTCTAATACTATTACTTCCACAACCGCATTCCCTAACAAGGAGGATCCACCCATCAAAAATGGCAGTACTTCTCCAACACAACTTGCCAACAGTTCCTTTTCTTCCCTAACTTCAGGAAATGGCAATAATTGCGAGGAGGAAGATGTTCCACCGCCAAGCGTCTCTGACATGGAACTGGAGGCAGAAGCCAGAAGGCAATTCTTCAAGGAACAGAAGGAAGCGGAGGATGCCCCACAATTGCTGTTGCTTGGGTAATTTGAAAACCGTTATACAACAAGTCTGTGAACTGGTGCAACCCCAATGCGTAGCGTGCTTGTGCGTAAACTCTGATAGCAGTGCTATGCAAGAAATACCAATGTCATACAAACGCACTTCGTTTGTACGTATGCCAATGGACTTCTTGAACGCTCGCAAGCTCGCATTGGGTTGCACACTTTTATAGAAGCAATACTTGGTATGAATAAGAAAAATATAGAAAAGGAGGCACAGAAATACACGAGCCGCCTGATAGTAAGGTTGACACCGCAACTCCATAAGGAGATAGCGGAATATGCTGCTCTTTGCGGACTGACCACAAGCGCATACGCACGCAAGCGGTTGGAGGGCAAATATCCCAAACAACGCTTGACTGACAAAGAAATGGAGGCTTTGAACAGCCTTTCGGATGCCAGGGGCGATATACAGAAATTGTTCGGCTTCCTCAAAGGTCGTCCGCTTACGGAACGTGAGAACATTCTCCGTAGCGAAATATTTATGAAACGATGGAGAACAAGCGCAGAGGTGATCTTGAACCGCATGATTGAGATAGAGAAATACTTAACACAATAGAACATACGACATATATGATAGCAAAAGCAAAGGTGATAAGTCATGGCGCAAATGCCATACGTTACTCAGTGGATAAGGACAAGGCAGAGATTGTAAAGACCAATCTCTTGCCCGATGATATTTCCCCAACGGCAATGTGGGCAAGAATGCTTGCCTTGCAGAAGAAGTTTGAGGACAAATTGAACCGTTATCATCCGTTCAAAAGGAACATGATACGTATTGAGGTTTCCCCAACCTCGGAGGAAACGCAAGGTTGGACGATGGAGGAATGGCAGAGGTTGGCGGATGACTTTATCCGTGAGTTTGATGCGGTTGACCTTTCAGCCAAGTCGAAGCGCAAGAGTGCAAAGGCAACCAACCTCAAAGACAGCCAGTATGTAGTTGCACTCCATCATGACAGCAAGAGTGGCATTATGCACCTTCACATTGATGCGAACCGCATAGACATGAGGGGCAACGTGAATGATGCCCATTATATCTACGAGAGAGCGATGGCTGCTGCCGCCAAGGTTGGGCAGCAGCGTGGATGGAAAGATGCACAAGAGGTGAGCCGCCAAAATAAGGACGTGATAACCAATGATTGTCTTTCCGTTTTGACTAAGATGCCGTACTTTGATTGGGGAGTATACACAAAATGCCTCACGCAAATGGGATATGATATCAAACTGCAATCCGACAATAAAGGACAAATGCGTGGCTATGCCATCAAGCGTGGTAACTCCATTTATAAGTCCTCAGAGCTTGGCAAAGGTCGTTGTCTGATGCCCTCAAAGATTGAAGGTACTTGGGCAAAACTACATCATCAAGAATTGGAGAAACCAGTTTCAACTCCAACAAAGAATACCCAACAGCCAAAGATTATGACTGCCCCCAAACCCATGCCCACAGCGGACAACACTCCAAAGATACGTCACTTCGACTTTTATACGGACGAGTTTCATCATTATCCTGTTGATATTCCTCAGAATTGTCTGGATATCATCGACAAGAATATAGCTTTGGATGCCGACAATGTGTTTGCCAAGATAGGTGATGTGCAGAAGACAGCTATTCTTCTCTTTGCTGAATACATTAATGCTGCCACAACCATTGCCGCCCAGTCTGGCGGTGGCGGAGGTGGTGCTACCTCAGGTTGGGGACGTGACAAGGACGAGGATGAACTGTCTTGGGCGTATCGCTGCGCTATGATGGCTAATCGACTGTGCAGACCTCGCAAGAAGCAAGGGTATGGCAGATAACCGAATGTTCAACCAACAGCACTGACATTATGCCAATAGGTAAAAGTAAAATCTCAGATATGGATTTCGGATCTTTCGAGAATACGATTGACAAGAACATTGAAACGGACAAGGCTTCTGACAAGTTTGACCAACAGCTTCAAGCCTACAAGGATGCTGGCAATAGTTTGACTTCGGCAAAAAGTGGCGTTGAAATGGCTACTGCTTCCATGCATGAAGCAAAAGACAAATTGAGTGAAGCCTCAGATAAAGCGAATACTGTCACCAAAGCTATTGAAGCCTACATCGGCAAAGTAAAAGACATAACTGTTAAAGCTAAGGTTGATGATGCCGATATGGAACAGGCAATCAACAACAGGAAGAAACTCATTGAAAACGAGTCCAAACTTCTTGAAGACCACCGAAAGGCGAATAAGGAAATCCTCACTCGCCATTTCTATGACATGTCTAATATGATGTCAAGAAATGAAGGAGTTTGGTTGTCAAACGGTTGGGTAAAGACTTTGCTTTGGATATTCTTGCCGTGTTTCCTTTATACGGTCATTTCGATTGTTTATTTTGTCGCATCATACATAGACAAGTAAGCGGAGGATGGGAATAACTATACTCTGAATAAGAAAGTATGGAGAGTGTAAAATAAACTGTGTTGGCTCACTCCATGACTTGCGTAGAAGAATAACTATTCGTCATGTCCGTAAGACCTCCTCGGATAAGGGCATTGTCTTTCCATCTTATACCCACTTCATTTTTTCGCAAGCTCAAGGAAACTCCACCGACCGTTCCGAATAGCTATCGGGCTTTGGTTTGTGTAGCAACCTTACCCACGGTCATATGCCTTATATGAAGTTTCTGTTCGTTAGGTCAGATGTTTGCCGCCGGCTTCTTTCAGATTTCACCTCACGATGAACACCCTTGCCTTTGGCTATGTAATTCCCGCTATTAGGGCTTACTCGGGACTTCCACCCGTTAGACAATGCTCATGCCGAGCATACTACCAAAAAAAACGTGGACAGACATTAAGTCTATTCACGTTTTTTCAAGATTGCGGTCTCACTCTGATTTCTCAGAGTGAGGACCATTTGGTTATCTTACAGGACGAATCACGAATTTGAATGCATAGTCCTGATAAGGAAGCATATATTTCTCAATAGGTAATGAGCCCCATGTATCGATACATCCCAATCCCATCTGTCTCTGACTAATGTGTACAGAGGTAAAGTCTCGTGGTACAAGGTCTCCAGAATGTTCTTGGTTCTTTACCGGTCCGCGGTAAAGATCTGAAGTCAGATAGTTCAGGCTTGAACACTCCATTGGCTCATTGGAGAAAAACTCCAGACCTTTATTGTCTTTTGTCAGAACCTTCCAATATCTTACCTGTGTCTTGTTGCCAGACTCCTGTGGACGGATGTATGGATAATACTGATCCTTTACCAACTGGGTAAAAATGCCCAATCTGTCAGAATTGTTACGGTCTGCATAATTCTCGTTAGGACCCTTTCCGTAGAATTCAACTCTATCAAACTCCTTAGGCATCTGCAATTCCATTCCATAGCGCAGAAGATTTGGCTTGTTCTCTGCATCAGGATTTACCTTCAGATCTTGTTCAACAGTCAGTTCTCCATTATTATTCAATGTATAGGTAAGAGTCAGTGTAGACTCTGTTTCTTTGAGATACAACTCGGCAACAACAGAACCATTCTCCTTACGGGTAAAATTCTTCAGTTCCATACTTGGCTTATTCCATGCTGCACTTAATGTAGGCATATGTGAACCAAAATCGTTGTCTGTGCATGCTCTCCAGAAGTCTGGAGTCAAATCAAATCCTCTTACAAGCATAGGTGTTTTGTCAACATCCAAATAAGAAACAAGTCCTGTTGCCTTACTGATGGTAACATCCACACCATTGGCAGAAAGAACGAGATACTTGGCATGATCTACAGCCTTGACTTTGGCTGTTTCAGAGGAATTCAATACAGGGAACTTATAGTCGCTAATCACAAACTGCTGGTGGGCGATTTCTTCATCCTTACTTAGAAGAAGCGAATCACTGTTCAATTTGTACGAAAGAGTCAGTGTCTTTTCCTTTCCTCTGTACTTCTTGTCTGCAACTATCTTTGCATATCCAGGAATTGCAATGGTCTTGCTTGTCTGAGGAAGAATATTGTATTTGCCAAGGTTGATTAAACCGTTTGCTATACTTTTTCCCTCAACCTCTATTGAATATACGAGATTTACGTTATTCAATGGAACAAAGAAGTTCTCGTTGAATACAGAGACAGTACCCTTGACCTTGTTCTCAAGTTTGCTCCAGATGTTCTGATGGAAGTATTTCACTTCGTAAGCATGAGGATTTGGTCTTCTGTCCGGACTAACCAAGCCGTTGTTGTTGAAGTTCTCGTCAGACATAGGGAAACGACCATAATCACCGCCATAGGCATAAATCTGATTACCAGTTATCTTGCTCTTGTCGCGCAGACCCTGATCTACAAAATCCCAAATAAAACCACCCTGATACTGAGGATACTGACGGACCAAATCCCAATACTGCTTGAATCCACCCATAGAATTACCCATGGCATGGGCATACTCCTGCTGAAGAAGAGGTTTGTCACAATAGTCCTTTTCCAGATATGCTCTACAACTGTCGTAATCAGCATACATAGGACAGAAAATGTCAGTCTTGCCAGCCTTCAAACCAGCCAACTCGTATGACTCAACAGGACGGGTTTCATCATGCTTGCCTGTTGAACATGCCATTTCGTATTGTACTGGACGAGAACTATCATATGCCTTCACCCAATCGTAGGCATCCTCAAAGTTCTTGCCATAACCTGCTTCATTACCAAGACTCCACATAATGATACAAGGATGGTTTTTGAGAACCTTCACATTGTGCATGTTACGCTCAATGTGTGTCTTGTTGAACAACGCATTTTTAGCCAGAGTCTCTTTACCAAATCCCATTCCGTGGCTTTCCAGATTTGCCTCAGCCATAACATAAATACCATATTCATCACACAAATCATACCAGCGTGGGTCATTTGGATAGTGGCTGGTGCGTATAGCATTGATGTTTAATTGCTTGGCAACCTTT
>RZZX01000022.1 GCA_009929715.1 Bacteroidia bacterium
TCACTTTTAGAGGTTAGTTACTAAATAAGTTGTTTCATTTTATTATTCGTTACTGAAAACGTGGCCATTTTCTTCCTTTTGTTACTAAAAAGGTTGTTGTGTACAAAACAATGGACAAATCTGAATGTATCCAGTGACTTCTACTGGAAAGGGTGCCCAAGAGATACAAAGCGTTTAACCAAGAGATACCGCCCCCAAAAAAATCCTAGGAAGAGACAGACTCAGACCTTTTATCAGGCAGTCTGTCTCTTTTTAGTTTATTTTCGCTACATTTGCGGTTTAAATCAACCAGTTATCAACACGCAACTAACATTCTCATGAGAGCATTGAACTACTCTTTTATCGCTTTTATCGCTTGTCTTGCTGCTTGTTCTGCTTTAAAAGAACAGCCAACCACCCAGTATGTGACCGAAGTAAACCCGTTCATCGGAACCGACTTCACAGGCAACACCTACCCCGGCGCACAAGCCCCATTTGGTATGGTACAGCTTAGTCCGGACAATGGATTGCCGGGATGGGACCGTATTTCCGGCTATTTCTATCCCGATAGTACCATCGCTGGATTCAGCCATACGCACTTATCGGGGACAGGGGCCGGCGACCTCTATGACATCTCCTTTATGCCCGTTACACAACCTTATAAAGAGGCCGAACAGCCGTTGGGTATCTACTCCAGATTCTCGCACCAAGACGAAATAGCTAACGCCGGCTATTACAGCGTCTGGCTAAAAGACTATAACATCAAAGTGGAGCTTACTGCCACCGAACGGTGTGGCATCCAACGCTACACTTTCCCCAAAGCCGATGCAGCCATCTTTCTTAATTTAAGAAAGGCTATGAACTGGGACTTCACCACCGATTCGCACATTGAGAGAGTGGACTCAGTAACGATCAGAGGCTACCGCCATTCCGAAGGATGGGCGCGCGGGCAACGCGTCTATTTCTGTTCGCGTTTTTCCAAACCATTCACACAAATGACCATCGATACAACAGCCATTATCAAGGACCAACAACGCATCGGTACCTCCTACATCGCTCGCTTTGATTTCAAAACCAAACAGGATGAGCAGATTCTGATTAGCACGGCCTTATCGGGTGTCAGCATGGATGGCGCCTTGAAAAATCTTCAATCAGAAGCTCCCAAGGATGATTTCGACGGTTACTTGGCACAAACACAGGCACAGTGGAATAAACAATTGGGAAAGATTGAAATTCAAACCACTGATACTGATCTTAAAAAGGTGTTCTATACCGCTCTTTACCACTCGATGTTGGCTCCAACGATCTACAGCGATGTAGATGGACGTTATTATGGTCCCGACAAACAGATTCACCAGGCTAAGGGCTGGGTAAACTACAGTACCTTCTCGTTGTGGGATACCTACCGGGCTTCTCACCCACTCTTTACCTATACGGAACCACAGCGGGTCAACGACATGGTGCAGTCGTTCATCGCTTTCTATGAACAAAACGGGCGACTTCCTGTTTGGAACTTCTACGGCAGTGAAACGGATATGATGATCGGCTATCATGCGGTACCGGTTATCGTGGATGCTTACCTGAAAGGCATCGGACAGTTCGATGCCAAAAAAGCCTTAGCTGCTTGTGTGGCAACGGCCAATTTGGATCATTATCGGGGCATCGGGGTTTATAAAAAGCTGGGCTATATCCCCTACAACCTCACCGATGAGTACAACGCCGAAAACTGGTCGCTCTCCAAAACCTTGGAGTATGCCTTCGACGATTACTGCATTGCTGTTATGGCCGATAAGATGGGGGAAAAAGAGACAGCCAAAACGTTCTACAAACGGGCACAAAACTATCAGAATCTCTATAATCCAGCCACGGGCTTCATGCAACCACGCGATGACAAAGGCGAATTTATTCCGAATTTTAAAGCCGACGAGTATACACCGCATATCTGCGAAAGCAACGGCTGGCAGTATTTCTGGTCCGTCCAACAGGACATTAAAGGGCTCATCGACTTGACTGGTGGGAAAGAGCGCTTTGCTCAAAAGCTCGATAGCATGTTTACTTACCACCCAACGAGTAAAGATGAATTGCCTATCTTCAGTACTGGTATGATCGGACAGTATGCGCACGGCAACGAGCCTAGCCACCACGTAATTTACCTCTTCAATGCGGTAGACCAACCGTGGAAAACACAGAAGTATGTGGCACAGGTGATGCATGAGCTCTACAAGAATGCACCGGCAGGATTGTGTGGCAACGAAGATTGTGGGCAAATGTCGGCTTGGTATATTTTTAGTGCGATGGGATTTTATCCGGTTAATCCGGTCAGCGGACAGTATGAAATTGGCACACCGCTCTTCCCGGAAACCAAGTTGCATCTCGATAATGGCAAAACGTTTACAGTCATCGCCAAACAGGTTAGCACAACCAACATTTACATCCAGTCGGTGACACTTAATGGCAAGCCATACAACCAGAGTTACATTACTCATGAACAAATCATGAACGGCTCTACCTTAGTGTTTGAGATGGGGCCTCAACCCGGTCCGGTTTGGTACAAACCGGGCACAACCCATTGATGAGCGGAGAAGTATGAACCAGACTTTCGATATAACCTATAAAGTCCTTTTCAGAAAGTACTACCCGAATCTGCTTTTTTATGCCACCCGCATAGTGGGAGATGAGGAAGCAGAGGATGTGGTACAAGACGTCTTTGTGGAGCTTTGGAAGCGCAAAGAGAGCATGGTGGTTGGCGATCAGATTCAGGCCTTCCTCTATCGGGCGGTCTATACCCGATCGCTCAACGTACTGAAACACCGCACCATCGCCAACGGATATGCTGCCACGATGGAAGAGATTAATCAGAAACGCCTTGAATTTTACCAACCCGACAATAATGAGGTCTTTAAAAGAATCGAAAACCAAGAACTTCGCCAAGAGATTCAAACGGCCATCAATGAATTGCCCGAGAAGTGTAAAGAGGTGTTCAAACTCAGCTATCTACATCACATGAAAAACAAGGAGATAGCCGATGTCATGGAGGTTTCACTGCGTACGGTGGAGGCGCACATGTACAAAGCCTTAAAGTTCTTACGCAAGCGTTTAGAGCACCTTTGGTATATATTCATTCTATTTTGGTTGAACTAGACTAAGTAATTTCATCCGCTGAATTGTATTTTATATATGAGTAAAGAGAAAATGGAGACATTAAACGACGATATATTACAGAATTTTTTAACCGGGAAGTGCACGGAAGAGGAGTTGGTACAAGTCCATACGTGGATGAATGCTTCGCAAGAGAATGCCGAACGCCTGTTCCGACTAGAGGAGGTTTATCACTTGGGACAGTTCGATCAGTATGCCGACCCAGTGCGATTGTCGAAAGCCGAAAACCGGTTGTTCCACACCATCCGTCAGGAGGAGCAGAAAAAGGCCAAAAAAATACAGATGCGCCGATGGATGCGCTATGCTGCCATGACAGCCCTTCTCTTATTGATCGGTGGGGGAATCTTATTCTTCCATCAGTCGGACTTGACTCACCAAACCCTCATAGCTTCGGCCGATGGAGGAACGATCAAAGAGGTGGTCCTCCCCGATGGCAGTAAAGTATGGCTCAACAATGGTGCCACACTCAAATACCCCCCGACTTTTTCCGAGACGGAACGAAGGGTTTATCTCGATGGGGAGGCTTACTTTGAAGTGGCTAAAAACCGCAAAAAACCTTTTATTGCGGAGAGTGAAGCGATGCGGGTGCGTGTCTTGGGAACTCATTTCAATCTGAAAAGCAACCGAAATTCTCCCGTAGCCGAAGCCACTCTGATCGAAGGAGAGATTGAGGTGAGGGGCAACAATGATGAGGGGATGATTATCCTTAACCCCGGACAACGTGCAGAGCTTAGTCGCACTTCTGGTCGGATGATTGTTAAACAGGTCAATGCCAAGCTCGACGCCGTGTGGCACGACAGCCTGATACCGTTTGAGAAAGCAAACATCTTCGATATTGCTAAAACCTTGGAACGCTTCTATGGTGTTAAGATTATCTTATCGCCGGACATCGCTACAGATCGCACCTATTCTGGTGTGTTAAAAAGAAAAGAGACCATCGACTCCGTGCTAAGTTCTTTACAGAATTCGATACCTATAAAGTATAAAATAACCGAAAAGAACATCTTTATCTCGGCACAACAACATTAACATATAAATTCATAAACATCATACAACACCATGACTTTTAAGACCTTACTTTTAGGATGCATAGGATGCTGCCTATTATCCGGTTGTTCGGCAGACAGGAACCCCACAGACTATGCGTCGTACGTCGACCCTTTCATTGGTACCGGCGGACATGGACACACTTTTCCGGGTGCAGTGGTTCCTCACGGCATGATTCAACCGAGTCCCGATACGCGGATAGACGGTTGGGATGCTTGCTCAGGATACCACTACTCTGACTCTACAATCAATGGCTTTTCACACACCCACCTCAGTGGCACGGGCTGCTGCGATTACGGTGATGTGCTTTTCATGCCTACGGTGGGGCAACAAACTTATCAATCGCTCGGCAGTCAAAGCCAACAATTGGCTTACGCCTCGCCATTCTCACACCAAAATGAGACAGCGGAACCGGGCTATTACTCGGTCTTTTTAGATCGCTACGGCGTGAAAGCGGAACTTACCGCCACCAAACGGGGGGCTCTACACCGCTATACCTTCCCACAAAGTGATAGTGCCGGAATAATCATCGACCTCGATTATTCGCTACAACGCCAAACTAATTCAGAAATGGAGATAAAGGTGCTTAGTGACACGGAGATAGGCGGCCACAAGAAATCGATGTATTGGGCATTCGATCAATACATCAACTTCTACGCCAAATTTTCCAAACCGTTTACTTATACCTTAATTAAGGATACCATTACTCAAGATGATGGCAAGCGTCTGCCAATCTGTAAAGTACTCCTTCACTTCAAAACGACCAAAAACGAAGAGGTCTTTGCCAAAGTGGGGGTATCGGCAGTCGACATCGATGGGGCTCGCAAGAATGTAGAAGCTGAAATTCCCGATTGGAATTTCAATCGCATCCGTGCCAACGCCCGCCAAGCATGGAACAACTACTTATCGAAAATAGATATAACCACTAACGACAAAGATAGCAAGACTATTTTCTACACTTCGCTCTACCACACCGCCATCAGCCCCAATCTCTTTACGGATGCCGACGGACGCTATTTGGGTATGGACTTGCAGGTGCATCAAGGTGATACGCTGAATCCGATCTACACCACCTTCTCGTTGTGGGATACCTTCCGAGCGTTGCACCCATTGATGACCATCATTGATCCGGATTTAAATACGCAGTTCATCAACTCGTTGATTAAAAAAAGTCAAGAGGGAGGCCTCTTTCCAATGTGGGATTTAGCTTCTAACTACACCGGCACAATGATTGGTTATCACGCTGTACCAGTGATCGTCGATGCCTACACGAAGGGGTATCGTAACTTCGATATTCGTGAAGCTTACAAAGCTTGTTTGCGGACAGCCGAATATGATACCACGGGCATTAAATGCCCCCCATTGGTGCTTCCACACTTAATGCCGAAAGCGAAGTATTATAAGAACACCATCGGGTATGTACCGTGCGACCGCGAAAACGAAGCGGTGGCGAAGGCTTTGGAATATGCTTATAACGATTGGTGCATTTCAACCTTTGCTGATGCGATGAATGATGTAGACAACAAGGATAAATATGCGCGCTTTGGCAAAGCTTACGAGTTTTATTTCGATAAATCGACTGGGTTTATGCGCGGACTTGACTCAAAAGGTGAATGGCGTACGCCGTTCAGCCCGCGGGCATCGACTCATCGAAGTGACGATTATTGTGAAGGAACGGCTTGGCAATGGACGTGGTTTGTGCCACACGATGTCGACGGTTTATCAAAGTTGATGGGGGGTAAAGAGGCCTTTGCCAATAAGCTGGATTCACTCTTTACTGCCGACTCTTCTTTGGAAGGTGATGCCACTTCATCGGATATCAGTGGCCTCATCGGACAGTATGCACACGGCAACGAACCGAGCCACCACATCATTCATCTATACAATTATGTGAACCGCCCTTGGCGGACACAAGCGCTGATAGATCAGGTGCTTCAGACGCTTTATTTCAATGATGTGAACGGGCTAGCTGGTAATGAGGACTGCGGACAAATGTCGGCTTGGTATGTTCTCAACGCCATGGGCTTCTATCAGGTCTGCCCAGGTAAACCGATCTACTCCATCGGCCGGCCGCTGTTCGACAAGGCAACGATTAATCTGCCCAACGAAAAGAGTTTCAACATCGTGACCAAAAATAACTCCAAAGCGAATAAGTACATTGAAAAGGTGCTGCTCAACGGGAAGCCTTTGAAAACTCCTTTTTTCACTCACCAAGATATTGTTCAAGGTGGCACGCTTGAGATAACCATGACCCATCAGCCTACGAAGTGGGGCATCCAATAACTTATTAAAACCAACGTTATGAAAAGAGTTCTGTTTTTTGTGTGCTTACTTAGTTGCACACTCTTTATCAAAGCCAAAGACTGGACCCAATATGTCAACCCTTTGATGGGAACGCAGTCCACCTTTGAACTGTCGACCGGTAATACCTATCCGGCCATTGCCCGCCCTTGGGGAATGAACTTCTGGACGCCCCAGACTGGTAAGATGGGCGACGGCTGGCAGTATACTTACACTGCCTATAAGATCCGTGGGTTCAAACAAACCCACCAACCGAGTCCATGGATCAATGACTATGGACAGTTCTCACTCATGCCGGTGGTTGGCAAACCCGAATTCAACGAGGAGAAACGGGCTAGCTGGTTTTCGCACAAGAGTGAAGTGGCTACACCATATTATTATAAAGTCTATCTGGCCGAACATGATGTCGTGACCGAGATGGTGCCAACAGAGCGTGCCGCCATGTTTCGCTTCACCTTCCCGGAGAACAAACACTCGTACATCGTAGTCGATGCCTTCGATAAAGGTTCTTACATCAAAGTAATCCCTGAAGAGAACAAAATCATCGGCTACTCCACACGCAACAGTGGGGGGGTACCGGGCAACTTCAGAAACTACTTCGTAATCACATTCGATAAACCGTTTACCTTTCGGGCTACGGTAGAAAATGGGCACTTGAAAGAGAGCGTCAACGAGCAAACGACCAACCATGCCGGTGCCATCATCGGTTTCGAAACGCATAAAGGCGAACAGGTGCATGCTCGGGTAGCCTCTTCATTCATCAGCTTTGAACAAGCAGAGTTAAACTTGAAAGAGTTGGGACAAGACAACCTCAACCAGTTGGCCCAAAAAGGAAAAAAGGCGTGGAACGACGTGCTCGGTAAGATTGAGGTCGAAGGAGGCAGCATAGATCATTACCGCACCTTCTATTCGTGCCTGTACCGCTCGCTTCTCTTCCCACGTAAATTCTATGAGATTGATGCAAAAGGAAACCCTGTACACTACAGCCCCTACAATGGGCAGGTACTCGGAGGTTACATGTACACCGACACCGGCTTTTGGGATACCTTCCGGTGCCTATTCCCGTTGCTCAACCTGATGTACCCATCGGTCAATAAAGAGATGCAAGAGGGATTAATCAACACCTATAAGGAGAGTGGTTTTTTCCCAGAATGGGCTAGCCCGGGACACCGTGGTTGCATGGTGGGCAATAACTCGGCCTCTGTCTTGGTCGATGCCTATATGAAAGGGGTAAAGGTAGAGGATACAAAGACGCTTTACGAGGGATTGATGCACGGAACGAACCACGTCCACCCTACCGAATCGTCGACTGGTCGTTTAGGTCATGAGTATTACAACAAATTAGGGTATGTACCTTATGATGTGAAGATCAACGAGAATGCTGCCCGCACCTTAGAGTATGCTTATGACGACTGGTGCATCTACCAACTCGCCAAAAGCTTGAAGCGCCCGAAGAAAGAGTTGAAGCTCTTTGCAGAACGGGCCATGAATTATAAGAATGTATTCGACAAAAGTTCTAAACTTATGCGCGGTCGGAATGCCGACGGTACTTTCCAATCGCCGTTCTCACCATTGAAGTGGGGCGATGCTTTTACCGAAGGCAACAGCTGGCACTACACGTGGTCGGTTTTTCACGACCCACAAGGGCTCATCGATCTGATGGGCGGTAAAAAGGAGTTTGTGCAGATGCTCGACTCAGTCTTTGCCGTTCCACCCATCTTCGATGAAAGCTATTACGGTCAGGTGATTCATGAAATCCGTGAGATGACGGTGATGAACATGGGCAACTATGCGCATGGTAATCAACCCATCCAACACATGATTTACTTGTACAACTATGCCGGTGAACCTTGGAAAGCGCAATACCACCTCCGCGAAGTGATGAATAAGATGTACACGCCTACGCCGGACGGCTATTGTGGCGATGAGGATAATGGACAGACGTCAGCGTGGTATGTTTTCTCTGCCATGGGCTTCTATCCGGTTTGCCCCGGGACAACGGAGTATATTCTTGGTGCCCCACTCTTTAAAAAAGCAACGCTTCACTTTGAGAATGGAAAGACGCTAATTATTCATGCACCGGAGAATAATAAAAAGAACCTCTATCTGAATAGCATGCAGTTCAACGGTACCACTTATACCAAGAACTACTTGCTGCATGATGAACTGTTGAAAGGCGGGGTTATCGACTGCCAAATGAGTGATACCCCCAACAAGACAAGGGGAACTCAAGAGAGCGACCTGCCATACTCTTTCTCTAAAGAACTTAAAAAGTAAATCGACCGATTATGAGTCTATAGGTGCGGGGCACCCTTCCGATGTTCATCGGTAGGGTGCCCCGCTTTCACTAGAGATCTTTTTATAAAATGAGATTGAATAAGTATCCTGAAAAGATAATAAACAAGGTTATGACGCCAAAAAACACGCCTATCAACCGCCAAGTCATGACCTTCTTTAACAAGGTCGCTTCCGGAAGAGATAACCCCACTACCGCCATCATAAATGCGAGCGCTGTACCAATAGGGATTCCCTTACTCACAAAGACGTCTATAATCGGCACAATGCCTGCAGCGTTTGCATACATCGGAACAGCCAATATGACCGACAAGGGAACAGCATACCAATTATCTTTTGACATATATTGTTCAAAAAAGCCTTCAGGCACATAGCCGTGCATAAAAGCACCAATGGCAATACCAATCAGGATGTACAACAAGACGCCTTTTACAATGCCCCAAGCATCTTTTATGATCACGGGCAACCGCTTAACAAAAGGGGTACGTTCCTCTTCCCACTCTCCAGACTCCACTTGGGCATTCTGCTGGATCTGTTTGACCCAATCGCTTAGATACGGCTCTAGCTTTAATCGCCCCAAGATAACTCCACCTATAACACCCAACAAGATTCCACTTACAACGTAAATAAGTGTGATGCGAAGGCCAAACGAACCTATAAACATGGCTACGGCAACCTCATTCACTAAAGGAGAGGTTATCAGATAAGCAAATGTTACTCCCAACGGAATGCCCCCTTTCACAAAACCTATAAATAAAGGTATGGAGGAGCAGGAACAAAAAGGAGTAATAGCACCAAAGAGGGCTGCAAAAAAATATTGCAAACCAAATAGTTTGTGGGTCGTTAGATAGTTGCGCAACCTATCAATAGGGAAATAAGCATTGATGATCCCCATCAATACACTGATAGAAAACAAAAGAATCAGTATTTTAATTGTGTCGTAAAAGAAAAAATTCACGGCAGCTCCTAGATGCGATTGTGCATCAAGTCCCATGATTGAATAAACCAACCAATCAGCAAAATCTTGTATCATATCATCTGATTATATTCGTCATTGAACGAATGATTTCATAAAAAAATCTTATTGATCTCTTAAGCTAAGTCCTTAAAAATAGAAGATTACCGCATAATAGATCCCTACTACAAGGAAAAGCAGTGCTACTAAACGGTTAAACCACTTCTGGAAAACCTGCATGCGGTTGTAAAACTTCCCTAATCCTGCGATGCTGTAAGCTAAGATCCAAGCAACAACTATAACGGGCAAGCCTGTTGCCAGGGCAAACACCACAGGTAGCAAGTAACCTCCTGTCTCTGCAGCAGCCATCGGCATAAGCATGCCAAAATAAAAGAGACCACTGGTGGGGCAGAAAGCCAAAGCAAAGAGTGCTCCAAGCAACAAACTGCCCCAGCTGCCTTTCAAAGTCTGAGTTTTTTCTCCAGCAGAAAAACCAAACTTCGGTAAATTTAGCCGGTGACCAAAGAGCATAAAAAGCCCAATAAGAATCAGAATCGGAGCAATCAATAGCTCTCCGTACTTGCCAATAGTTTTCTGAATAGCAAACATACTAGCACCTTCTCTCAATATGGGAATAAGAATAAAACCCAGCACTGTGTAGGTAATAACTCTCCCAAGTGTATAAAGGATTCCGCCCCAAAATAGGCGGTTGCGATTCTGAATATCTTTACTTATAAAACCTATTGCGGTTATGTTTGTAGCCAATGGGCAGGGACTTACAGCTGTAAGTATGCCCAAAATAAAGGCTGTAAAGACTGGGAGATGGTTATTTTCTAATAACGATTCGAACTCCATTCTTTCTTATTTTTGTTTTAGTAACTCTTCTAGTTTCTTCTTCAATGCTGACTTGAATCGGTCTGGAGATTTTTTAGCATAAGAGAAGGCCAACTCTGTGAGGTTGTTCTTAGCTTCTTGACCTTTTTTCCAACGATTAACAAACAGAGATGACCAACTAACTTCATACTTTTCGGCTATTTTTTCATTAGACGGTTGTGAAATATCGATAATCCGGTATTGAATCTTACCACTTTTCACCTCATTGGCAAAAGAGGTGTCGAGTACTTCTTTGGTGGCTTTCTCAACAGCACGGCAAGTAACACAACGTTGCTTCCCATGAAAATAGATCACCTCAATCCGATCGGTTTTCTGCGGATTGCTGGCAACCGCAGGAGCGTTAAAAGCAAAAAGTAAGATGCCTAACAACGCAAGTGCAATTTGTCTTTTCATTTTCTTACTTTATTAATAGCCCTTTAACTTCTTCGACCGATAGCTTTCTTCCTTTGGCAACGACTTTATTATCAACAACCAAAGCTGGAAGCGATAAAACATTATACGTCATGATTTTAAGCATATCTTCTTCTTTAACCAACGAAGCATCTAAAGCAAGCTCTTTAACGGCTTGTTCAACTGTGGCATACAAAGCTTTACAGCTTGCACATCCTGTTCCTAAAACTTTAATTTCCATACTATGTGTTTTTAATTATACAAATACATGCCTTCTCTCTTTTTCATCAAACAAGGTGATCAACAAGCTCCTCCACAAGAACAAGAAGGTAGTTCCTGCTTCTTGATCTCGGTGATATAAAAGGCTTGAAAACTCTTCTTGATTTCATCGCGCACCCTGCGAAATTCACTCTCGATGAACTCAGAGGTACCGGTAGCATGTGAAGGATCGTCAAAACCGATGTGTAAACGGTGCTTCACCTTACCGATAAACATCGGACAATTTTCATGGGCTCCACCGCACACGGTAATGACATAGTCCCACGATTCACCCAGATATTTGTCGACCGACTCTGATGTGTGGTGAGAGATATCAATGCCTGCTTCAGCCATGGCTTTTACTGCTCCGGCATGCAGTTTTCCACTCGCTTGAGTACCGGCAGAACGCACGGTTATCTCTTTATCGAATGATTGTAAGAAGCCGTGGGCCATTTGGCTGCGACAGCTATTTCCTGTGCAAAGGATCAAAATCTTCATTTTTTTCTTATTCTTATGGTTTAGCATATACCCTCTTTTTAATGATTCACCTGCCACTGAGGGGAAAAGTTTAAAAGAGATTCTGTTAATAAACTCTGAGAGAATGACTAGAATAAAAAGGTGAAGAACCAAATCATCTCTTTTAGACTAGCGCCCAACACACTCTTTTAATCTTCAAAAGAGAGAGCATTCTTTCGTAATACAACGAACGGTTACTCTAAAAAAAACAGCACGCTCTTTGTTCGCAAATATACGAACTCATTTTGAAACAGCAATACTAGACGCTTAAAAGTTTTAAACCAACTAAAAAAAGGAGATAGGTGCTTCTCTGAAAAAAGCATAAAGTCGCCTAAAAGCCACACCGATAGAAAACGGTAAAACGTGAATTTAAACCCGTGAATTATCCCTAACTTTGTCCCCATAAAAAGACTTTATCGTAACGAGAATGAAAGGAGTGAACTTTTTATTAATAAAAAATTTATGTTTTTACAGAAAAGTAAGAAATGGAGTAAGTGTTTAATAAGGTATAGTTGTTTGATTAAGTAAAAGGAAGAGATTCCTTTTAAAAAGAGAATCGAAACAGAGTTATTAATCTATGTCTAACCATTAAACAATGTGTATGGAAAGCAAACATGTATCACAGCGTTCGAATTTTTTTCGGACTCTATTGATTCTGTTGTTGATGGCAATCCCAACCCAATGGGCTATTGCACAATTAACACTATCAACCCCACGAACTAATCTGGGGACAGTTATCAAACAAATTCAATCACAATCTAAGTATCAGTTTTTCTACAACGACAAACTGTCTGCTACTGCAGTGGAGGCTTTTCAAGTTAAAAACGGTTCAATAGAACAGGTCTTGAATACCCTACTGAAAGGGAAAAACATCTCTTTCAAAATTGAGGATAACATCGTTTATCTCTCTGAAAAATCACACGACGCCAACCAACAGAAGAGTAATCAGGTGCGCCAAGTTACGGGACAAGTAACCGACAAGAACGGGGAACCGCTTATCGGCGTGAGTGTCTTGGTAAAAGGAACTAACGATGGGGCTATCACTGATTTGGATGGTAATTATAAGGTAAGTACAAAAGCCAACAACCCAGTTTTGCTCTATTCGTATGTGGGGTATAAATCGCAAGAGGCTCTCTACAAAGGACAAGCGGCTCTTAATATCACGCTGGCCGATGACACGCAAGTGATCGAAGAGGTTGTGGTCACTGCTTTGGGTATCAAACGCGCACAGAAGGCATTGAGCTACAATGTACAGCAGGTATCTGAAAATGAGCTGACTAAAAATAAAGATGCCAACTTCATCAATGCGCTTTCTGGTAAAGTTGCGGGTGTAACGATCAACAGCAGTTCATCGGGTGTCGGTGGGGCAGCTAAAGTGGTAATGCGTGGCGCTAAATCGATTTCAAAATCGAATAATGCGCTTTATGTCATCGATGGTATTCCGATGTATAATTTATCGGGACAAGGGGGACAGGAGTTCGATTCTAAAGGTACGACGGAAGCTATTGCCGATATCAACCCGGAAGATATCGAATCAATGTCGGTCTTAACTGGTGCAGCTGCGGCAGCTCTTTACGGTAGTGAAGCAGCCAATGGAGCAATCGTTATTACAACTAAAAAAGGTAAAGCAGGATTTACTAACCTGACTTTCTCACAAAACACCGATTTCTTAAATCCATTCCGCATGCCGGAGTTCCAAAACCGTTATGGCACAGGCAGCTTGATCTCGGATGTTAAGGTGGCTGATAAGAGCTGGGGACACCGCTTGAATGAGGCCAACTACATGGGATACTCACCTACAAAGGATTATTTCCAAACAGGGGTGGTAACCAACGAGACGGTTTCGTTCTCTACTGGTTCTGAACATAACCAGACGTACGCTTCTGCCAGTGTTATCAATTCAAAGGGATTGATTCCTAATAATGATTATGACCGTTACAACTTTACATTCCGCAACACGACAATCGGACTGAATGATAAATTAACTGTGGATATCGGCGGTAGCTATATCAAACAGAAGGATATGAATATGACGAACCAAGGTACGTATCATAACCCGTTGGTGAGTGCCTATCTTTTCCCACGCGGCGACGATTGGAATGAGATTAGAATGTTTGAGCGTTGGGATTCTGAACGGAATCTGTATACACAGTATTGGCCACAAGGAATCGATGAATTTACAGGACAGAATCCGTATTGGATTAATTACCGTAACTTGCGCGAAAGCAATAAGGATAGATACATGCTTAATGCCAGTGCCAATTATAAAATTTTGGATTGGTTGAGCGTAAGCGGCCGTGTGCGCATGGATAATGCTACAACAACTTATACCGAAAAATTGTATGCAACAACCAATACCACGTTGACCGAAAGTTCTAACAACGGATTGTATGGCATTACTGTAACGAAGGATAAACAAACTTATGGTGACTTCTTGCTGAATATCGACAAAAGATTTAAGGAGGTGTTCTCGTTGCAAGCCAATGTGGGTGCTTCTATCACTGACCTCCAACAGGATGAGTTGAAGAACCGCGGACCGATTAATGAGAAGAGTGGCTTGGCCAACTTCTTTACGGTGGCTCACTTGGATAATGCAAAGACTAAACGTGAACAAAACGGATTCCACGACCAAACACAGTCAGTCTTTGCCAGCGTGGAATTAGGGTATAAGAGTGCTTACTACTTGACGTTGACTGGACGTAACGACTGGCCATCACAATTGGCTGGACCGAAATCGAGCACTAAGAGTTTCTTCTACCCATCGGTGGGAACATCGTTTATCCTTTCGGAAATTTTCACTCTCCCCGAAGAGATCTCGTATTTAAAATTGCGGGCTTCTTACGCTTCTGTAGGCACACCGTTTAGTCGCTTCTTGGCTAACCCGTCTTACAAATGGAATTTTAATAACCAACAGTGGGAAACAAAAAAGAATTACCCCATCAATAATTTGAAACCGGAACGGACCGACTCTTGGGAGGTGGGCTTGACTGCACGCTTCTTAAAACATTTCAACTTGGATTTGTCCCTTTATCAAACCAAAACATACAACCAGACTTTCGACCCGCAACTATCGGCTTCTGCCGGTTATGACATCATTTACCTGCAAACAGGTAGTGTACGCAACCGCGGTATAGAACTTGGCTTGGGCTACCAAAACACGTGGAACAAGACGTTCAATTGGAACTCTAACTTAACATTGAGTGCCAACAGAAACAAAATTCTGGAATTGGTAAATGATTATGTGAACCCGATCAATGGACAACTTATTAACAAAGACCGTTTAGAAGTGGGTGGCCTGAATAAGGCGCGTGTCGTGCTTAAAGAAGGAGGTACATTGGGTGACTTGTATACTCAAAGTGACTTGCAACGCGACAGCAACGGCAACGTTTACATCGATAAGAATGGTAATGTAGCGGTGAATAACCGGGCTGGTGATATCAAATTGGGAAGTGTCTTCCCTAAATGTAACATGGCATGGCGCAATGACTTCTCTTGGAAAAACATCAACATGAGCTTCATGGTGGCTGCTCGGTTTGGCGGAATCACTTATTCGGCTACTCAAGCAGCACTCGACCTTTATGGGGTGTCCGAAGCATCGGCTGCAGCAAGAGACAATGGCGGTGTATGGGTGAACGGAAGTGACTTGGTTAATGCTCAAAAATGGTATAGCACGGTAGCTGCCGGCGGCGGTATTCCTCAACTCTATACGTATAGCGCTACTAACGTGCGTTTGCAAGAGGCAAGCATCGGATATAATATCCCTAAAAACAAGGTCTTTGGCATTGCCGATGTAACCGTATCACTCGTGGGACGTAACTTATGGATGATCTATTGTAAAGCACCATTCGATCCGGAGGCTATTGCATCGACAGGTAACTACTATCAAGGAATAGACAACTTTATGATGCCTAGCACACGTAACTTAGGATTCAACGTGAGATTCAAATTTTAAATCGAGACTGTTATGAAAAATAAATCAATCATAAAACTATTATTACTCGGTACTGTAACGGGGCTTAGTGTCTCTTGTACCGATAATTTCCTAGACTATAATACGAACCCGTACGAACCGACTAATTTGGATCCGGACGGTTATGGAGTAAGCTCTGCCTTAAAGATGATGGAGAGTGCCGTCCTACCATTGGACGTGAATACGTTCCAGTTTACAGACTGCTTATTGGGCGGTACATGGGGAGGCTATCTGGCCGACTCAAACAATGGATTTAACAACCGTAGCTTTGCGATTTATAGCCCACAAGACGACTGGGTTGAACCGCTTATGAAACAAACCATGAGTGCTACGTTCCCAAATATCACAACGATTCAGGCTCTAACGGACAACGAGGTGTTGCTCTCGGTAGCAAATGTCATTAAAGTGATTGCCATGCAACGGGTGACTGATACCTATGGTCCTATCCCTTACTCGGAAGTTGGTAAAGATGGAAACATCACAGCGGTCTATGATACTCAGAAAAAGGTGTACGAGAAGATGTTCCAAGAGGTCGATGCTGCCATCGAGGTGTTGAGTAAAAACCGCACCAACAACTTTACACCGAAAGCGGATATCGTCTTTGGGGGTAAAACAGAGAAATGGGCTAAACTAGCCAACTCATTGAAACTTCGCATGGCGGTACGTATCGCTAATGTAGAGCCGGAATTGGCTAAACAAAAGGCGGAAGAGGTGATGAAAAATGAGATTGGTCCAATGAGTAGCAACGACGACAATGCCTTTATTACGGTAACCAATAACCCACTTTATGTGGTGATGTATGAATATAACAAAGGTGACTCACACATCGGAGCTGATATCACATCGTATATGAATGGGTATGAGGATCCTAGACGGGAAAAGTATTTCACCTTATCGACTTTCAAAAATGTGACCAACGGCTTTATTGGCTTGCGCTCTGGCGTGGAGCTGCCTGCTGGTGAAACCATCAAACAATATACGAACATCAATATTAAGGTGGATAGTAAAATGATGTGGATGAATGCGGCCGAAACAGCTTTCCTCCGTGCAGAAGGAGCGTTAAGAGGCTGGTCGATGGGTGGAACCGCCGAGTCATTGTACAACCAAGGTATTGCTTTATCGTTCGGTCAATGGGGAGCAGAAGGTGCGGAAACGTACGCACAAGATGCAACGAAAACACCGGCAGTTCACAAAGACCCTGTAAACTCGTCGTTCTCATACAATGGCATGACTAGTACCATTACCGTAAAATGGGATGAAACAGCCGATTTTGAAAAGAACTTGGAACGAATCATTACTCAAAAATGGATTGCCAACTTCCCCTTGGGCTTGGAGGCTTGGGCTGAATACCGCCGTACAGGGTATCCTAAGTTAATGGAGGTTGTTATGAATGGTAGCAATGGCAAGGTGGAAAGTTCTAGAATGGCTCGCCGGTTGAATTACCCGGAGGTGGAGTACAAAGAGAATGGAGAAAACCTGAAGAAAGCACTGACAGACTACTTAAAAGGTCCTGATACCATGGGAACAGACGTTTGGTGGGCTAAAAAAAATAACTAATGATAAATCTAAACGATTATGAAAAGTAATAAGATAGGAAAACTCGTTTTATCGGGCATCATGACCGCTGCTTTCGCCTTCGCTTCATGTAGCGACTGGGACGACATGGAGTCGGCTAATGTGATTCAGCCCAACATCAAAGAACAGAATCCGGAACTCTATGCGCAATACCTAGAGCGCCTTAAAACGTATAAAGATTCAGACCACAAACTAGTTTATGCGTGGTTCGACAACAGCGAAAAAGTGCCGTTCAACAGAGCGCAACATCTTTCGGAAGTGCCAGACAGCGTGGATGTACTTGCTTTAATGCATCCGGACAATCTCGTTGAGAGTGAACTCGCTGAAATGGCCAACCTCAAAAAGGAAAAGGGAACAAAAGTGATCTATTCGATCGACTTCGATGCGATTAAACTGATCTATGACACCCGCGCCAAAGAACAACCGGCACCAGCAGAGGGCGAAGAGTCTACTTTCCCGGACTTTACCACGTTTATGGTCGATTCTATCGGCCATGCTCTCAGCCTCGTTCAAGAGTATCAATACGATGGCCTTTCAATCGCCTACTTGGGTAAAAGCATGCTTCACCTCACCGCTGCTGAAAAGAAAGCTTATATCGAAAGCCAAAATGTATTCATGGGAATGGTTAAAACTTGGTTGGAAAGAAACACGGATAAGCTGATTGCATTCGAAGGCAAACCTCAAAATATCATTGATAAATCGTTCCTGGAGAAATGTAACTTGATTTTATTGCCTGCTACCACTATCAAAAACCAATATGAGTTGTCATACAACTTATCATTGGCGGCTGTTGAAGGGGTGCCGACAGATCGCTTCGGGATCAAGGTGTCGACAACATCACTGGATGAATCGGATAAGAAAACCGGTTATTTTGCTGATGGCAGCCGGGCTTTGCCAACTGCAGCGCAATGGATCATGTCTGCACACGAGGGGTATACCATCAAAGGCTTAGGTATCGACAACATTAGTACCGATTATTATAACCCGGCACTGGTTTATAGACACAGCCGTCAAGCTATTACAACATTAAATCCATCTCTTAAAAAGTAACAACTTATGAAGCAGAATAAATTATATTTATACGGCTTATTGCTTGGTGCATTGACCCTAGGTGGATGTCAGAGCGATATGGAGAAGTTTGATAACCAGACTTACATCAATGCCGACTCAAAAACAAGTACAATCTTGGTAAAAGGTACAGTAACCAATGCCGAACGAACCATCCAAGCCGCTTTAGCAAAGAAAGAGACGAAAGATGTGACTATTACGTACAAGGTCGATCCCTCTTTAGTAAAAAGATACAACTTGGCGTACTATGACCAAGCGGTCCTGTTGCCCGAGGGACACTATGAATTATCGGAAAACAAAACAGTGATCAAAGCGGGTTCAGTACTTTCGCAACCCATTACCGTGAAGTTTAATGCGATCAATGAGTTAGACCGTGATGTGATCTATGTTCTCCCAGTAACAATCGTTGAATCTAACATCGCTATCTTGGAGAGTTCACGCACCACTTACTTTATCTTCAAAGGAGCAGCTCTAATTAATGTGGTAGCCGACATGGAGGCAAACAACCTACACATCGATACATGGGCTAAACCGGAGGTAGTGAATAACCTATCAGCGTTGACCATGGAAACATTAATCCGCGCACGAAATTTCGACCGGTTGATCAGTACAATAATGGGTATCGAAGGGTACTTCTTGATTCGTGTCGGTGATGCTGGATTCCCTTCCAACCAAATTCAGATTGCAACAACTAGAGGTAACTTCCCTGATGGGGATTCCAATAAGGGGTTACCAATCAACGAATGGGTGCATGTTGCCTTAACATACGACAGTAGCAACGGGGCCTTGAAGGTATACGTAAACGGTAAATTGCAATCGGAAGGAACAAAGAACCTTGGTGAAATAAACTTAGGCGTGAATGGAAAAGACGGTTTCTACATCGGACGCTCTTATGAAGATGGGCGTTTCTTAGCTGGTGAGTTCTCAGAATGTAGAATATGGAACCGCGCCTTGACAGCCGAAGAGATTACTGCACCAGCTCACTTCTATGAAGTTGACCCAAAATCGGACGGTTTAGTGGCTTACTGGAAATGTAATGACGGGGTTGGCAGTGAAATTAAAGACGAAACAGGCAATGGCAACCACCTAAAAGCAAAGAACCCAATTGTTTGGACTCCGGTAAGCTTACCGGCAAAAAACTAATTTGAAATTCACTTTAATAAAGATTAGATCATGAACTATAATAAATTCATAAAAACTCAGGTATTGACTTTATTGTTCGCTTCTGCAGGATGTGCTTTCACATCTTGCGAAGACGACATCGAAGTAGGACGCATAGACGAAAGCGGCTATGTGACAAGCCAAGATGTATTGGGGTATTTGATTGACGCCAATGGTAAACGTGCCATCAGTAATGTAGAGTTTCGTAACGTAGGAACCACTGAAATCTTCTTAAACGCCTCACAAAAAGCAACTCAGAATAGTACAGCGACAGTGGCTTACGACAAAGCGTTACTAGATGCTTATAACGAGAAACAAGGTTCAACTTACGAGGCATTTCCCATTGATTCGGTCACAATTTCGAATGAAGGTCTACTGACTCTAGCTCAGGGGGAGAGCCGTTCTAATAAACTGGAGGTCACTTACAAGACTTTCGAGGGATCAGAGTCTCAAAAATCGTATGTCATTCCTTTAAAGATCACCACTAAATCGGGCGATTTAAAGTTGACCGAAAAGGAATCGACCTATTTACTTTTCGTGAAAGACTTGACAGGTATTCCTGATTGCAACAAAGCTAGTGGCATTAAGATTATCAGCTGTATGGAGGTAAATGACACGAATCCACTAAACAACCTTTGCTTCACCTTGAAGAACAGCGGCAAACCTTTAGTAGATATGTTAATCATGTTCTCGGCCAACATCAATTACAATGCCGAAACGGGACGGGTTTATGTCTATAACAACGAAAACGTACAGCACCTGCTTGACCAACGCATAAAATACCTTAAACCGTTGCAAGACCGCGGTATGAAAATCATTCTAGGTATTTTAGGCAATCATGACCGCTCAGGGGTAGCCAACTTAGCCGACAAGACTGCTAAAGCATTTGCTCAAGAGTTAAAAGCCGTTTGTGATGCTTATCACCTTGATGGGGTCTTCTTCGATGATGAATATTCGAACTATCAAAGCCCTGCTCCAGAAGGATTCGTTAGTCCCTCTTCTACAGCAGCCTCACGCCTTTGTTACGAAGTGAAGCAAGCTATGCCGGACCGATTGGTTTGTGCGTATGCCTATGGACTGACTTCTTCTTTACCGAGTATAGAAAACCAAACATCAGGAACATTCGTAGATTATGGAATCCATGACTATGGCAATGGTTCTGATATGAGTAGCAGATACCCAGGAATGCCCAAATCAGGAATGGCTCTCTACTCACAAGAGTTTGCCAGAGGACATTTCACCTCTGAAAACAACCTCAAGAGTCTACGCGACAAAGGCTACGGTGCTCACATGATTTTTGCAATGGATCCATTCCGTTCGTACTTTCAGCGCCAAATCAGCGCCATGCAAAGCATTGCAAAAGTTCTATACGATGATGAACTAGTTTATGATGGAAAACCGTATCGCAAAGATTGGTAATTAAGAACCTTTAATATTAGCAGATTATGAAACTGAAAAACATAGTAGGAATATTACTATTAGGCATGCTTTCAATAGGATTCGCTTCGTGTAGTAGCGATGATGATCCAATAGAAACTTCTCAAAAAGAGGAGCTAACATTAACTAGCGATGCACTAAGAATAGTAGTAGGCAGCAGCACTGAAATAGAAATTGCAAAAGGGAATGGGGATTATAAAGCTTTCTCTCTTAATCCGGAAATAGCAGAAGTCAAAAGCGAAAATGGAAAGATTTTCGTAGAAGCCAAAACAAATGGGCAAACAGCGGTTGTTTTATCCGACCAAAGTAATCAATATAAGAAGATCTCTATCACGTCTTATTATGAGACCATTACGGTGGATAAAGAGAGTCTTGATATCAAGATGCCGATTGGTAACCCTAAAACCAAAACTCTTGAGATTATTTCTGGAAATGGTAGCTATAAAGCGACCTCTGACAACACGGATATTTTATCGTTATCAATCAAACAAAACGAGCTGTCTGTGACTGGTAAAAAAGAGGGTACGGCTACTATAACCATCACAGATGCTTTGGAGGTAACAAAAACGATCACTGTTGTGATATCAACGACCGATATCCCTTATGACGAAAAGGATTTGGAAGAGATTAAAGCAGACGCAACCCTACGTTATCTTTTTGCAAGTAACATAACAGAAAATGCCGACAATCGATGGTATACTTATTTCAATACCAAAGAAAATGAACTGAACCTTTATGGTTGGGATTATTACAATTGGCAGTACTTAAAAATCTATTTTGCCGGAGATAAGAGTGTAGGCGAAAAGACAGGTGCCAAGCTAACTTGCAGCCTAAATAATGATAAATTTACCGACGAACCGATAAAGTTTGAAATCATCAAAAATGATGGTAAAAAGATCTGGGCCACTTATTCATTCATAAAAAAAGAGAAGTTATACTTCGGTCATTTCTGTCAGAATATAGCTGCTGAATAGGTATTTTATCAATTTATAATTTCCAAGCGGGTATTTCATTTTAACGTGAAATACCCGCTTTTTTCATTCCACCTGTTCTTTCGGATAGTTCACTAAATAGAGCGTACCAGTGGCGCGTGTAAAAGCGGTATAAAGCCAACGGAAATAATCGGGAGTCAGATACTCATCGGTCATGTAGCCTTGATCTAGAAAAACATTCTTCCACTGTCCACCTTGCGCCTTATGGCACGTCACCGCATAAGCATACTTCACCTGCAAAGCATTGTAATACGGATCGGCTTTCATCTTCTTCATCCGCTCTCGCTTCTCCCGGATATCGACATAATCTTCCAAAATGGTATAAAACAAGCGATCGTTATCGGCTTTGGCTAACGCCGGTGCCTCAGAATGAAGAGTGTCCAAGATAACATTCGCTTCTAATTCAAAATCTTCATGATCGGGAAATGTCAAAGTCACATCGGCAAACCGGAAGCCGTAAAGCTCACGTGTGCGACGCACCCGACGCACTACAGCCGTTTCACCATTGGCTATAAAATCCATCTCCTTATAAGACGCTGTCCAAAAGTAGTTGTTCTTAGCAATCATCAGCATATCGCCCGTGTTGAGTTCCTCTTCACGCCAAAGAATCTGAGCACGAATCCCTTTATTATAAAGATTGGCTCGCTTGTTCGAGCGACAAATTACAATGGTATCGTCCATCCCATCGCGGTCATAACAAGCCGTTAATGTATCTATTAGTTCAGTACCAGGAAGCACCTTTATATCGGCAAAGCCAGTAGCTTTGATCTTAGGTAGCCCACTGCAAGTCTCAGCAGTAATAAGATGTCGGAGCGCTGTGGCATTCCATAAAATGCCCGATTCCTGAACTTGCCGAACCACATCCGTCAAATCGACCTCAGAAACGGACAACCCATATCCTCTAAGCATCTCTCCACTCAAAGCGGGGCTCTGCTCCTCACCCACTGGAGGCAACTGCGCTGTATCGCCCATCAACAAAAGCCGACACCCTTCACCCGAATAGACAAACTGTACTAAATCGTCCAAAAGACGTCCCGTACCAAAAAAACTCCCCGACAGCCCATCATTCGCTATCATCGACGCCTCATCAACAATAAACAAAGTATGCGTCGCTAAGTTATCATTGATCGAAAAATTAGCAGTCTCGTTCGAAAAACTCTGTTGCCGATAAATCTTCTTATGAATGGTATAAGCCGGATGAGCTGCATAAGCAGCAAACACCTTAGCCGCTCTACCTGTAGGTGCCAGCAAAACCACTTTCTGTTGGAAGGCATCAAGCGCCTTCACCAAAGCACCGACCAACGATGTTTTTCCCGTACCGGCATAGCCACGAAGGAGAAAAACCCCATCGGACTCCTTCGAAAATAAGAAGTCAGAAAGGTGCTTTATCGCTATTTCTTGTTGAAAAGTTGGCTGATAAGGAAAAAATTCTTTAATTTGCCGTTCTAAATAGTTATTTATCATTTTTATGTTATAAAAAAAATAGGCGAACAACCAATTTTAAATTAATTTGTTCTATTTTTGCGATGCGAATATAACAACTAAAAACATATTTTATCATGAAAACAGTATTTAATATTGTATTGGCACTCTGTGTTGCGGCATTAATTTACATCTGTTACAGCAGCATCATGGGTCCTATAAACTTCGAGAAAGACAAAAAACACCGTGACAAAGCTGTCATTGCTCGTCTAATCGACATCCGTAAAGCACAACAAGAATACCGTATGCTTCACCACGGACAATACACAGACAAATTTGACTCTTTGATCGACTTCGTTAAAACTCAAAAAATTCCTTTCGTAATGAAGATGGGACAACTTACCGACAAGCAGTTGGAAGAGGGTTTAACAGAACGTAAAGCGATTGCAATCGTTAATGCAGCCAAAAGAACTGGCAAATTCGATGACGTTAAAAAATGGGGTCTTGAGAACTTTAAACGTGACACCATGTGGGTAGCCGTTATGGATACAATCTTCCCTAAAGGCTTCAATGCAGATTCTTTAAGATACGTTCCTTTCGGAAATGGTGCCCAATTCGAAATGGCTGTTAAAAACGACACAGCAAAATCTGGTGCTCCTGTCTTCTTGTACGAAGTTAAGACTCCTTATGAGACATACTTAAACGGTCTTGACGCACAAGAGATTATCAACCTCAAAGATATCCAAACTAAGTTAGGCAAATATTGTGGTTTAATGATCGGCTCAATTGATACACCTAACAACGGTGCCGGCAACTGGGAATAATGATCGAACTTCATCAATCAGAACACCATACATTATCCATCCGGCTTAGTCCGGATGGATTTTCTTTTTCTATCTATAACCCTCTTCATGACACCTCTCTATCAGTCATCGACAAGGATATAGACAGCTCTTTATCACTGACAGCAAACCTCAAAAAAGCCTTTCAAGAATACGAATTCTTGGGCTGCCCCTACAGACAAGTCAACGTGATAGTGGTCAATAAGCGCATCGTAACGATGCCTTTAGAACTTTTTGAAGACGAACAGACCGAACTCATCTTCTACCACAACCACACGCCCAAAGAGAATGAAAGTGTACAGTACAACATCCTGAAGAAAAGCAGCATCGTTGTCTTATTCGGAATGGATAAAAGCGCCTTCAACTTTATCCGCGAGCAATACCCAACGGCCTACTTCTACGCCCAAACATCAGCCTTGATAGAGTACTTCTCTGTTAAAAGCAAACTGGGCAACAGCCGGAAGATGTACCTTTTCAGCCAACCACAAGGAATAGCTCTCTACTGCTTTGAAAAAGGCCATTTGGTCTTTGCCAACTCATTCGATTGCAAATACCTTGAAGACCGAATCTACCACCTGCTTTATGTTTGGAAACTGCTCAATTTTGATCAAGAGCGCGATGAATTACATCTGGCAGGAACACTAAGCGATAAAGAACAGTTCACCGAAGGGGTAAGAAGATACATTCTCAACCTCTTTGTGATGGACCCAACGACTAATATTGACATGCAAGCTATTTTATTATGCGAGTAATCAGCGGGATTTATAAAAGAAGACGCTTTGATGTGCCACGCACATTTAAGGCACGACCAACCACAGATTTTGCCAAAGAAAATCTGTTCAATGTACTCAACAATTACATGGATTTTGAGGAGATGACTGCTCTCGATCTCTTTGCCGGAACGGGCAGCATCAGCATCGAGCTCGTTTCACGCGGATGTAAACGGGTGGTCAGTGTCGAAAAAGAGGCAGCACACTATGCTTTTATCTGTAAAGTGATGCAAGAGGTCAAAACCGATCGGTGTTTCCCCATAAGAGGAGATGTCTTCAAGTATCTCAACAGCAAGCATGAGCCTTTCGACTTCATCTTTGCCGATCCTCCTTATGAACTCAAAGAGCTAAAGAGCATCCCAGACTTAGTATTCAACAACAATCTATTAGCACCCGAAGGACTCTTTGTCTTAGAGCATGGTAAGAGCGATCACTTCGAAGAGCATCCTCGTTTCTTAGAACGACGCATCTACGGCAGTGTAAACTTCACCATCTTCAGATAACACCCTATTAAAGCAGCGGAGCCAGTAAACGAACAACGGACTCTGCTGTTTTCGTTTTCCAAGAACGCTTCTCCCACTTTTTCAAAAAGAGCTGTGTGCACTCTTTCTGATCCCACAAGAAAATTTCTTTCATCTCAAGCGCCGTCATTTCATCGTACATAAAGGCATTCACCTCAAAGTTGTGCTCAAAACTTCGAAAATCAATGTTGGTCGATCCAACGGTCGAGAACAAATCATCAGACACCATCAACTTAGAGTGAAGAAACCCTTCTTGGTAAAAATAAACTTTCACCCCCGCACGTAGTACATCAGTGAGATACGAACAAGAACCCCAATGTGTAAGCTGGTTATCGGCTCGCTCCGGAATCATCAAACGCACATCGACACCCGATAAAGCAGCCACCTGCAATGCCCCCAGAATCTGTTCGGTAGGCAAGAAATAGGGTGTCTGAATATAGAAATAGGTTTTAGCTTCCACAATCGCTTTAGCCAGCCCCTGCATAATCTCTTTCCAAGGGCCAACAGGTTCACTAGTCACCACTTGAACCAATGTGGTACCATAGGATTCTATTTTAGGAAAATAGCACGAAGAGGTCAACAGTGTCCGATCGACAAAATACCAGTCGAGCAAGAAAGCCGTTTGAAGACCATGAACCGCCTTTCCTTCAAGTAAAATGTGGGTATCTCTCCACCCTCCCCAAGAGACTCCTCTGACATACCGTTCGGCCAGATTCATTCCGCCAACAAAGCCTATTTTTCCATCAATCACCACAATCTTACGGTGATTCCGGTAATTCACCTTACTCGTAAATAGTGGAAAGCGCACCTTTAAGAAGCTTCTGACCTCGATTCCCGCATCGCACATCTCTGCATAAAAATCCTTAGCCACATGCCAGCATCCCACATCGTCATACAGCACTCGAACCTCGACCCCTTCACGCGCTTTATCGATCAAAACATCCCGTATCAAACGCCCCACAGCATCATCTTCAAAAATATAATACTCCAAATGAATATGATCTTTAGCTCGCATCAGCTCCCTAATTAGAGCCTGGATCTTGGTATAACCATTGGTATACACCTCCACGCGGTTATTTTCAAACGGCCAAGCCTGATTAGTGTGCTGAAAAAGTTGGATGAGACGAGCGTATCTAGTAGGCAATCGGAAATCCGCTTGAGCAAGGTATTCCGCCATCGGTTTTTTAAGCAACCGGTCGTAACTATTCCGACTAATGATTCGCTCGCGCCTTTGGCTACGCCCAAAAAAGAAATAAAAAGCCAGACCGACAACCGGCAAAAAGGTCAGGACCAAAATCCAAGCCATCGTTTTAACCGGATTCCGATTATCTAAAACGATAACGATGATGGTGCCGATAATGATACCGAAATAGATCAGATTAAAAGCAACAGAGGCTATCTGACTAAACAAAACATTCCAATCGATCATAGCTTACACATTGATACAGAGAAACAAATATAGAAACTTTTAGATAAAAAACAAAAAGTTCCGGCAACATCTGTGCACCGGAACTTTTCATCGTAACAAACACGACCTTTTAATGCATACGGTAGCGTCCATAGCCACCCATTCCACCTGAACGGTGCGGACGTTCCCTAGAGCGGTCCGATCCACCAGCTCTTTTCCCGCCCAACGTATTAAAGCGATAGACAAAATGAACCATGAAATAACTACCCAACGTATTATACTCCGTATCACTCATCATGCTTTCCGAAACCGTTCGGGTCAAGTTACTCTGTTGTTTCAATAGATCATAAATCTTAAAACGGAGCGTTGCCGCATTATTCTTCAAGAAGTTTTTAGAGATCTGTGCATTCCAGATCACCTCATTCTTATTCAAGCCAGAGGAGTATCCCTCCTTAAACCGGCAACTCACCTCCGAAGAGAGACTCACACTCCACGGCAGATTCACATTCGAGTTTCCTCCCACATAATAGTCGTATGTTTCACGGTTACTATTCACCTGCTTGCTGTTACGAACAAAGTTGTAATCCATGCCTCCATTGATCGAGAGATCGAACAGATCCGACCGATAAGCCCCAGACAACCGCTGTCCGGCAGTTAAATTGTGCGTGGTACTCAAAATAGCTCCAGCCTCCTTACTCAATGTGGTATAACTCACCGCATCACTATACCCGAAGTTCGTATTAGAAGAGAGTGTAAACTTCTGATTCTTCAAAGGCGTATTGAACGAGAAATACCCTCGTGCATTCCAATTGCCGTTGACATTCTCCTTATAATATTTCCGCGCCCCTGTTTCAACATCATAAACCATCCTATTGGCTACCGAATTCAGGGTATTAGAATAGAACACATTGGCCGAATAACTCTGCATCGAATTAGGCACAAACTTATTATAAAACAGCATAAAACTGTTATTAAACGAAGGCTTCAAGTTCGGATTACCAAATCGCAAGTTCATAGGGTCCGTATTATCAATCACCTCCTGCAAATCTTCAATATTCGGAGTACTACTTCGTCCACGATAACGGAACATCAGCACCTCTTGTTTACTAAACATGTAACGGAACATCACCATCGGAGCCCAGTTTAACACATGCTGCGTAGGGAAGTTCTTATCCTGAATAGCGTTCGGGCCGATAGTTGTTTGACTTAACGACGACTGAGGGGTCAGCCCCATCCCCACGCTATACATCATCTTGGTGTAAATACCACGCAAAGAGAGATTAAGAGAGTGCGTATCGTAGAAATTCTCCACCCGTGTACTCAAATCATTGTCGTACCCACGTTCCAGATAATCTGGATAAGGATAAACATGCAAACTGTCATAGACCAACGATTGAGAGAACTGCTTACGGTGAGCAAACTCGTAACGCAGCTGCAAGAAGTGATTTTTAAACACCGGTTCGGTATAAGAAGCAGACACACTCCAGTTGCGACTATCCCCCCTTCTATCCGTATAACGAGACACCTGCGACAAACTATCCTCCTCTACTTCCTTATAGAAAGTACCCAATGAGTTCGAATAGATATCCGATTCACTGTCACTATACCCAAACCTAGCCCCAGCAAAAAGATTCCGTCCCTTGTTATTCAGGCGTCGGAACATCATCAGACTCCCGTCAAAACTCCAGTTATAACTCTTAGAAGAAGAAGAAACCTCCTTTTTATTAATAAGATGATGAAGCGTATTTTCAGTTTGTGAATTTAAAGAACTAACAGCATCCGTCTTAGAATAGCTCGCACTTGGTCGGAAGATAAAAGTAGTCAATGTATCCGGACGCCATTCCAACCGAAAATCTGCCCGCAGATCATGCCGATCACGATTAGACAGATTCACACTTTTTTCGTAAGACGATTTATCTCCCAAGAATGTTTCCGTACTCGTTTTTCGTTCCGCATCATTGATAGAGTGCCCATACTGCACATTTCCACCCACCTGAAGTTTTTCTGTATCTTTAGCAAAGTTAACCCCCAAAGACTGCGCTTTAGAAAGCCCAGCACCAGCATTGCCTCCCATCCCCTGTCCGGCGTCACCAAATTCAGAGAATCCTTTGTTATTCGTATTATTAACCGAAGCGATAATTGAGATGCTCGAATCATCCTTAAACCGGCTGATCATGGCCCCCCCCTCATAGCGTTCCTCACTACCGTAGCCCGCTATCAAGTTGCCAATCCATCCCTTCTTCATTCCCTTTTTAACACTCAAGTCGAGAACAGCCTCTTCCTCACCATCGTCAATACCGGTAATACGCGCCATATCACTCTTCTTATCATAAGCCTTTACCTTCTCGATCATGTTGACCGGTATGTTCTTCATCGACATTTTAGGATCATCAGAAAAGAACTCCTTGCCATCCACCATAATCTTTTTAATCTCTTTCCCATTGAGCGTGATTTTACCATTCTCGTCGACCTTAGCCCCAGGAATCTTCTTCACCAAATCCTCCAGCATAGAGCCTTCCGGTACCGGATAAGCCGCTGCAGAATACTCCGTAGTGTCCGCCTTGACCGTCACAGGAGGTGCTTCGGCCGTAATCACAGCCTCTTTCAACATGACCGCGTCAGGTGCTAGAGCAATCGTCCCCACGTTCTTAGTCCCTGTAGCCGATTGAAGTACCACAGCCATCGTCTTCGTTTTAAATCCGATATAAGAGACCTTTAAGGCATACTTACCAGCCTTCAATTTAGCCAAGGCAAAGCGCCCCTGTTTATCAGTAGCCACCCCTGCAGCATAAGTACTGTCAGGTAAATGCAACAATTGGATAGTAGCTTGTTCGATGGGCTGTTTAGACTCCTCTTCTATCACCCGGCCAGAGACCGCAATTACTTTGTTTTGTGCAAAAACAGAAACCATGCCGCCCAAAGCAAGCATGATTCCAATCATGATTCTTCTCATTAACCTTCTCGCGTTTATTTATAATTATAAGTATGACTATAAACCCACTAAAAGGTTTAACCAAGCCCTCCTTTTTCTTTTATTTTTTAAAAAGAGCATCCACCCGAGCTTTATTCAAGGCAAACTCCAAAGTGAGAACATTCAAAATTAAAAAAACGAGAAAAGACGAGGTGTCTACACTCGCCAAATCACCATGAAAAACCCGCCAAAGCATTCCGCCAAAGACAAATAAAAAAGTTAGAAACACAGCATTACGAGTCGCTCTGTTGCGAATCTCTTCAGTCACTTTAGACTCAGTCTTAGTGAATGCGAAAAGGATCATTAAAGCCCCCGTCATCATTAAAAGTTTGACACACTCCTTATAAAAAAGAAGATTATGATCCGTCATCACCCCCAGCATCATCAAGATAAAAGGAATAAATAGAGAGAACAAAAGGATCAAATAGCCCAATGGCCGGCAATAGGTTGGAAGTAAAGCTTTCATGTGTTTAACGTTTTTAATTTAAACAAAGGTAATTAAAAAAAATATTTTATATACATTTGTACCATAAAAAGCCAAACTATTATGAGTAAACAAGAAGTCATTCTCTGTCAGAGCTTAGAATCCGACTTGGCTCTTGCGATAAAACAATGCCCGCACGACAAGCTATTTATTCTAACAGACAGACACACCTATGAACACTGTTGGCCACGTTTGAGTGGTCTCTCCTATCTAAAAGAAGCCATCGGAATCTGCATAGAAGCCGAAGACAGCCATAAGACGCTCGACGCTTTATCGACCATTTGGATGGCCTTAAGCACACAAGGAGCCACTCGCCACTCGTTGCTCATCAACCTAGGGGGTGGTATGGTAACAGACATGGGTGGTTTTGCAGCCGCTACCTTCAAACGAGGAATCTCTTACATCAACATACCAACCACCCTATTGGCCATGGTAGACGCCTCTGTAGGCGGCAAGACCGGTATCAACTTCAATGGATTAAAGAACGAAATCGGAGCTTTTGCACCAGCGAAAAGCGTCTTAATAGACACCACCTTCCTGCATAGCCTCGACCAAGACAACCTCTTATCGGGTTATGCTGAGATGCTCAAACACGGGCTAATCAGCACACCAGAACATTGGGCCGAGCTTTTAAAAGTAGATCTTTACCAGACCGATTACACGGTTTTACAAAAGCTAGTAGGTCAGTCGGTTCAGATCAAAGAAGAGATTGTGGACATAGACCCCTTTGAACACGGTATCCGAAAAGCCTTAAACCTCGGGCACACGGTTGGCCACGCCTTTGAGAGTTTAGCCTTGTCACATAAGGCCCCTATACTACACGGACATGCCGTAGCTTGGGGGTTAGTCTGCGAACTCTATTTATCCAATCGACAAGCCGGCTTTCCACAAGACAAGATGCGTCAGACCATTCGCTTTATCAAACTCAATTATGGCGTTTTTGGGTTTGAATGTAAACAGTACGAGACACTCTATGCCCTGATGCAGCACGACAAGAAAAATTGTTCAGATACGATCAACTTCACTCTATTGAAAGAAATTGGTGAAATCTGCATCGACCAAACAGCAACTAAAGAGATGATTTTCGAGATGTTAGACTTCTACCGAGAGTGCATGGGGGTATAACAACTACAAAAACAGCGAAAAGTATTTGCTAATTCAAAATAAAACCGTACATTTGCATCCGCAATTCGGGGTGTAGCTCAGCCCGGTTAGAGTACGCGTCTGGGGGGCGTGTGGTCGGAAGTTCGAATCTTCTCACCCCGACAACGCTGAGCAAAGGAGTTAAGTCACAAACTTAGCTCCTTTTTTATTTCCCTCCCCCGCACACTCTTCATTCTTTTTTACACGAAAGAAGAACAAAAACGGATCAGTCCGAAAACCTGGTGGAGAATCTAGTCCGATAAAAACAGACTTTGGAGCGCATGCATCAAGTTCATCCCAGTGGCAGTTACTGACTTTTGAATAAAATTCTAGCTTGTTTTAGTCAGATGAAGGCTAGCTTAAGTCATTATCGCCGTTAGATTAAGGCAGAAAAGAGCCGATATTTCTATACTTCACCTAGGTGAAGTGTATACTTCACGCAGGTGAAGTGTATACTTCATGCAGGTGAAGTGTATACTTCATGCAGGTGAAGTGTAGTAAAGATGGTGAGACTTGACTTAACTCCTGAGAGACATCTGTTTATGAAAGCTTTATCTCTGCTTAATAAGGCCGAGATGAAGTTGAAAAGTCAGCTTTATTTGGATCAGTCCGGAAACCCTGGGGATATATTAAATTGTACGGTCGTTTGCGCTTTCGTAATATGATAATATCTTTTCGTAAAACACTCTATTTCAATTAATATCTGTCGCTTATTGATATGTGGAGTGCTTCGAAGCTTGGTGTTTAACGTTTGTTACCCACATAGTTTTCGTCTTGATCCCTTTATTTCGGACTGACTTTTTAGTTTTAGACCATTAGAGTGCCACTTTTCCAGATGATTCGGTCTTTTGCAGATGAGGCCAACCAGTCATTTAAATAGAACAGATCCACTCGGTTTTCGGACTGATCCGAAAATTGTGATAAGATGAAATCTCATTCATCCGCTAGAATTGCATGGCAAGTAACAACGCTATGATCCGGAACTTCTCCTTTATTTATTAAAGACTTTCAGAAATATTATCACGCCAAAAACAACAA